>NZ_JBNZCE010000005.1:265645-468408 GCF_050589265.1 Actinoplanes sp. G11-F43
CCCCCCCCCCCCCCCCCCCCCCCACGAACCTACGGGTTCGCCGGGGCGGTGCGGCGGCGGTAGCGTCGCACCCCCTGCAGGATCAGCCAGGCCGGTACGCCGATCGCGATCATCCACGGCAGCAGCGCGCCGAGCACGGTCAGCAGCACGCCCATCGAGATCAGCAGCGCGTTCCAGCCGCCGGCCAGCCCGCCCAGGAACCCGGCCGGCTCGTCGTCCCCGGCGTCGCGGACCGCCTCCGGATCCAGCAGCACCACGGTGATGGTGGAGAGCGCGGTCAGGTCGTCCAGCCGGCGCTTCTTGCCCTCCAGCGACGCCAGGTCGGACTCCCGGCTGGCCACCTCACGCTCCAGCATCACCAGGTCGTCCAGGGACTTCGCCTCGGCGAGCAGGCGCTTGCCGCTCTCCAGCCGGGCCTTCTGCACGGCGATCCGGGCGTCCAGGTCGACCACCTGCTCGGTGACGTCCTCGGTGTTGATCCCGCGGTTCTCCTCCTTGCCCAGCTTGCCGACCTGGTCGACGACGGAGTTGAACTTGTCGGCCGGGATCCGCAGCTGGATGTTCGCGGTGGCCGAACCGGTGCCACTGTGTCGCTCGTCACCACTGACGAATCCGCCCGACCCGGCCGCGATCCCGGTCACCTGCGCGGCGGCCGCCGTCACGTCGTCCACCCGCACCGTGATCGACCCGGTGTAGACGATCGAACGCTGGTCGACCCGCAGGTTCGGTGCCTGGGCCGGGACGTCCGCACCGGCCGCCGGCGCGGCCTTCTCCGCCGCGGCGCCACCCGCCCGGTCGGCCTGTGCCACCGCCGGTTCAGCGGCCGAGCTCGCGGTGGAATCGCTGTCGTCCGCGCCACACCCGGCCAGCAGCAGCCCGGACAGCAGCACCGCGGTGAGTCCCCGTTTATTCATGGCAGCTCCGATCTCACGTCATCACTGACCGTGGGACGTACGGCAGGCACGTCCCGGTTCCGGCAGACTGCGAGATGAGCGGTCACGAATCAGCAGCGGAGGGGTCCCGTGCGCGTCACGAAGTTCACGCATTCCTGCCTACGCATCGAAGGCGCGGGGGTACTCGTCGTAGATCCTGGCGAATTCTCCGAACCGTCCGCCCTGGACGGTGCCGATGCGATCCTCGTCACGCACGAGCATTTCGACCACATCGACGTCGCCGCGGTGCGGGCGGCGGTGGCCCGCAACCCGGCACTGCGGATCCACGCGCACGAGGCGGTGCTGGCCCTGCTGGCCGACGTGGCGGAGGCGACGGTCCCGGTCGCGGTGGGCGACTCCTTCGAGGCGGCCGGTCTCCGGATCCGGGCGTACGGGGGACAGCACGCCGTCATCCATCCGTACGTGCCGGTCTTCGCCAATCTCGGCTTCCTGATCTCCGACGGTGGCGCCAACCTCTACCACCCGGGTGACTCGTTCGTGGTGCCGGACGAGCCGGTCGAGACGCTGTTCGCACCGCTGAACGCGCCGTGGGCGACCGTCGCCCAGTCCCTGGAGTTCGTCCGCGGCGTCAAACCGGAGCGGGCCTTCGCCCTGCACGACGGGCTGCTCAACGAGCGGGGCGCGGCCGTCTACGGCAAGCACCTGGAGAACTTCTCGGAGACCACCTACCGGCAGGTGGCGCCCGGCAGCGTGCTGTGACCGACGCCGACGGGACGGTCCGGCGGCTGTACGAGGCGCCGCCGGACGGCTTCGTCACCGCCCGGTCCGCCGCCGTCGAGGCCGCGCGGGCCGCCGGGGACCGGGACACCGCCCGGCGGATCGCCGCGCTCAAGAAACCCACCGTGGCGGCCTGGATCGTCAACCTGGTGGCGCTGCGGCGGCCCGAGCTGCTCGACGAGCTGGCCGAGATCGCCGAGGCCCTGCGCGCCGCCCAGCGGGACCTGCGCGGCGATCAGATGCGGGAGCTGTCCCAGCATCGGCGGCGGTTCGTCACCACCCTGGTCGAGGCGGCCCGCAAGCTCGCCGTCGAGGCCGGCGCCGCGGGCGGCAAACTGCCGCTGGCCGAGGTGGAGGCGACCGTCACCGCGGCGCTGGCCGAGCCGGAGATCGCCGCGCAGATCCGGACCGGGCGGCTGATCCGGGCGGTCAGCTACGCGGGTTTCGGTGAGGTGCCGCGCCCTCGCCTGCGCCTGATCACCGGTGATGACGAGTCCTCGGACCCGGCTCCGGCTTCGACTCCGGACCCGGCCCCGGCTTCGGCTTCGACTCCGACTCCGGCTTCGGCTTCGGCTTCGATTTCGGCTTCGGTCGAGACCGCGGAGCAGCGGCGGCGCCGGCGGGAGCTGGAGCGGGAGTTCGGGTCGGCCGAGGCGGCCGAGCGGCGCGCCGACGCCCAGCTGCGCCGGGCCGAGGACGCCGAACGCGACGCCGAGCACCTGGTCGAGGACCTGGACACGGAACTCGCCGAGCTGGAACGGCGGCGGGCCGCGGCGGTGGCCGAGGTGGCCCGGCGCAAGCAGGCCCGCCGGACCGCGGAACGCCAGGCCGCCGAGGCCCGGCGCCGGGTCGGCGACGCACAGGCGGCGCTCGATGAGGTCGCGAACGGGCATTGATGCCGGGGAGCGTTTTCTTTAGACGGTCGAGGGGAGCAGAATCGGGCGGGTGACCCCGGAACAGGCCGCCGCCAATGCCCGAGTGGGACTCGCCGCCATCCTCCGTGCCTTCTCGGAATCACCGCGCACCCTGCAGGGGGCCCGGCTGCTCGGGCTCTCCGGGTGGGCGTACCACGTCTCCGCCCGGGCCGGAGCGCTCGGCGACGTGCGGCCGGAGACGGTGGCCGCGGCGCTGGCCTTCATCGCCCCCGAGGCGGTGACCGACGGCTGGGAGGCGGCGGTCAAGTCGTCCGCCCCGGCGAAGGTGGCCGGATGGCATCTCGGCGAGCTGTGCAACTGGGGCGCCGACAACCTCGGCGGCTTCCCCCGGCTGACCCGCCTGCACGATCTCGCCCAGCGGGTCGTCGACCGGATCGACACCGCCGGGCTGCCGCTCTTCGCGGCGTGGCGGGCGATGCCGGCGCCGAGCAGCGAGCCCGGCGCCCGCGCCGCGATGCTGCTGCACCTGCTGCACGAGCACCGGCAGGGAGTGCACGTGATCGCGGTCCGGGCCAGCGGGCTCACCCCGCTGGAGGCGATCATCGCCGGCCCGGAGGGGGAGACCGACGCGGTGGCGCTGGGCTGGCAGGCGCCCTACCCGCCGGCCGGCCCGCTGATCCGCCGCCTGCTGTGGGCCGACGCGGTCACCGACGCGCTGGCCGGGCAGGCCTACGCGGCCCTGGAGCAGCCGGAGCGGATCGAGTTCGCCGGCCTGCTGGAGTCCCTCAGCCACCGCCTGGCCCGCTGAGCCACCACCTGCTGAGACCCGTCACCGGGCGCTGTCCAGGCGGGCGAAGGCCGGTGCCGGGCGGGCCACCCGGTCGCCGGCGAGCAGCAGGTCGCGCAGCCGGGCCGCCCCCGACGGCAGGAACGGCTCCAGCTCCACGGTGAGCAGCCGGAGGACGGCGATCAGCCCGCCCAGCACGGTGTCGAGGCGGTCGGCCGCGGCCGGATCCCACGGGCGTTCGGCCTCGATCCAGCGGTTGCCCTCCTCGACGACTGCCCGGAGCGCGCCGGTGGCCGCCCGGAGATCGAAGTCGGACAGCGCGCTGTCGATCGTGCCGGGCAGGGCCGCGCCCACCTCGCCGAGGCGTCCCGGCGGCACGCCCGTCTCCGGGATCCAGCCGTCCCGCAGTCGCCAGGCCAGGGCGAGCACCCGGTGGACCAGATTGCCGAGACCGTTGGCGAGATCGTGATCGGCCCGCCGGACCAGCCGCTCGACGGTGAAGTCGGTGTCACCCAGCGGAGCCGGCTCGCGCAGCAGCCACCAGCGGACGGCGTCGGTGCCGTACCGGGTGGTCAGCTCCACCGGGTCGACCGTGTTGCCGGCGCTCTTGGCCAGCTTCGCGCCGTCCACGGTCAGGTAGTCGTGCACCAGGATGCCGGTCGGCAGCTCGTGCCCGGCCGAGAGCAGCAGCGCCAGCCAGTGCACGGCGTGGAACCGGACGATGCCCTTGCCGATCACGTGGACCCGCTCACCGGAGGGGCCCCACCAGCGATGCCGATCGGCGTACCCCAATGCGGTCAGGTAGTTGGCCAGCGCGTCCCACCAGACGTAGACCACCTGGCCGGGATCGCCGGGCACCGGGATGCCCCAGCCCGCGGCCCGGGCGGCCGGCCGGGACACGCTGATGTCGGTCAGCCCGTCGCGGAGCAGCGTGAGCACCTCGTTGCGGCGGGCGGCCGGCACGATCCGGACCCGGCCGCTCTCCAGCGCCTCCCGGATCCGGCCGGTGTAGCGGGACAGCCGGAAGAACCAGTTCTCCTCGGCGACCGGATCGGGTGGCACCCGGTGTTCCGGGCAGAGCCCGCCGGGCAGCTCCGCCGCCGTGTAGAACTGCTCGCAGCCGGGCCAGGGCGTGCCCGAGATGCGGGGCGGCGTTGACGTACGGAATGGCGGTCGTGACGTAGAAGGTGGTCATGTCTCTCCCGTCCGGCCGGAGCCCCGACGGGAGATGACGCGGCCCGTGGAGACCGGGCCTGGTCGTGGTCTGGGTCAGCGCACGGCGAGGAGCCCCGGGTGGGGGCGGCTCATTCGCTCGCTGCGCGGCTGCATGAGCCCGATGGTAGGTCGGCCCGGCCCCGGGCGAAACTCGGTTGTGAGCGGGGAACGGGGCGTGTTCCGATGCGGGGCATGAGCGAGCTGCCCCCGGGCTGGACCACACGCCGGCCCACCCTCGACGACGTTCCGGCGATCCTGGAGCTGGTGCACGCCAGTGATGTCGCCTCGGTGGGGGAGCCGGACTACAGCGCCGACGAGGTGCGCGACGACCTCACCAACCCCAACACCGACATGGCGCGGGACTGCTGGCTCGCCCTCGACGGCGCCGGGCGGATCGCCGGCTGGGCCTTCCCCGGCAACTCCACCGGCGGCGCCCGTGACATGGCCAACGTCTACTTCCGGCCCGGCGACGGCGAGCCCGCGCTGCGGCCGCTGCTGGCGCTGCTGATGGGCCGGATGCGGGAGCGGGCCGACGAGCTGGGCCACGACGTCTACGAGGTGCGGGCCGGCGCGATCCCCGGCGAGACCGAGCTGATCGCGGCGCTGACCGAGGCCGGCTTCGTCTTCCTCAAACAGTTCGCCCGGATGCAGATGTCGCTGGCCGGGGTCTCGCCGGTCGCGCCCGAGCCGCCGCCCGGGGTCACCGTGCGCCCGGTCCGGGCCGGGGACGCGACGGAGCTGCGGGTCTTCCACGCCGTGATCGAGGAGGCGTTCGCCGACTCCGACCACCGGGCGATCCCGTTCGGTGGCTGGCACGAGCAGATCACCCGGCCGGGCACGCCGTTCGGCGAGTGGTTCGTCGCCGAGGTGGACGGCCGTGTGGTGGGTGTCCTGCAGAGCAGCGACGGTGGTGAGGACAGCGACGAGGGCTGGGTCAAGCACCTGGCCGTGCTCCGGGCGTACCGCAAGCGGGGTGTCGGTGAGGCGCTGCTGCGCCGCGCGTTCGCCGCCTACGCCGGGGCCGGTCGCCCGAAGGCCGGGCTCGGCGTCGATCTGGAGAATCCGACCGACGCCGCGAGCCTGTACTTCAAGGTCGGCATGGACGCGCTGTACCGGGCGAACATCTACCGCACCACGATCTAGACCTCGGGTGACGCGGTCCCCGAGGGGCGGCCGCGCAGATCGGCCACGTAGTCGTCGGGCGCGCCGGCCTTCTCGGCCGCGTTGGCGATCTCCGACAGGTACCACGCGGTCGGCAGGCCGCCCTCGTACCCGGCGAAGACATACACCCATGCGGGTACGTCACCGTCGAGCGTCGATACACGGACGGTGACCTTCTGGTACGCCCCCGCAGTCACGCCCTCGACCTCGTCGAGTTGTGCCGCGTCCCAGGCGTGGACGTCGTAGAGGGAGACGAAGACACGGTCTCCGGGCGACTCGACAATCGTCGTGACCGCCCCCTCCCAGCCCATATCTCCCTCACCGGCGAAGGTGAGGCGCCAGCCTTCGATCCACCCCACGCCGACCATCGGCGAGTGCGGACAGTAGGCCCGCATGCGGGCGGGATCCAGGTTCGAGCCATACGCGGCGTAGTGACGCACGGCGACGACGATAGTCGTAGCGGGCGGTGGTGAGAATATGAGAAGTGCGTGTCGGCACAACTGTTCGGCATCGGTTGCCGCTTTTGGAGGTTTTGAGTCGTGAGTCGGATCGTGATCATCGGTGGGGGACCGGGAGGGTACGAGGCGGCGTTGGTCGCGGCGCAGCTCGGCGCCGACGTCACCCTCGTCGAGGCGGACGGGCCCGGTGGCGCCTGTGTGCTGACCGACTGCGTGCCGTCCAAGACCTTCATCGCCAGCTCGGAGGTGGTGACCGGGCTGCGCTACGACGAGCGGTTCGGGATCCGCTCGCCCGGCCTGGACGGGGTGACCGTCGACGCCAAGGCGGTCAACGAGCGGGTCAAGAGACTGGCGCTGGCCCAGTCCGGTGACATCCAGACCAAGCTGATCAAGGCGGGGGTGGACGTGGTCCGCGGCCGGGCCCGCCTCGGCGAGGACCGGCTCGGCCACACCCACCAGGTGCTGATCACCCCGGAGGGCGGCGAGACCTACCCGGTCGAGGCCGGCACGGTGCTGCTGGCCACCGGCGCCACCCCGCGGGTGCTGCCCACCGCCCGGCCGGACGGCGACCGGATCCTGGACTGGCGGCAGGTGTGGGATCTGGAGGAGCTGCCCGAGCACCTGATCGTGATCGGTTCCGGGGTGACCGGCGCCGAGTTCGCCAGCGCCTACCTGGCGATGGGCGTGCACGTGACACTGATCTCCAGCCGCGAGCGGGTGATGCCGCACGAGGACGCCGACGCGGCGATGGCGATCGAGCGGGTCTTCCGCGACCGGGGCATGACCATTCTCAGCCAGTCCCGTGGTGACGCGGTGGAGAACACCGGCGACGGCGTCCGGGTGACCCTCGCCGACGGCCGGGTGGTCGAGGGCTCGCACGTGCTGATGGCCGTCGGCGCCATCCCGAACACCGCCGAGCTGGGCCTGCGGGAGTACGGGGTGGACGTCTCCGAGCACGGCTACGTGACGGTGGACCGGGTGTCGCGGACCAACGTGCCGGGGATCTACGCGGCCGGTGACTGCACCGGTGTGCTGCCGCTGGCCAGCGTCGCGGCCATGCAGGGCCGGATCGCGATCTGGCACGCCATGGGTGAGGCGGTGGCCCCGCTGCGGCTGCGCACCGTCTCGGCGAACGTCTTCACCGACCCGGAGCTGGCCACCGTCGGGGTGTCGCAGAACGAGGTGGACTCCGGCCGGTTCCCGGCCCGTCAGGTGATGCTGCCGCTGACCGGCAACGCGCGCGCCAAGATGGCCGGGCTCCAGGACGGTTTCGTGAAACTGTTCTGCCGGCCGGCGACCGGGCAGATCGTCGGCGGCGTGGTGGTGTCACCGAAGGCGAGCGAGCTGATCCTGCCGATCACCATGGCGATCGAGAACAACCTGACCGTCGATCAGCTGGCGCACACCATCACGATCTATCCGTCGCTGTCGGGGTCGATCGCTGAGGCCGCTCGTCAACTGATGCAGCACGAGATTCAGTGACGGGTTTGCCCCCGAACAGGGCGAGGATCCAGCCGGCCGTGCCGAAGACGACCGCGGCGGTGGCGGCGACGGCGAACAGCCGCCAGGCGGACTGGGTGATCGCGGTGCCGCCGAGGTGCCCGACCAGTCCGCCGTAACTGGCCCAGCCCAGCGCGGCCAGCCCGTCGTAGAGCACGAACAGGCGGATCGGATAACCGGTGCGGCCGGCGTGGTACCCCGATGCCATCCGGCCGCCCGGCACGAAGCGGCAGAGCAGGATCACCAGCGGGCCGGGCCGGCGCAGCCCGCGGGTGAACCGCTCGGCCGCCCGGCGGGTCTTCGAGTCGTGCTCCTCGTTGCGCGGCGCGAACCGGGACCGCAGCGCGCTCAGCCGGGCCCCGGTGGACCGGCCCAGCACGAAGGCGATGGTGTCGCCGGTGAACATGCCCAGCGCGCCGATGGCGATCACCGCGGCCAGATCGAGGTTGCCGTAGACGGTCAGCGCCCCGGACGTGATCATGATGGCCTGGATCGGGATCACCGGCACCAGGGCGTCGACCGCCAGGAACGAGAACAGGGCGAGGTACGCCCATGCCGGTGTCGCCACCATGGTCAGCAGTTCGGTCATCGGTGCGGCCACCTCGCGGCTTCAAGACTCCCGGCATTCTGCGACAGACCGGCTGAGAGAGCGCTGTGTTCACAGCATGCGCTCTCTTGTGTGCGTTCTGCGGTGATGCGGGACACGCTACGGCCCGCCCCTTTCCCTCGCTCCCGGTTTTCGCCGGGCGCCGGTGGCGGGCGTACGGTTGACCTGCCCGTGCCGCACGGCCGGCGCGCGGCCGCGGGCCGTCGGTAGGTCCCGTATCGGCGGCCCGCTCCTTGAACGCGTCAGGTGGCTCCCGGGTTTCTCAGCCGATTTCGCAGATGGCGGTGCCGGCCGTGATCGTCGCGCCCGCCTCCACCGTGAGACCGGACACCACACCGGCCTTGTGGGCGTGCAGCGGCTGCTCCATCTTCATCGCCTCGATCACCACGATCGTGTCGCCCTCGGCCACCTCGTCGCCGTTCTGCACCGCGACCTTGACGATGGTGCCCTGCATCGGGGCGGTCAGGCCGCCGGTGGTGACCTTGCTCGGTGCGCGCTTGACCGCCCGGGCCGTACTCCGCCGCTGGGTTTCCTTGATCTTCGGCAGTCGCACCTCGATCCGCCGTCCGCCCACCTCGACCACGATGGTCTCGCGTTCGTCCTGCTCGGTCCCGGTCGCCGGGCCGCCGGCGAACGGCTCCACCTCGTTCACCCACTCGGTCTCGATCCAGCGGGTGTGCACGGTGAACGGCTCACCGGTGAACGCCTCGTCCCGGACCACCGCGCGATGGAACGGCAGCACCGTGGCGATGCCCTCGATCACCGTCTCGTCCAGCACCCGCCGGGACCGCTCCAGCGCCTCCGCCCGGGTCGCCCCGGTCACGATGATCTTGGCGAGCATCGAGTCGAAGTTGCCGCCGACCACACCGCCCTCCTCCACCCCGGAGTCGACCCGCACCCCCGGACCGGACGGCCAGACCAGCTCACTGACGGTGCCCGGCGCCGGCAGGAAACCCCGGCCCGCGTCCTCCCCGTTGATCCGGAACTCGATCGCGTGCCCACGCGGCACCGGATCCCCGCCGAGCCCGATCCGCTCGCCGGCCGCGATCCGGAACTGCTCCCGCACCAGGTCGATGCCGGCCGTCTCCTCGGTCACCGGATGCTCGACCTGCAGACGCGTGTTCACCTCGAGGAACGAGATCGTCCCGTCCTGGCCCACCAGATACTCCACAGTGCCCGCGCCGTGATAGCCGGCCTCCCGGCAGATCGCCTTGGCGCTCTCGTGGATCCGCGCCCGCTGCTCGTCGCTGAGGAACGGCGCCGGCGCCTCCTCCACCAGCTTCTGATGGCGGCGCTGCAACGAGCAGTCCCGGGTGCCGACCACCACCACAGTGCCGTGCGTATCCGCCAGGACCTGCGCCTCCACATGCCGCGGGCGGTCCAGATAGCGCTCCACGAAACACTCGCCGCGGCCGAACGCGGCCACCGCCTCCCGGGTCGCGCTCTCGAACAGCGCCGGGATCTCCTCGGCCGTGCGGGCCACCTTCAGCCCCCGGCCACCCCCACCGAACGCCGCTTTGATCGCCACCGGCAGCCCGTGCTCGGCGGCGAAGGCGACGATCTCCGCGGCGTCCGCGACCGGCTCCGGCGTGCCCGGCACCAGCGGCGCCCCCGCGCGCTGCGCGATGTGCCGCGCGGTCACCTTGTCCCCCAGGTCGCGGATCGCCTGCGGGGTCGGCCCGATCCAGGTCAAATCCGCGTCCTGTACGGCCTGGGCGAAGTCGGCGTTCTCGGAGAGGAACCCATAACCCGGGTGTACGGCGTCAGCCCCGCTGCGTGCCGCCACATCCAGCAGCTTGTCGATGCGCAGATACGTATCGGCGGCGGTCTCGCCGTCCAGCGCGTAGGCCTCGTCGGCCAGGCGCGCGTGTGGCGCGTCCCGGTCGCTGTCGGCGTAGACGGCGACGCTGGTCAGGCCGGCGTCCTTGCAGGCCCGGATGACCCGGACGGCGATCTCGCCACGATTGGCGATCAGAATCTTCCGCACATGTAGGAGCCTAACGGCTACTCAGGCGGATTCAGCCCCCCGCACCTTCGATAAGTTAGCCGCGATTCGCATCTCAGTGTCGCCACAGACTGGTGATCGGCACACCCATCTGGGCCAGCAGGTTACGCAACAGCGGCAGCGACAGCCCGATCACGTTGCCCGGATCGCCCTCGATCCGGTCCACGAACGCGCCACCCCGGCCGTCCAGCGTGAACGCCCCCGCCACCTGCAACGGCTCACCCGACGCCACATAGGCGTCGATCTCGGCGTCGGAGACATCGGCGAAATGCACCACGGTGCGGCCCACCGCCTCCGCCTGCAGCCCGCTCACCAGCCCGGTCAGGTGATGCCCGGTGTGCAGCACACCCGACTTGCCGCGCATCCGGGACCAGCGCTTGGCCGCCTCCACCGGATCGGCCGGCTTGCCGAACACCTCGTTCTCGAACTCCAGCACCGAATCACACCCGAGCACCAGGGCGGCCGGATCGGCGGGCAGCTCGGCGGCCACCGTCCGCGCCTTCATCCGGGCCAGCGCGAGACTGGTGGTGTAGGCGTCCTCGTGCTCGACCACACTCTCGTCCACACCACTGACGATGACCTCGGCATCGATCCCGGCCCCGGTGAGCAGAGCCCGCCGGGCAGGACTGGCCGAGGCGAGGATCAGGCGATACGCGATGTCAGTCTGCACAAAAGCGGAGCCTACAAGCCCCATCAAGGCGGAAGCGTGACCAACCACCGCGTTTCCTTCGATCAGGACGCCGAGCGGCGTTTCCGGACCAGCAGGAACGCGGTCAGGCCGCCGAGGACGATGACGGCGGCGCCGGCCCCGGCGATCATCGGCAGCGAGGAGCCGGTGGGTTCTGCGCCTTTGTCAACTTGTGCCACTGTTTCAGATGATCTGTCAGGTTCGGTCGAGGGAATGTCAGCGGTCAGTGCCTTGACGATGTTCAGCACCCCGGCGCCACACTCGTCGTCCCGGCCGGGCGGCCCGTTGTCGTCGGCCGTCGCGGTGAGCCGGTGGATCACCTCCGGCGCCGACAGCTCCGGGAACCTCGCCCGCACCAGCGCCGCCGCCCCCGAAACCAGCGCGGTGGCGTGCGAGGTGCCGCTGGCCTTGGCGTACCGGCCGTTCCGGGTCGTCGTGACCAGATCGACGCCCGGCGCGCAGATCCCGACCTTCTCCCCGGTGACCGAGAAGTCGGCGACCTCCCCGTTCTCACCGACGGCGCCCACCGCCAGCACCTCCGGAATCGCCGCCGGATAGGAGAACACCAGGTCGCTCGCCCGGTTCCCGCTCGGCGCCACCACCACCGCGTCCGCCTTCACCGCCTCCGCGACCGCGTCGGTCAGCGTCCGGGACATCGGCACCGAACTCGAAAAGTTGATCACACCGGCGCCCTGCGACGCCGCCCACTCGAAACCCGGGCCCACCCCGGCACCGTCGTCCCGGGTGGCCGTGGCCTTCACCGGAAGGATCTTCGCTCCCGGGGCGACACCGAGCACCCCGGCGTCCCGGCCACTCCCGTGCCCGGCGATCAGCCCGGCCATCTGCGTGCCGTGCCCGTCCTGGTCGACCTGACCGGAACCGTCACCACCCGCGATCACATCGGTCCCACGCTGGAGATTCCGGGCCAGATCCGGATGGCGTGCGACCCCGGTGTCGACCACCGCGACCGACACCCCGGACCCGGTGGTGATCCGGTGCGCCTCGGCCAGCTTCAGATAGGTGACCTGCCACTGCTGATCCCTGATCCGGTCGGCGGCGGCGGCCGGAACCGCCGGGAGAACGAGCACCCCGGCCAGGGCGAACACCGCGGACATCTTTCGGTACGTCACTCAGCGGCCACCAATGGTCGGTCCGGGATCGATACGTTGCTCCCGCGCCGGCAGAAGAACCGGATCCACGCCGATGTCCGTCTCCCACGGGTTGTCCGGGTCCCACCGCCGGTTCTGCGGATCCCCGTCGACATCCGACTGGTGACGGCGCCCGCCCGGGCCGCCCATGCCACCCGGTGCACCTGGTCCACCCGGTCTTCCCGACCCACCCGCACCCGGGCCGCCGATCATGCCGCCGGTCGGGTTCACCCGCTGCGGCCCACCGTTCACCGGACGCCCGCCGCCGCCCATCGGGCCGCCGCCACCCGACATCGGACCGGCACCACCCGACATCGGACGGCCACCGCCTCCGGTCGGGCTGCCGCCACCCGTCGCCGGGCTGCCACCGATCACCCCGCCACCCGGGAACGGGCCACCCCGGACGCCGGTGTTCGTCGGCGGGCTACCGACCCGCGTCGGCACCCCGCCACCCGTCACCGGGAGGCGGGGCGGCGAATTCCCCGGAACTGGAGTGAGCGGGAACGGGCCACCGGCGCCCGGCGGAACCGTGGGCGTGGCGACCGGGGCGGTGGGCAGGCCAGGATTCGGGGCGGCCGGAACCGGAGCCGGCGTCGTGCCCACCAGTGTCGGGCCCTGACCGGCCGGTGCCGGGGCCGCGATCTCCCCGACCGCGGGCGGTGTCACCGAACCCGACCGCGCCGGAGGGGTGATGCTCCGCGGTGCGAACCCCGGCCCGCCGCCCGCACCGCCGCCACCGCTCGGGCTCACCAGTTCCTCGCCGGCGCCCCGGTTGCCGGCCGCCGTGTAGGGCCGCGGGGCGATGAACGACGTCTGGGCCGTCGCCAGTTCAGCACTCAGCGACTGCATGATGCGGGCCGCCCGCGACTGCAACGCGGCCTGCTGCCCGTCCGCCAGCGGATTCTCCGGCGGTGTGTACTTCGCCGACCAGGAGGTCAGCTCCTTCTCGTACTCGGCCAGCAGCGTCTGGTTCGACTCGTACTCGGTGTGGACGGCCTCCAGCTCACGCCGCGCCTCCGAGATGGCCGAGGTCGCGGTGGACAGCGCCTGGTGGTTGACGATCGCCGCCTCGTACGTCTCCTCCAGGTTCTCGATCAGCCCGTCGAGTTCCTGCACGTACGCGGCGGCAGCCTTGCTCCGGTGCGGCGGCCACGCGGCGGCCAGATTGTCCCGGTACTGCTTCACCTGCCCGATGTGGGCGATCAGCAGCTCGTACGACTGCCGCCACGCCCCCGTCATCCGCCAGTGCGGCGCGCTGTCGTAATCCTTCAGCGCCGCCCACATCATCGGGATCGGCGTGGAGTCCCAACTCGTGCGGCCGGTACCGCCACCCGACTCGATGCCCATCAGCCCTCCCCGGAGTTGTCGAATTCGGTGGTGGGCGGTGGTGCACTTCCGTCCAGAGGCAGATCGAGAAGCGCCGGGGAACCGGTGCCGGTGCCGGCGCCTGCCGGGGTGTGCAGGAACTGCTGCACATCGGTGAGTTTCGCCCGGGAGAAGGCGTCCGAGCCGCTGTACTTGTCACTGATCTGGTCGGCGGCACTGGCGAACCGGTACGTGTTGTTGATGTACCCGTACACGTTCTGCTGTGTCGCGATCTGAACCTGATCGTGCGCGTACAGGAAAAGGTGCAGCTCGTAGAAATGCGGCGCTTCCGGCAGCGGACTCATCATCGACTCACTGACCGACTGGGCATGCGGGGCGTAGCTGCCCTCGATGTTCGCCGTCAGCTTCGCGGCGAACTCCTTCATGGCCTGAATGTCCGCCTCGATGCTGCCGAAGTCGGTGTAGTCGTAGTCCCGCAGCCAAGCGGGACCTCGGTCCTCTTCAGGGATCACCGGAGCCCCCTCCCCATAGATCACACGCTGAATGGCACCTGAGAGGTTAGCCTGCGATCCCGCCCCCACAGCGCACCGTGATGTCCGTGGTGACGTGCCCGGGCGCCCCTCTGTGACAGCGCGCAACGCGGCGCTCGCCATAGGTGGGCGAGCACCGCGCGATCCATGAACCAACGGAATCTACGAGGAAGTACGTCGTTTCCGAACCGTGACAAAGGCCAGCAGCCCCACAAGCACAGCCGCCACACTCCCCACCCCGATGAGCGCGGAAAGATCGGACCCGGCATCCTCGCTCTCCGACGGCGCCTGACCCACAGCTCCCGTGGAGTTCACATCACTTCCGCCCGGCGCGGAGGAAACACCGGGTTGAGCAGAAGTCGCCCCGCCGGCGTTGAGCGGAGGCACATCAGCAGTCAGAGCCTCAACAATGTTAAGCACCCCATACCCACACTGATCATCTTTACCGGGAGGCCCATTGTCATCAGCAGTAAACGTAAGTCGATGAACAACCTCAGGAGCAGACAGGTCCGGAAACCGAGCCCGAACAAGAGCAGCAGCCCCAGAAACAATCGCTGCAGCCTGTGAAGTTCCGCGGCCCTTTACGTATTTGTTGCTCAGGTCAGTCGTTGCGATATCAACGCCTGGGGCGCATAGGCCAATATTTGACCCTGTTACAGAAAAGTTGGCTACCTTTCCGCTTCGGTTGATAGCGCCGACTGCTAAGACCTCCGGCAAGGCTGCAGGGTAACCGAGCCTGGCTGCTTGAGATGAGTTCCCGGCTGCTGCAATTAGGATGGAATCTGCCCGAGCTGCTGTCTCCACGGCATCGATTAGGGATCGTGATTGAGCGGTTCCGTTGGATACATTGATAACCTTTGCCTTTAGTTCGGCGGCTCGTTGTATTCCAAGTTCGATGGTGTTTCTGGAGTCATTGGAACTGAGCGCCTTTATTGGTAAGATTTTTGCATCTGGAGCTATCCCGAGGATGCCGTCGTTGGAGCCGTGCCCGTGGCCGGCAATAAGTCCTGCCATTGCTGTTCCGTGGCCTGACTCGTCGACGTGTCCTACGCCGTCACCGCCGGAGCTTGTGTCAGTACCATCTCCAAGATTCTTTATTAGATCGATGTGTGGGGATACTCCGCTATCAACGACGGCGACGCTAATGCTAGAGCCCTTAGTAATTTCATGCGCTTTGGAGATATTAAGGTACCGCAAATGCCATTGTGAATCTCTAATGCTGTCGGCGTGGGCTGGAGTACCTAAGCTGAAGACTGCGAACGAGGTGGTGGCGGCCACCATCGCAGCTTTTCTGCTGGCCCTCATTTATCGTCCACCGATAGTGGGGCCTGGGTCAATTCTTTGCTCCTCGGAAGGGAGAAGGACAGGATCCATTCCCGTCTTGGTCTCCCAAGGGTTATCTGGATCCCATTGGTTATGCTGGCCCTGGTCTTGACTGCGCGAAGATCTGCGCTGCCCTGACTGAGTGAACTGTTCTTGCCCGAGCAGGCCACCGACTGGATTTACCTTCTGCCTGCCACGTCCCGGACCCATCGTTTGGCTAGAGCGGCCCGAACCGGGAACGCCGCCTATGGGCGCATTTCCCCCAATAATCCCGCTGTGTGGCAGTGCTCCTCCGCGCACTCCCGTACTGCCGGCGGCTGGCGGCAACGTGCCGGGAGTGTTGTTGGTTGCAGGAATTCGAGGCTGTGTTGTTGAGGGAGGAGGATTGCCCGTCTGGCCGATTTTGTACTGACCAGGAAAGCTGGAGCTAGGGTTTGTGCTTGTTGAAGGTGGTGTCGGCACCCCGGTACTGGGAGAGCCGATTGGTGGCTTCGCCTCGCCAAGGATAGGGCCCTGAGTTGGAGGATTTTTCCCGGTTCCCGGGTGCTCAACGAAACCGGGTGTCGGGGTGGTTTTTAGGCTACCCGGAGTCGGCTTCGAAATGACAGAACTTGACGGCCTTGTTCGAGGTGTGATGCTTCCCGAGAATGCATTAGAGGCTACTGGCGTCATCGGAACTGCCCCGCCAGTTGTTAGAGACTCGCTTTGATCACTGAAAGCGGCTTTTGAGGAATAGGGCCTCGGGTGGACGAGGGACGTCTGGGCGGCGGCGAGTTCGGCGGTTAGGGACGTCATGATTGCGGCTGCCTGTTGGCGCAAGTGTTCCTGCTGGCCGTCGGCTACCGGGGACTTCGGCGGCGTGTATTTCGCCGACCAGCTGGTCATGTCCTTCTCGTGTTTGGCGAGTAGGACTTCGTTCGCCGCGTACGCCTCCTGCAAGGGCTTCATGTTGCTCTTGGCGGAAGCCACCGCTGAGATCGCCGCTGAGAAGGTCGTGTAGTTGGAGACCGCTGCGTCGTATGTCTCCGTCAAGCTCGCGATCAGCTGATCCAAGCGTTCGATGTAGGCCTGCGAGGCCTTGTTGCGCTCCGGCGGCCACGCCTGCATCAACTTGTCCTTGTACGTCTCGACCTGTGTCCGGTGCATCAGGACGAGTTCGTACGACTGCCTCCAGCCGTCGAGGGCCGGCTGGTACGGGGCGTGTTCGTGCCCGCTGACCATCTCCCACATGTAGGGCATGTCGGTGGACGACCAGTTGATGTCGCCGGAGATTCCGCCGCCGTCATACCTGGCCATCAGCTGTCCCCGGGGTGAATGGGCTCGGAGGTCGAGGTGCCGGTCTTCTTGAAGGCCGCTTCGACGTCGGAGAGCCTGGCGCTGGAGAAGGCGTCGGCTCCGCGGTACTGCGTGCTGATGGCCTCCGCCGAGGTGGCGAAGCGGTACGTGCCGTCGATGTACCCGTACACGTTTTGTTGGGTCGCGTCCTGGGCCTGCTGGTGTGCGTACAGGAAGAGTTGCAGGTTGTAGAACCCGCCGCCGGATGGGATCTCTGCGAACATGGACTTCGTCACCGCGTCGGCGTGTGGTGCGTAGTTCGCGAGTAGGTCGGCCTTCAGGCCGGCGGCGAACTCCTCCATGGCCGCGATGTCCGCTTCGATCCCATTGATGCTACTGAGATCGTAATTGTCGACCGAACTCCGGTATGCGGGTCCGTTGTCCACAGGCATCGGCGATCCCCCCATCGACACTCAACGAATGACTCACCGAGGTTAGCGAATCACCGAGCGCCTCTCTGCCCCCTGTGGATGACGGGTCAGCGGGGGTGGGCCGCGGTTCGCCAGGTGCGGGGGGTTGTTGACGGGCGGGCCGCGCGCATCCAGTCTGATACGGGTTGCGGGGTGATATGGCGATTGACCGAAGTGGATCGAGATGCCAGGATGGCGGCCAGCGCGGCCAGCTCATGATCGTCTAGGCTTCCCCGTACGACGCTGACCAGCGGTTCCTCATTCATCAACCGAGCGTACGACCTCTGCCCGGAGATCCGGTGACACGTGTCCCACACTCGGCTGATCAATTCGCGGCCGCTCGACAGAACCAGGTATTTTCTGCGTGATGTCTTCTTCTCCCCCTCCCGTTGTCGCTGATCGGTACCGGCTCGTTTCGCCGCTCGGTCAGGGCGGGATGGGACGTGTCTGGCGGGCGACCGATGTCGTCCTGCACAGAGAAGTGGCGATCAAGGAGCTCGTGCCGCCGCCGGGGCTGACCCCGAGCGAGCGGCAGGAGATGCGCGAGCGTTCTCTTCGTGAGGCGCGTGCCATCGCCCGGCTCAACAACATCAACGTGGTGCGCGTCTTCGACGTGCTCAGCACGGATGCCGACCCCTGGATCGTGATGGAGTACGTCCCGTCGCGTTCGCTCCAGGACACGCTGGCGCAGGACGGGCCGTTCAACCCGCTGCGTACGGCGGAGATCGGCCTGGGTGTGCTGAACGCCCTGCGTGCCGCCCACCGCAACGGCGTCATGCACCGGGACGTAAAACCGGGCAACGTGCTGCTCGGCGCGGACGGCCGGGTGGTTCTGACCGACTTCGGCCTGGCCACCGTGCCGGGTGACCCGAATGTGACCCGGACGGGTCTGGTGCTGGGTTCGCCGGCTTACATCGCGCCGGAGCGCGCGCGGGACGGCACCGCCGGTCCGGCCGCCGACCTGTGGTCGCTGGGCGCCACCCTGTATGCGGCGGTCGAGGGCCAGTCGCCGTTCGCGCGCCCGTCGGCGATCGCGACGCTGGCCGCGCTGGCCACCGAGAACGTGCCTGTCGCGCGTAACGGTGGGCCGCTGAAACCGGTGCTCAACGGCCTGTTGCGTAAGGATCCGGCGCACCGCATCAACGCGGAGGAGGCCGAGCGTCTGCTGGCGCGGGCGGCCGGTCGCCGCTCCAAGATCACGTTCCCGATGAGCCCGTCGATGCGCCGTCCGGGTGCCGGCCGGGAGCGCCCGTCGCTGCCGAGTGGTCCGGGTGGGCCGCCGGTTCTGCCGGGTTCCGGCTGGTCGACGGCGACGGGTTCGGCTCCGGTGGTGCCGAACCCGCGCCCGCCGGTGGTGCAGCCGCCCGCCGCTGACGGCCGTCCGCCGCACTTCGCCCAGGGCAAGGCTCAGGTGTCTCCGGAGCCGCCCCGGCGTCCGGCGAAACCGCTGGACGCGACGCGGCTCGACACTCCGCCGGTCCGGGACGAGATCAAACCCGTTTCCGGTGGTTCGGGGTCCGCCTCCGTCCCCTACCCGGGCCAGCCGCCGCGTACCGCCACGGGCCGGTCGACGGTGAGCCGCCCGCCGATGGACCGTCCTGCCGCGGGCCGCCCTTCGATCGGGATGCCTTCGGCGGGCCGCCCGCCGGTGGAGCCGGGCCGCCCGGTCGAGGTCCCGCAGTCGTCGGCGAGTCCGCAGCCGATGGCGAGCCCGCAGTCGATGGCGAACAGTTCGGCACCGACGAACGCGTTGCGGACCGGTTTCACCGCAGCCGACGTCGTCGCCAACCGGCGGAAGCAGGCCGCGCCGGAGCACGAGCGTTCCCTCGCGCAGGCCACTTCCGGCTACCCCGTCGTCACGCCACGTGACCAATCGGCCGAGGAATCCTCTGTTGAGGACGCTCCGGCGGCTGAGGAGACGAAGAACACACCAAAGATTTCCCAGCCGGAGCCGAAGACCGAAACCGATTCGCCGTACGCGGTGAAGGCCGACGCGCCGACCTCGCCGGCCGCCGCCCCGGTGGTGGAGGCCGAGCCCGCACCCGCCGAGCCCGCACCCGCCGAAGCCGCCGACGCGGAAGCCGGAGTGAAGGCCGAGGCGGACGCGAGTACCGAAGCGCCGGCCGCCGCGGAGACGGAGCCGGAGGCAGGGGAGAAGCCGGAGCCGTCGGCCGAGCCCAGGACGGTGTCGGCCACGCAGGGCTCGCCGGAGCCCGAGGCGGAGTCCGCGGACCAGTCGGCCGAGGCGGAGAAGGCCGCTGAGGCGGCGGCCGGGAAGAAGGCCGCCGAGGAGAAGGCCGCCCGGGAGAAGGCTGCTGAGGAGAAGGCCGCCCGGGAGAAGGCTGCTGAGGAGAAGGCTGCTGAGGAGAAGGCCGCTCAGGAGAAGGCTGCTCAGGAGAAGGCCGCCCGCGAGGAGGCCGCTGCGAAGAAGGCGGCCGAGGAGAAGGCCGCCCGGGAGCGGGCCGCTGAGGAGAAGGCTGCCCGGGAGAAGGCCGCGGAAGAGAAGGCCGCCCGGGAGAAGGCCGCTCAGGAGAAGGCCGCCGCCGAGGACCGGACGTCGGTCATGGCGTTTCCGCCGAAACCGGTGACGCCCCAGCCGGGCCAGGCCGAGGAGAAGACGACGTTCCTGTCGCCGCCTCCGCCGCGGGCCCCGGTCGAGGACCGGACGACGTTGCTGTCCGGCCCCGGTGCGGACGACGACCGTACGTCGGTGGTCAGCATGCCGCCGCGCCGCCGGATCGTGACCAGCAGCCCGGAGCCGCCGACCTCGGTCGTCGGTGACGTGCCCGGTTTCAACCGCCCGAACCGCCCGGCCTGGACGCCGATGCAGATGCGCCCGCAGGAGCGCCGCGGCGGGGTCACCATCTTCGGGACCACGCTGACCCGCCGTCAGGCGGCGATCGGTCTCGGCATCGTGCTGACGTTCGTGATCCTGATCGGCATCATCGTGGTGCAGGCGTTCGGCAGCGACTCGGAGGACAACCAGGTCACCCAGGGCGGGGTCGCGTCGACCCCGGCGCAGCCCAGTGCTGGGACCGGCGGTTCGACACCGTCGAAGGAGACGCCGACCTCTAAGCCGCCGTCCTCACCGGCGGCCGCGGCGATCCCGGACGACTGGCGGACGCTCAACTACTCCGGGTTCTCGTTCAAGGCCCCGCCGAGCGCGAGCGGCTCCGGTGGCGGCAACAACATCACGTACAGCTGGGGTAAGGGCCGGCAGTTCCGGTTCGACGTGGTGCCCGGCAAGATCGATCCGGTCAAGTACCTGAGGAGCGATCTGGGCAGCGCCACCGAGGTCGACTTCAACGGGCGGAAGGCCGCCGAGCACGAGTACGAGCGGAACCCGAGCGGCTACAAGCAGCGTGTGGTGCGCCGGGTCTTCAACGACGGCAACCAGACCATCGTGCTGACCTGGTACACCGAGGCGAAGGACTGGAACGCGGGCAAGAAGGATCTGGCCGCGGTCTACCAGAGTTTCAAGTTCCGCTGAGGATGATCCACCTCCATGTGTGAGTGAGATCCGGACGGCTGGGTAGTTATCCAGCATCACGGATGGAGGTGCTCCTCATGAACTGCCGACGACACGGCAGAAAGCCCACGGTCGCCCTCTGGATGCTGGTCGCGGTGGTCGACGTCGCGCTGATCGTGGTGTCCGCCGGGCTGTTCACGCTGCTGCTGATCCTGGCCGCGGTCGCGGTCATCGCGGGTGCCGGTGTGCTGGCCGCCCGCACGCTGGGCAACGCTGAGCCGGAGCCGGCCCGGGTGGTCGCTCGCAGGCGCGGCTGACCCGAAGACGCGGGCGCGGCTGACCCAAGGACGCGGGTGCGGCTGACTCGAAAACGGAGGCGCGGTCGACCCGAAGACGCGGGCGCGGCCGACCGAAAACACAACCGGATCGGCTACAGTCCCCGGCGTGTCGATCGAAGGCGTGACTGACCTGTGGGACCACCTGTTCGGGGCGCAGCCCGACCCGCCCGGGATGCTGGTGCTCCTCACCGCGCTGGCCGGGCTTCTGGCGGTGGCGATCCGACCGGTGTGGCGGGTGGCCCGTAACGCGGTGACGATCGCCCACGAGGGTGGTCACGCGCTGCTGGCCCTGTTGACCGGGCGCAAGCTGCGCGGGATCCGTCTGGAGTTCGACACGTCCGGCCTGACCCTGTCGGCGGGCCGTCCGACCGGGCTCGGCATGATCCTCACCCTGCTGTTCGGCTACATCGCGCCGTCGCTGGTGGGTGTGCTGGGCGCCTGGCTGCTGGGCGGGAATCGGATCACGCTGCTGCTGTGGCTGGCGGTGGTGCTCCTGCTGCTCATGCTGATCAACATCAGGAACCTGTTCGGTGTGGTGTCGCTGCTGGTGACGGGCGCGATCGTGTTCGCCGTGTCCTGGTATGCGGAGCCGGAGACCCAGGCCGCTTTCGCGTACGCGGGCGTCTGGTTCCTGCTCTTCGGTGGTGTCCGCCCGGTGTTCGAGTTGCAGAGTCTGCGCAGCCGGGGCCGGATGCGTGATTCGGACGCCGACCAGTTGGCCCGGCTGACTCACCTGCCGGCGCTGTTCTGGGTCGGCGTCTTCCTCGTCGTCAACCTGATCGCCTTGGCCACCGGCGCGTTCCTGCTGGCCGGCCAGTGGCTCCCGGAGCTGTCCGCGTCCCTCTGACACCCCGCGTGGTGAGTTGCGGCGCGGAGCGCACCGCAACTCACCACGCGATCGGGGCGACATCCTCAGAGGGGGATGTTGCCGTGCTTCTTGGGCGGCAGGGTTTCGCGCTTGGTGCGGAGCATGCGCAGGGCCTTGGTGACCTGGATGCGGGTCTGTGAGGGCTGAATGACCGCGTCGACGTAGCCGCGTTCGGCCGCGATGTACGGGTTGGCCAGGGTGTCCTCGTACTCCTGGATGAGTTCGGCCCGGCGTGCCACCGGGTCCTCGGCGGCGGCGAGGTCGGCCCGGTACAGGATGTTGACGGCGCCCTGTGCGCCCATCACCGCGATCTGGGCGGTGGGCCAGGCGAAGTTGACGTCGGCGCCGAGGTGCTTGGAACCCATCACGTCGTAGGCTCCGCCGTACGCCTTTCGCGTGATCACGGTCACCTTGGGGACGGTCGCTTCGGCGTACGCGTAAATCAGTTTGGCTCCTCGCCGGATGATCCCGTCCCACTCCTGTCCGGTGCCGGGCAGGAATCCGGGGACGTCCACGAAGGTCAGCACCGGGATGTTGAACGCGTCACAGGTGCGCACGAACCGGGCCGCCTTCTCCGACGCCGCGATGTCGAGGGTGCCGGCCAGGCTCATCGGCTGGTTGGCGACGACCCCGACCGGGCGGCCCTCGACGCGGCCGAAGCCGACCACGATGTTCTGCGCGTACAGCTCCTGCACTTCGAGGAAGTCGTCGACCACCGTCTCGACCACCGTCTTGATGTCGTACGGCTGGTTGGGGGAGTCCGGGATCAGGGTGTCCAATTCGAGATCGGCTTCCCCGCTCTCCGCGAGGTCGAGGACGACCGGCTCGTCCAGGTTGTTGCTGGGCAGGTAGGAGAGCAGCGCCCGGACGTACTCGATCGCGTCCTCCTCATCGCTGGCCAGGTAGTGTGCGTTGCCGCTGCGGGTGTTGTGGGTGCGCGCCCCGCCCAGCTCCTCCATGCCGACCTCTTCACCGGTGACCGTCTTGATCACGTCCGGTCCGGTGATGAACATGTGCGACGTCTGGTCGACCATCACGGTGAAGTCGGTGATCGCCGGGGAGTAGACGGCGCCACCCGCGCACGGGCCCATGATCAGTGAGATCTGCGGGACGACACCGCTGGCCCGGACGTTGCGGAAGAAGATGTCGGCGTAGAGGCCGAGCGCGACCACCCCCTCCTGGATGCGGGCGCCGCCGGAGTCGTTGATGCCGATGATCGGGCAGCCGATCTTCATGGCCAGGTCGAGCACCTTGACGATCTTCTCGCCGAAGACCTCGCCGAGGGAGCCGCCGAAGACCGTGAAGTCCTGGGAGAAGACGCAGACCTGCCGGCCGTCGACGGTGCCGTGGCCGGTGACCACGCCGTCCCCGTACGGCCGGTTCCGGTCCAGGCCGAAGGCGGTGGACCGGTGCCGGGCCAGCTCGTCGAGCTCCACGAACGAGTCCTTGTCGAGGAGCAGTTCGATCCGTTCGCGGGCGGTCTTCTTGCCTCGGGCGTGTTGCTTCTCGATGGCCCGCGCCGAGCCGGCGTGCACGGCCTCGTCGGTGCGGCGGGCGTGGTCGGCGAGCTTGCCGGCGGTGGTGTGGATGTCGGGCGGCGTTGTCACGATGGTCTCCACGCTCTCAGGCAGCCAAGTGTTCGTTCAGGCTAACGAATTTGATATCGCACAGGGAGGGCGTCGCTACGCGCACGTTTCATACCCAATGTCCCATTCGTTACTAGCGTCGTGACGAACTGGATGACCGCGGCCGGGCTCGCCTTCATCGCAGGCGGCCTCGCCACCCTGATCAGCTTCCGCGCCGTGCTCTTCGGTGGCGGGGCTCGTCGGACGGACCGGGCCGGCTCCTCCGCGCGCCGCCGGCGCTCGGAGCGGTCGGTGCCCACGCCCCGCCGGGACCCACTGCCGAGCCGGGAGTACCCCGTGCTCACCGCGACCGGGACACACAGCGTGCCGAGGCCCGAAGCGGACCCGGCGGCCAGCGGGCTGGCCTCGATCGGGCTGGCCGACGACGACGAGGAAGACCAGCCCCTGCCGGAGCCTGCCGAGGAATGGCCACCGCGCCGGCGGCGCCGCGAACCGGAACCGGACGGGTACGCCTGGGCGACGCGCGACGCCGAGAACCCCCGGGGCTACTCCGGGCGCTACCGCGAACTGGACGAGGAGAAGCCGATGCCGGAATGGGACTGGCCCCGCTACACCGACGTCGAGCGCCCGCCGACCGGGGACTACTGGACCCCGGTGCCGGACGACCTGTACACCGTCTCCGGCCTGGACTCGCTTCCGCCGGTGCCGGACTACGAGCCGGCCACCGGTTTCGACCTGCCGCCGATCCCGGCGACCGGCCCGATGCCGGAGTGGCCGCCCCGCGATCGGGAACGCCGGGTCCGGCTGCCACGGTCCTGGGAGGAGCGCAACGCCCAGCCCCGCCACGTCCAGCCGGACGGCGAGGAACGGCCCAGCCCCCGGCCCCGGCCGGCCACCGGCTACGTCAGCAGGCACTCGGCCAAGCCGCAGTAAGCTGCCCTGATGGGCTACACCGAGCTGGACCGGCCGCCGCTGTCCGAGCGGTCCCTGACCCGGGCGCTGATCACGCCGGGCGCCTTCTGGTCGCGGATCGAGGTGCGCGAGGAGACCGGCTCGACGAACGCCGACGTGGCGGCCGCCGCCGTCCGCGGCGAGCCGGAGGGCCTGGTGCTGGTGGCCGAGAGCCAGATCGCCGGGCGCGGCCGCCGGGACCGTCAGTGGGTGTCGCCGCCGCGGGCCGGGCTCACCGTGAGTGTGCTGCTGCGGCCCGGCCCGGCCGTGCCGCAGGCGGCGTTCGGCTGGCTGCCGCTGCTCGCCGGGGTGGCCCTGGCCGAGGCGGTGACCCGGGTGTCCGGCGTGGAGGCGGCGCTGAAATGGCCCAACGACCTGCTGGTCGCCGACCGCAAATGCGCCGGGATCCTGGCCGAGGTGTCCGGTGACGCGGTGGTGGTCGGGATCGGGCTGAACGTCAGCACCCGGGCCGAGGAGCTGCCGGAGACCACCGGGGTGCCGGCCACCTCGCTGCGGGTGGCCGGTGCCGAGAGCACCGACCGCGATCCACTGCTGCGGGCCCTGCTGCGCGGGGTCGCCCGGTGGTACGAGGGGTGGCGGGAGGCGGACGGCGACGCCGAGATGTGCGGGCTGCTCGCCGCCTACCAGCGACACTGCGTCACGATCGGCCGCGAGGTGCGGGTGCTGCTGCCCGGAGGCGGGGAGAAGACCGGCGAGGCGGTCGCGGTGGACCGGGACGGGCAGTTGGTGATCCGTACGGTGGAAGACGGCGATTTTCGGGTCTCGGCCGGGGATGTCCTGCACGTACGCTGATCCGCGTGTCGTTCCCGGAGGATCTGCTCGCCGACGAGGAGGAGATCGTCCTCCACCTGCGCGGGCACTGGAAGGCCGTGGTGCTGCCGGCCGTCGTGCTGGTGCTGGCCGTGACCGGTCTGGTGACGGCGTGGGTGCTGCTCCCGCCGAGCGAGGGCGGCCGGATCGGCCTGCTCATGGTGGCCGGCATCGTGCTCTATTACGGATCCCGCTACGGCGTGGGCCCGCTGCTGCGCTGGTGGTCCACGGAGTACGTGCTGACCACCGAGCGGCTCCTGGTGCAGCGCGGGATGCTCGCGCGGGAGCGGCGTGACCTGCCGTTGGAGCGGGTCAACGACCATGTGATGACCCAGTCGCTGGTGGACCGGATGTTCGGCAGCGGGACGCTGACCATCGACTCGATCGGGGATCAGACCGCGGTGCTGGCCGGGATCCCCGCCGCTCAGCTGGTGCAGAACACCCTGTATGAGCTGATCGAGACGGCCCCGGCCCCGGTCATCGAGGATCCAGCTCCGGCCGCAGATCGAGGTTAGCCGCGCTGCCCGGCTCGTCGATCGCGCTGAGCTCGGCGAACCCGGCGGTGGCGTCCATGTCGGTGATGGCGCCCTCGTGCCCGTCGACCGGCGGCTTCAGGAAGACGAACGTGCGGTACGACCAGAACCGGAAGACCGTGGCGATCACGATGCCGACCGTCGTCACGGCGAGCAGTTTCAGCTTGTCGTCGTGCTCGGAGAGGCCGAACCCGTACTTGCCGAGAGCGGTCATGCCGGACTGGATCAGCATGCCGACCAGGTTGAACCCGAAGAACAGGGTGTACTCCCGGCGCAGTGCGGTCCGGGTGTGGTGGCGGTAGGTCCAGTAGCGGTTCGCCAGGTACGCCAGAGTGGTCGTGACGACCGTCGCCAGGATGCTCGCCTTGACCGGCCCGATCGGCATCGACACGTAGTAGATGGCCAGGTAGAGCAATGTGTTGCCGGCCCCGATGACGCCGAAGGCGATGGCTTCCGGGGCGAGCTGACGAAGGCGTGACGTCAGCGTACTGGCTGGGGGCATTCGGCAACCTTACGGGAGCGGGGGAGGCTACGCCGAGTCACTGTGAGGCCGGTGACTGCACGCCCGGGGCAGCGTTGACCCGGAAGACGTAACGACGGTAGGACCAGAACCGGAACAGGGTACCCAAGGCTGTCCCGACGCCCAGCCCGGCGATGTTGTCGGCGAGTTTGGTCTGTGCCGGGGCCCAGACCGAGCCCAGGCCGTAGTGGCTGATCGCCAGGCAGGCCAGGGAGATGCCCAGGCCGATCAGGTTGAGCACGAAGAACGTCGTGTACTGGCGGGTCATGCCGACGTGGTCGCCCTCGTCCCGCCAGGTCCAGAAGCGATTGCCCAGGAACGCGATGGTGGTGGCCACCGTGGTCGACAGGGCCTTGGCGATCAGGGTCTCCCAGCCGGCCTGGAGTAACAGGTTGTAGATCACCAGGTCGACCAGGAAGGCGAAACCGCCGACGGTGCCGAACTTGCCGAGCTCGCGGACCATCCCCCGGATGCGGGAGCGTAGGTCGGGGTTCGGGGGCACGGGACCGAGAGTACCGGCGCCGGTCACTCCCGGCCGTCCTCGTTGCCGACCCTTAACCGGACGTCTCGGCATGGTGACGCTGCCGGTACGGAGAGTTACGAAAACTGTCGATCTCGCGGATCTCGGCCAGCCGTTCGCGGCAGTCGGCGCACCAGGTGAGGTGGGTTCGCATCCGGTGGGCGTCGCGCGGGGCGAGCCGGCCGCGCACCTGCCCGCCGAGGCGTTCGGCGGCCCAGCGGCACTCCGGGTGGTCGGCGGTGGCCACGTGCTGCTGGAGATAGAGGCTGCGCAGGCCCTCGCGGGCCCGGTGGGCGAGAACCGCCACCGCGTTCGGGGTGAGGCCCATCCGGGGGGCCAGTTCGGCCGGGGTGCTGCCCTCCACCTCGGTCTGCCACAGCACGTCCCGCCAGCGCTCGGGCAGCTGCCGGAACGCGGCGGCCGCGAAGGTGCGCTCCAGCCGGTCCAAAGCCGGGTCGGTGAACGGCTCGCCCGGGTCGTACCGGGTCAGGTCGTCGGTGAACTCCAGCCGCCGGTCCATCCGGGCCCGCTGGTAGCAGAGGTGCCGCATGGTGGTGTGCAGATAGGCGCGGAAGGCCACCAGCGGTCCCCGGCCGGCGCGCAGCGTCGCGAAGACCTTGACGAAGGTCTCGGCGACCAGGTCGTCGACGTCGGCGGGGCGGTGGACCAGTCCGAAGGCGAACTTGCGGGCTGCCGTGTGGTGCCGCTCGTAGAGCGTCCCGTACGCGGCGGTGTCGCCGGCCCGAACCGCGGCGAGCAGGCCGGTGTCCGAGTCCGCGTCGTTGCCCGGGATCGTCATTCCGCCTCCTGTGGCCGGAACTGTGAAGAATGCCCGATTACGCGAGAGTCTAAGGCGTTAAGCCCTTTTTGTGAAAGTTGTCAGGCGTGGCGGTGTGGCTGGACCGGATTCGGCACGCATGCGCACTGCTGCACTTTGCGGCGAAGAATCGATCGTGAACGCGCATCTCGGCCAAAGATTGTGCGGTTGTCCACAGATTCAGCCGATGAACTTGGGCTTACGCTGACGTGACTCCCCATGACAACAGCCGGTTCACCCCGGCTGATCGGTCATAGGTCAGTGCCGACCGAAGGAGCTTCATCTTGACCCAGCCCCCTGCCTCGCACCCCCGACTACTGGCGTGGATCGACGAGGTCGCCGCCCTGACCACACCCGACCGGATCGTCTGGTGCGACGGTTCGGACGCCGAATGGACCCGCCTCACCGACGAACTGGTCGACTCCGGCGCGCTGGTGCGCCTCGACCCGGCGAAGAAGCCGAACTCGTTCTGGGCGCGCACCGACCCGTCCGATGTGGCGCGGGTCGAGGAGCGGACGTTCATCTGCTCAGCCGACGAGGCCGACGCCGGGCCGACCAACAACTGGATGGCCCCGGCCGAGATGAAGCAGCTGATGACCGGGCTGTACCGGGGCTGCATGACCGGCCGGACGATGTACGTCGTCCCGTTCTGCATGGGCCCGCTGGACGCCCCGTCCCCGATGTTCGGCGTCGAGCTGACCGACAGCCCGTACGTCGTGGCCAGCATGCGGATCATGACCCGGATGGGTGCCGACGTCCTCGCCGCGATGGGAACGGACACGGATTTCGTCCCGGCCCTGCACTCGGTCGGCGCGCCGCTGAACCCCGGCGAGACCGACACCGCCTGGCCCTGCAACGAGACGAAGTACATCTCGCACTTCCCGGAGACCCGGGAGATCTGGTCGTACGGCTCCGGTTACGGGGGCAACTCGCTGCTCGGCAAGAAGTGCTTCGCGCTCCGGATCGCCAGCGTCGCCGCCCGGGACGAGGGCTGGCTCGCCGAACACATGCTGATCATGAAACTGACCTCGCCGGAGGGTGCGGTCAAGTACATCGCCGGGGCGTTCCCGTCCGCCTGCGGCAAGACCAACCTGGCGATGCTGGAGCCGACTCTCGACGGGTGGAAGGTCGAGACCGTCGGCGACGACATCGCCTGGATGCGCTTCGGTGAGGACGGCCGGCTCTGGGCCACCAACCCCGAGTTCGGGCTGTTCGGAGTCGCGCCCGGCACCGACTTCCACACCAACCCGAACGCCATGCGCACCCTGGCCCGCGGCAACTCGGTATTCACCAACGTGGCCCGCACCGACGACGGCGACATCTGGTGGGAGGGCATGGGCGAACCGCCCGCACACCTCACCGACTGGAAGGGCCAGGACTGGACACCCGGCTCGGAGACGCCGTCCAGCCACCCCAACAGCCGGTTCTGCACCCCCATCGAACAATGCCCGACCCTCGCCGGCGAATATCACGACCCGCGCGGCGTCCCGATCGACGCGATCCTGTTCGGCGGCCGCCGCAAGACCACCGTCCCGCTGGTCAGCGAGGCCCGGGACTGGGTGCACGGCGTCTACCTGGGCGCCACCCTCTCGTCCGAGACGACCGCGGCCGCGGTCGGCCAGGTCGGTGTGGTCCGGCGCGACCCGATGGCGATGCTGCCGTTCATCGGCTACCACGCCGGCGACTACTTCCAGCACTGGATCGACATGGCCAAGGGCGCGTCCGGCGACGCCTCCCGGCTGCCGAAGGTCTTCTACGTCAACTGGTTCCGCCGCGGCGACGACGGCCGGTTCCTGTGGCCCGGTTTCGGCGAGAACAGCCGGGTCCTCAAATGGGTCGCCGAACGCCTCGACGGCACCGCCGACGCGGTCGAGACCCCGATCGGCCCGGTGCCCACCCCGGAGGCCCTCGACCTGACCGGACTCGACCTCGACCCGGCCGACCTGGCGGCGGCACTACGGGTCGATCCGGCCGAGTGGCAGGCCGAGATCCCGCAGGTCACCGAGTGGTTCACCAGGTTCGGCGACAAGCTGCCGGCGGTGCTCTGGTCCGAGCTCGACGCGCTCAAGGCCAGACTCGCCGACGCCTGACCCCGGCTGGTCCCGCCCCACGGCAACGGCGCCCGGGGCGGGACCGGCCGGTCGGTGGATGCCCCCGATCGCACGATCGGACGCATCCCGGCGCGGATGGTCCCACGGCGGGCCGCCCCACTTGAGCCTGTGGCGCGGGTGGCTACGCTTTGGGGTGATGAGTCTGCGTTCTCTGGTCTACACCTTTTACGAACGGCGGCTGGCGGGCAAGCTGGCCGGCAAGCCCGTGCCCAAACACATCGGCGTGATGTGCGACGGCAACCGCCGGTGGGCCCGGGAGATGGGCTTCGTCGACCCGAACGACGGTCACCGCGTCGGCGCCACCCGCGTCAAAGACCTGCTGACCTGGTGCGACCAGTCCGGCATCGAGCACGTCACGCTCTACCTGCTGGCCACCGACAACCTGCGCCGGGCCGCCGCCGAGCTGGATCCCCTGCTGAGAATCATCGAGGACCTGGCCACCGAACTCGCCGAAGAGGGCAACCCGTGGCGCCTGCGCATGGTCGGCGCCCTGGACGTGCTGCCGTCCGCCACCGCCGCCACCCTGAAGGCCGCGCAGGAGAAGACCCGCGACCGCTGCGACGGCGTCGAGGTCAACATGGCCGTCGGCTACGGCGGCCGCCGCGAGATCACCGACGCGGTCCGCTCCCTGCTCTACGAGCACGCGGCCACCGGCGGCACCATCGAGGAACTGGCCGAGATCCTCGACGTCGAACACATCGCCGAACACCTCTACACCCGTGGCCAGCCCGACCCCGACCTGGTCATCCGCACCTCCGGCGAACAGCGCCTGTCCGGTTTCCTGCTCTGGCAGTCGGCCCACTCGGAGTTCTACTTCCACGACGCCAACTGGCCCGACTTCCGCCGCATCGACTTCCTGCGCGCCCTACGCTCCTACGCGACGAGACAGCGTCGCTACGGCGCCTGAACCTTTCTTCCGGTACGCCCCGGGCCGTCCGCGCCAAATCCAAGACGCCCCGCATCGTCCCCGCGACGCGGGCGCCACTCAAGACCGCCCGGCGACCACCGGGCGAATGCGCCCCCACCGGCACCCCGCCCGGTCTCATCCCACGCCGAGACGCCCTCTGACCGAAATCGAACATCGCCCGCGATTCAGCCCCAGCCAACATCGCGATCGTCCCACCGATGTGGAATCTCGCGCGCCCCCGGCTGCCTGGCGTCCAATCCCCGACGTGAGCCTTAATCCGCGGCCCGCCCTCGATCTCGGCCCGCCCTCGATCTACCACCGTCACGAGCCTTCTCCTCAGCCGACCTGGCTCCCCGGCGTCGTTGCCCCGCATCGAGTGCCCTCCCGCAGCTCTTGGCCGCCCTGGCCGCCGTGTCGGGCCTCGCTCCCGGCTGTCCGCCCATTCACGGGCAACACCTCACGTGAGCGACCGCAAAATATGCGATCTCGGTCAATTCGCCGCCGATTTCAGTCTTGTCCTCGGGCATCTGATCGCTCGCGGCAATCCCTCACGGTAAATCCCTCGCGGGGCGGCCCACTCAGCCGAAACCTGGGGAATTACCACCTTTTAGACCCTTTTCTTGGTGTGGGTGGCCTGTCGGGCGGTCCTGCCTTCCAGTGACGGCCTGTGGCCGGGTCGGGCCGGCGACTCCGCCATGAACCGCCGTCGCCGACACCGGCCCGGGCCCGACCGGTGCACACTTTCGCGGTTCATGTGTGCTGGTCGCGCTGAGGACACCGGCGCGGGAACACGACCGGTTGACCGTGATGCCTCGCCCGACGCGGAGTGCCTTCTGCTTGGTGGGGTTGGGCCTTACGGGCAATCCCGTTTTCGAGAGATGGACTGTGGCCGGGCCGGGGCCGGCGACTCCATCATGATCCGTTCGCCGTCGCCGTCGCCGTCGCCGTCGCCGTCGCCGTCGCCGTCGCCGTCGCCGTCGCCGTCGCCGTCGCCGTCGCCGTCGCTGTCACCGTCGCCGTCGCCGTCGCTGTCACCGTCGNCGGGCAATCCCGTTTTCGAGAGATGGACTGTGGCCGGGCCGGGGCCGGCGACTCCATCATGATCCGTTCGCCGTCGCCGTCGCCGTCGCCGTCGCCGTCGCCGTCGCCGTCGCCGTCGCCGTCGCCGTCGCCGTCGCCGTCGCTGTCACCGTCGCCGTCGCCGTCGCTGTCACCGTCGGTGTTGCCGGTGCCGGTGCCGGCATCGTTGGCCGCCGGTGCCGGTGCCGGTGCCGGTGCCGGTGCCGGCCCTGGGCCCGCCCGGCGCACACATTCATGGTTCGTATGCGCTGGTCAGGCCGAGGAACACTGGCACGGGAACACGGCCGGTAGGCCGTGATGCCACGCCGGGTCCGGGGCGTCTGCGCTCGCGCACGACCGGTCACCGTGTGCCCGAACCGAGGTGGAGGCGAGTCGCTCGGCCGAGGACGTGCGCGACACCCGGCCCTCCACCAAGAAGAAGACTCCGAAGTGTCTGCGCCGGAGCGCGACCGGTCACGGTGTGCCCGCACCGGGACGGATTCGAGTTACCCGGCCGAGGACTTGCGCGGCACCCGGCCCTCAATCGGGAGAAGAACCATTTCGGTGTCGCCAATCCCGGCTACCAATCCGCCGGTGAGGGGCGCATTCGCCCGGTGGTCGCCGGGCGGTCCGGAGTGGCACCCACGTCGCGCGGACGACACGGGGCGTCCCCGGTTCGGCGAGGGCGGCCCGTGGCGTACCGGCGGAAGGGTTAGAAGCGTTTCAAGCCCTCGGTGAGGAAGGCGGCGACCGCGTGGGGGGATTCCAGTGTGAGGTCGGCGGCGGAGGAGACCTCGGCGCCGGTCTCCGGGTTGGCGACGGCGACTGCCATGCCGAAGAATCCGGGGTCGACGGCCTCGCGGGCGCGCAGCGCGTCGAATGCCTTGATGTCGGACATGTCGTCACCGAAATACCAGGCGCAGCCGGCGTCCCGGACGCTCTCCGTGATGACCATGCCCTTGTCCTGGTCGACGGGTGGTTTCAGCTCGACGACCATGCGGCCGCGCTGGGTGCGCAAGCCGAGGCGCTCGGCCTGCTCGTGGGCCCAGCGCTCGACGGCCGCGGCGTGCTCGGGGGCGGTCCGGTAGTGCAGGGCGACGGAGAGCCTCTTGTACTCCACCAGGATCTCGGCGGGCAGCGCGGACCGGGCGGCCTCGGCCAGCTCGGCCATCGCGGGCACGAACTCGAGTGCGGCCGGGTTGGTGACGATCTCGCCGTCGTGCCAGACCTCCAGGCCGTAGAGCCCGAACAGATCGACGTTGTCGAGGGTCTCGAAGCGGGACCGCAGGAAACTGACCGGCCGGGCTGAGACGATCGCCACACGGTTGACGGAGCCGGCCAGACGCTCGAGCACGCCTGGGACGGATGGCACCGGCTGTGAGGCGTCCGGGTCGTCGGTGACGAGTGAGAGAACACCGTCGAAATCGAAGAAGAAGGTTGTCGACGACGCACGTGAAGCGGTGAACGCCCACGCGTCGTCGGTGGTCAGCGGGTGTGTCGGACGTTCGCTCTCTGCCACGAAAGCCAGACTACCCGCGCACCACCCTCTTTTATGCCCACGATTTCCGGTGCGTCGAGCGTCACCCATGAGTGCCCGATTTTGCGCACTACCGCGGGACGTAGTTGACCGCTAGCGTTTGAGTCATGGCACGGGGTCATCCCGGGCCAGCCGGTCGGCCCGGACCTGCGACGATTGCGCCACGGGGACTGCGATCCGACTCCGTGCAGAGGGCCGGCGACCGGAGGTGGCGGACCGCGGGCGGACCGGGTTGCACGCCCGCTGGAGCAGGCCTGTGACATCTCGCCGTACCGATGCCGGGGTCGACCAGAACCCGGCCGAAAAAGTCTCCAGCAGCAGTGCCACGACCGGGCGCCGTAGGGCCCGGGACCGGCACGCCGACGCGGAGCCCGCCACCGCTGGCAGGGTCTTCGTCCTGGACACCTCGGTCCTGCTGTCCGACCCGGCGGCGTTCCGCCGGTTCACCGATCACGAGGTGATCGTCCCCCTGGTGGTCATCTCCGAGTTGGAGGGCAAACGTCACCACCCCGAGCTGGGCTGGTTCGCCCGGCAGTCGCTGCGGATGCTGGACGAGCTGCGGATCAAGTTCGGCCGCCTGGATCAGCCGGTGCTCTGCAACGACGAGGGCGGCACGCTGCGGGTGGAGCTGAACCACGCCGATCAGAGTGTGCTCCCGCAGGGTTTCCGCAACGACTCGAACGACACCCGCATCCTGTCCGTGGCCCTGGGCCTGGCCGCCGAGGGCCGTGAGGTCACTCTGGTCAGCAAGGACATGCCGCTGCGGGTGAAGGCGGCTTCGGTCGGCATCACCGCCGACGAGTACCGCCACGGCCAGGCCAGTGACCCGACCTGGACCGGGATGGCCGACCTGGAGCTGTCCGAGGAGCAGGTGGTCTCGCTCTACTCCGGAGACGAGCTGGAGGTGGACGAGGCGGAGAATCTGCCCTGCCACACCGGTCTGGTGATCCATTCACCGCGTGGTTCGGCGCTGGCCCGGGTCAACCCGGACAAGTCGATCAAACTGGTCCGCGGTGATCGGGACGCGTTCGGGCTGCGGGGGCGTTCGGCCGAGCAGCGGGTGGCTTTGGACATCCTGCTCGACGAGCAGATCGGCATCGTCTCGCTGGGCGGCCGGGCGGGCACCGGCAAGTCGGCGCTGGCGCTCTGCGCCGGCCTGGAGGCGACGATGGAGCGCAACCGCCACAAGAAGGTGGTGGTGTTCCGCCCGCTGTACGCGGTCGGTGGCCAGGAGCTCGGCTATCTGCCGGGCAGCGAGTCGGAGAAGATGTCGCCCTGGGCGCAGGCGGTCTTCGACACCCTGGGCGCGGTGGTGCACGCCAATGTGGTCGAGGAGGTGCTGGCCCGGGGCATGCTGGAGGTGCTGCCGCTGACCCACATCCGGGGCCGGAGCCTGCACGACGCGTTCGTGATCGTCGATGAGGCGCAGTCGCTGGAACGCAACGTGCTGCTGACCGTGCTGTCCCGGATCGGGCAGAACTCGCGGGTGGTGCTCACCCATGACGTCGCCCAGCGGGACAATCTGCGGGTGGGCCGGCACGACGGGGTGACCGCGGTGATCGAGGCGCTGAAGGGGCATCCGATCTTCGCGCATGTCACCCTCACCCGTTCGGAGCGTTCGCCGATCGCCGAGGTGGTGACCGACCTCCTGGAGGAGATTCCGCTGTAAGTCTTCGGGTGGAACGCCAGCGTGGCAGATATGTCCGAGATTTGAGGGAAAAGTCGAGTGACTAACCTCACAACTCCACGCTGGCGTTTCACATCCACTTCACGTTGCGCCATGGTGTTCGGCGGGCACCAAGCGGCGACTTGATCGGGTCGCGGTGCTGACGGCGAGGTCCGGCCCGAGGGTCGGGGGCCCGCCGTTCTCTTGCCCCCGACGAAGGGAAACTTCGTGAAGCGGCTCTGGAGCCGGCTCGGAGTGCGTGTCGCGTCCGTCGGTCTTCTCGCGGCGGGTCTCACCGGTGGTGTGTACCTCGGCCAGGACCGGGACGACGCCCCGAAGCAACAGGTGGCCTCGACCGAGTCTCTCGTCCAGGCGAACGCCGAGGCCGCTGCGGCCGCCGAGCAGCTGCGCCTGCTCAAGGTGCGTGAGGCCGAGCACGCCGCGGACCGCGCACACCGCGTGGCCGCCGAGGAGGTCGCCGCGGCGAAGGCCGCCAGCGAGGTGAAGGCCGCCGCGTCCAAGGCGTGGACGAAGGAGAAGAAGGCCATCGCGGACAAGAAGGCCGCGGAGGAGAAGAAGAAGGCCGAGGAGGCCGCCGGCCCGGTCACCTTCACCGGGGACATCCCGGAGTCCTGCAGCGAATACAGCGGCAGCCGCGAGATCGGCTGCGCCATGATGCTGGACGCCGGTTTCAAGCTGGACCAGTTCCCCTGCCTGGACAAGCTGTGGAAGAAGGAGAGTGGCTGGAACTACAAGGCCACCAACCCCAGCTCCGGGGCGTACGGGATCCCGCAGTCGCTGCCCGGCAAGAAGATGGCGTCGGCCGGCAGTGACTGGAAGAACAACCCGGCCACCCAGATCAAGTGGGGCCTCGGCTACATCGAGGGTCGTTACAACACCCCGTGCAGCGCGTGGAGTCACTCGCAGAGCGTGGGCTGGTACTAAAAGCTGAGCTTTGAACGGGGTTGCGCGGCGAATCGCGCGGCCCCGTTTTTGCTGTGATCCAATGTCCGTATGGTCCGGAAAGCGGCTTTGTCATTCGTCGTGCTCGCGTTGGCGGCGGCCGGAGCACCCGCGGTGACCGGAGCACCCGCACGGGCCGACACCGGGCGGCCACCCATCCGGGAGGTGGTCGGCGGCAAACTCGCCGGCAACGGCCGGTTCCCGTGGGCCGTCCGGCTCTCCATGGGCTGCGGCGGCGCCCTGACCGCGCCCCGCGTCGTCCTCACCGCCGGGCATTGCGTCGGGCCGAGCGGGCCCAACGACCGGATCACCGTCACCGCCGGCGCCAGCGACCTCAAAGCCCGGTCCGCGGTCGCCGTCAAATCGGTCGAGGTCTACCGGTCGCCGGACTTCGTCACCGAGACCGCCGGCGACGACTGGGCCCTGGTCAAGCTGGAACGCGAACTCGTCCTGCCCACCCTGCCGATCACCGCTGAGGACGTCGAGGAGGGCGAGTTCACCGTGATGGGCTGGGGGCAGACCCGGGAGGACTCGACCCAGCAGGAACGCCGTCTGCACTACGCCACCGTGCCGACCATCCCGGACGAGGAGTGTGCGGCGGCGTACCGGCGGGCCGGGGTGGAACTGGTCAAGGACGAGTCGATCTGCGCCGGCCGGCACGGCGTCGACACCTGCCAGGGCGACTCCGGTGGCCCGATGGTCGGCCGGGACCGCACCGGGCGGTGGGTGCAGATCGGGATCGTCAGCTGGGGTCTGGGTTGTGCCCGGGACGGATATTTCGGGGTCTATACCCAGATCGCCAAGTTCCGTGCCGAGATCGAAGAGGCCACAAGACGCCTCTCTTGAGTGGCCGCTTTCGTTTTCGCCTGCGACCATCGATGCATGGGGTACGGCGGATGGGCAGCAGACGCACGAGCGGACGAGTCGTCAAGATTCGGGACGGAAGCCTTCTACGCGGCACTGGGCCGTGCGTTCGTGACGATGTGCGCGATCGTGCCGGTGCTGTTCCTGATCGAGGCGATCGACGTGGCCCTCGGCCCCGGCACCCTCGACCTGGCCGGCGGCATCATCCCGCGCTCCGGTGAGGGCATCGACGGCATCTTCTTCAGCCCGTTCCTGCACGACGGCTGGGATCACCTCTACGGCAACGCGGTCCCGCTCATCCTGCTCGGCACGTTCGTGCTCGCCGGAGGCGTCCGCCGGGCCATCTGGTCGACCGTCCTGATCATCGCGGTCTCCGGCGTCGGCGTCTGGTTCATCGGCGACCCCCAGACCGTCGTGGTCGGCGCCAGCGGCGTGATCTTCGGCTACCTGGGCCTGATCTTCGCCCGCGGCCTGGTCGAACGCAGCTGGTGGCACTTCGCGGTGGCCGGCTTCATCGGCCTCCTCTACTGGTACCAGCTCTTCAACGTCCTCCCCACCGACCAGCGGATCTCCTGGCAGGGCCACCTGCTGGGCCTGGTCGGCGGCGTGGTCGCGGCAGTCGTCTTCCGCCGAAAAGCCTGACCCTCCGCCGGTACGCCCCACGGCCCCACAACCGCAACACCCAGCCCCCGTGCGTCCCCGCGAGCTGGGCGTTCGGTCCGGACCGCCCGGCGACCGCCGGGCGAATGCGGTGCCCCCGGGTCATCCGCCCCGCGTGCCGCGCTGTGACTCAGTCAGCGCAGCATCGCAACCCGTGTCGGCAGTTCGCGTGCCGCGCTGCGGTGCGATTCGCGCCGTTTTGCGGCACGTGGCGGTGTTTCCGGGTTCGCGTGCCGCGTTGTGGTGCGGATCGCGCCGTTTTGCGGCACGTGGCGGTGCTTTCGGGTTCGTGTGCCGCGTTGTGGTGCGGATCGCACCGTTTTGCGGCACGTGGCGGTGTTTCCGGGTTCGCGTGCCGCGTTGTGGTGCGGATTGCGCCGCTTTGCGGCACGTCACCGGCGGCTCGCACTTGTGTGGGGATGCTCGCCGGAAGGCGGCACGTGGGGTGGGACGGCCGGGAGCACCGCATCCGCCCGGCGGTCGCCGGGCGGTCCGGGCCCACCGCCCGCCTCGCGGGGACGACGCGGGGCGGGCCGTTGCGGTTGTGGGGCCGTGGAGCGTACCGGCGGCGGGGTTTTGTGTTCGGGGTTACAGGATCGGGTCGCCCAGCGCGACCGTGGGGAGGTGGCCGTCGAAGTCGACCGCCGAGTAGAGGGCCAGTTTTTCCAGGCGGTGGTAGGAGTCGATGACCCGGATGGTGCCGCTCTTGGAACGCATCACGATCGACTGGGTGTGGGCGCCGCCGGAACGGTAGCGGACGCCTTTCAGCAGGTCGCCCGAGGTCACGCCGGTGGCGACGAAGAAGCAGTTGTCGCCGGTGACCAGATCGTCGGTGGTCAGCACGCGGTCCAGGTCGTGGCCGCCGGCGATCGCCTTCTCCCGCTCGGCGTCGTCGAGAGGCCACAGTTTGGCCTGGATGGCGCCGCCCAGGCACTTGAGCGCGCACGCCGCGGTGATGCCCTCGGGGGTGCCGCCGACGCCCATCAGCACGTCGACGTCGGTTTCCAGGCGGGCCGCCGAGATGGCGCCGGCGATGTCACCGTCCGAGATGAACTTGATGTTGGCGCCGGCCTGCCGGACCTCGTCGACCAGCTGGGAGTGCCGGGGGCGGTCCAGGATGCACACGGTCACGTCGGAGACGCTGGAGCGTTTGGCCTTGGCGATGCGGCGCAGGTTCTCCTTCACCCCGGCGTTGATGTCGATCACGTCGGCGCAGTCCGGGCCGACGGCGATCTTGTCCATGTAGAAGACGGCGCTCGGGTCGAACATCGCGCCCCGCTCGGCGACCGCCAGCACCGCGATCGAACCGGGCATGCCCTTGCTCATCAGCGTGGTTCCGTCGATCGGGTCGACCGCGACGTCCACCTCCGGGCCGGTGCCGTCGCCGACCCGCTCGCCGTTGTAGAGCATCGGCGCCTCGTCCTTCTCACCCTCGCCGATGACGACGACGCCGCGCATCTGGATCGAGTTGATGAGTTTGCGCATGGCGTCGACGGCGGCGCCGTCACCGCCGTTCTTGTCACCGCGGCCGACCCAGCGGCCGGCGGCCATCGCCGCGGCTTCGGTCACACGGACGAGGTCGAGGGCGATGTTGCGGTCGAGATCCTGCGGGACTCGGGCGGGCACGGGCGGCCTCCTCGCGACGTTGCGGGGTTTCGTCCCCCGATCCTGGCATCCGAGGACGTGCCAAGTCTCGGTTCAGCGACATGGTTAACAATGGCGAGGTGGAACCAGCCTCTTCGCCCACCCCGCCGGCCCCGGCCTCCTCGCCGCGTCTCGCGCCCAAGGAGGGCCGCCGGCCGCGCGACATGATCCTGTCGCTGGCCGTGCTGCTGGTCCCGATCGCGCTGATCATGGTCTTTTACCAGGTGGTGCTGGAGGGCAACCGGCCGGTCTCGGTGGACACCACGTCGTCGGTGGAGCTGGCGTCGCGGGAGTTCCCGGTGCGGATGCCGGCCGGGCTGACCGAGGACGACGACTGGCATGTCACGTCGGCGAACTTCCGCCGTGAGGGCACCGGGGCCACCCTGCGGCTCGGTTACATCCCGCCGAGCGACGAGGCCATCCTGATGATCCAGAGCACGGTGGACCCGAGCGTGCTGGTCCCGGCCGAGGTCGGTGCCGAGGGTCAGCGGAGCGGCACCTTCCGCACCACGCAGCGGACGTGGATGCAGTACGCCGGGCGTAAGGGCGAGACGGCGCTGATCGCGACCGAGCAGAGCCACACGATCGTGCTGATCGGCTCCAGCAACGACGTCGCCAATCTGGAGAAGCTGGCCGCGGCCCTGCCCTGACCGCTCAGTCGGCGCGGGCCGCACGGGCGGCCTCGATCCGCTCGCGGGCGCCGTCCAGCCGCCGCCGGCAGACGTCGGCCAGTTTCTCGCCGCGCTCCCACAGGGCCAGTGACTCCTCCAGGCTGCCGCCGCCCCGCTCCAGCCGCTCGACCACCTCGGCCAGCTCGGTGCGGGCCTGCTCGTAGCTCATCGTCTCGTCGTCGCTCATCAGCTCTCCTGTGCCGTCGCTCGCAGCTCGCCCTCGGCGAGCCGGATCCGAAGAATGTCGCCGCCGGCCACCTCGCCCGCGGCGCGGACCACGTGACCGTCGGACCGTTGCACGATCGCGTAACCCCGCTCCAGCGTCTTCGCCGGGGACAGCGCCCGCAGCCGGGCGAGGGTGTGCTCCAGCGCGTCGTCGGCGCGGCGCAGCCGGTGCTCCAGGTTGCGGGTGGCCCGGTCGCGCAGGGCGTCCGCCTCGGCGGCCCGCTGGTCCAGCAGCGCCTCGGGCCGGGCCAGCACCGGCCGGGACCGCCACGCCTCGATCCGCTGCGTCTCCCGGTCGATCATGTGCAGCACCGCCCGGTCCAGCCGCGCTTTCGCGTGGGCGATCAGCTTCTGCTCCTCGGCCAGGTCGGGCACGATCCGCTCGGCCGCGTTGGTCGGGGTGGAGGCGCGCACGTCGGCCACGTGGTCGAGCAGCGGGCTGTCGGTCTCGTGGCCGATCGCGCTGACCACCGGGGTGCGGGCGGCGAACACCGCCCGGCACAGCGCCTCGTCGGAGAACGGCAGCAGGTCCTCGACGCTGCCACCGCCCCGGGCGATCACGATCACGTCGATGGTGTCGTCGCCGTCCAGCACCTTGAGCGCGTCGATGATCTGCGGCACCGCGGTCGGGCCCTGAACCGGGACGTTCATCACCCGGAAGTCGACCGACGGCCACCGGCGGCGCGCGTTGACCAGCACGTCCCGCTCGGCGGCGCTGGCCCGCCCGGTGATCAGGCCGACCCGGCCGGGCAGGAACGGCAGCCGCCGCTTGCGCTCCCGGGCGAACAGGCCCTCGGCGGCCAGATGCTTTTTCAGCCGCTCCAGCCGGGCCAGCAGCTCACCCAGGCCGACCTGGCGGATCTCGTCGGCCCGCAGGCTGAGAGTGCCGCGGGCCGGATAGAACTCCGGCTTGGCGTGCAGTGTCACCCGGGCGCCCTCGGCCAGCTCGGGCGCACCGGCGTGGATGACGTCGTGGCTGGTGGTGACGGTCAGGCTGAGGTCGGAGGCCGGGTCGCGCAGGGTGAGGAAGACCACTCCGGAACCGGGCCGGCGGCTGATCTGGGCGACCTGTCCGTCCACCCAGACCCAGCCCAGCTTGCCGATCCAGGCCGTGATCTTCTGGCTGACGACGCGGACCGGCCAGGGCTCGTCGGCGGTGCTGGGGTTGCTCACCGGGCCAGATTACGGAAGCCCACCGACATTTTCGGCCGCGCGCTGTTCGGCGTGGCCGGTGTAGTGGGAGAGATCGACGGGCGTACGCCTCTCCGGCAGCAGTCTCTCCAGCATCGCCAGCCCGGACGCCAGCAGCAGCCCGGCACAGCCCCAGAAGACCAGGTCGGCGCAGGCGGGGAACCAGTCGACCGAGGCGCCGTCGCGGTACCGGTACGGGTATTGGAGAACCATCCCGGCCAGCACCGGAACAGCCGTGACGGCGAGTGCGGCCCGGCTCGGCACCGGCCGTCGATGGGCCAGCAGGAGCAGGCCGCCGGCGCAGAGCATCAGATGAAAGACCAGGTACGTGATGGTGAGTCCGCCGTCCAGCTCGACAGCGATGTCCAACAGTCCGATGCCGAGCAGGCCCCACCCGGTCATCACGCGCAGCACGGCGCCCATCAGTTGATTATCTAGTTCTTTTACCCTTATAAGTGGCGAAACGGAAGCCCGGTCGCCGGGGCTGTGGCGGAGATCGCAGAGAGGCGGGGCGGGGCGTGGTGCACGTACCATGGCCGGGTGACTGAAGCTCGTAAGCGGGTCCTGCTCGCCAAGCCGCGTGGCTACTGCGCCGGTGTCGACCGCGCCGTGCAGACCGTCGAGGAGGCGCTGAAGCTCTATGGCGCCCCGGTCTACGTGCGCAAGCAGATCGTGCACAACAAGCACGTGGTCAGCACGCTGGAGGCCCGCGGCGCGATCTTCGTGGAGGAGAACTACGAGGTCCCCGAGGGCGCGACCGTGGTCTTCTCCGCCCACGGCGTGGCACCCGAGGTTCACGACCAGGCCCGCGAGCGCAACCTCAAGGCCATCGACGCGACCTGCCCGCTGGTGACCAAGGTGCACCACGAGGCCAAACGGTTCGCCGCCGAGGACTACGACATCCTGCTCATCGGTCACGAGGGGCACGAGGAGGTCATCGGCACCGCCGGCGAGGCCCCCAGGCACATCCAGCTGGTCGACGGCCCCGACGATGTGGACGACGTGGTGGTCCGCGACCCGTCCAAGGTCGTCTGGCTGTCGCAGACCACCCTGTCGGTCGACGAGACGATGGAGACGGTGGCCCGGCTCAAGACCAAGCTGCCGCTGCTCCAGTCGCCACCCAGCGACGACATCTGCTACGCCACCTCCAACCGGCAGCACGTGATCAAGGAGATCGCGCCGGAGTGCGACGTGGTGATCGTGGTCGGCTCGACCAACTCGTCCAACTCGGTGCGCCTCGTCGAGGTCGCCCTCGGCGCCGGCGCGCGGGCCGGCCACCTGGTCGACTTCGCCTCCGAGATTCAGGACGAGTGGCTGGAGGGCGCCACCACGGTCGGTGTCTCGTCCGGCGCCAGCGTCCCCGACGAGCTGGTCATGGAGGTGCTCGGCCACCTGGCCACCCGCGGGTTCGGCGACGTCACCGAGTTCACCACCGCCGAGGAGCGGCTCACCTTCTCCCTCCCGCAGGAGCTGCGCCGCGACATGAAGAAGGCGGCCGCGGCGAAAGCTAGCTGAACTCCGGGGCTTGCGGTTGGCGAGGAGCGATCTCCACCTGTACGGGCGGGAGCAGCTCCTCGTCCGACACTCCCATGTCGGCCAGCTTGCGGGCACTGACCAGCACCCGCGACTCCAGCGAACCCACCGCCCGGTTGTAGGCGGTGACCGCCCCGGACAGCGACGTCCCCAGCTTGTCCACATGATCACCGAGCGTCGACAGCCGGCCGTAGAGCTCCCGGGCCAGCCCGTGCACGGCCGCCGCGTTCCGGGTCAGCGCCTCCTGCCGCCAGGAGAAGGCCACCGTCCGCAACATCGCGATCAGCGTCGCCGGGGTGGCCAGCACGATGCCCCGGCGGAACGCGTGCTCCATCAACGACGGATCCCGCTGCAACGCCGCGTCCAGGAACGGATCGGCCGGCACGAACAGCACCACGAAGTCGGGCGACGACTCGAACGCCGACCAGTACCGCTTCCCGGACAACGCGTCCACATGCCCGCGCAGGTGGCGGGCATGCTGATCCAGATGGCCGTCCCGGGTGTGCTCGTCCCGGGCCTCCATCGCCGACAGATAACCCTCCAGCGGCGCCTTCGCGTCCACCACCACGGTCCGGCCGCCGTGCAGGCGCACCACCAGGTCCGGGCGTACCCCCTGATCGTCGGTCGACGCCGTGACCTGCTCGGCGAAGTCACAGTGCTCCAGCAGGCCGGCCGCCTCCACGATCCGCTTCAGCTGATGCTCACCCCAGCGCCCGCGCACCTGCGGAGCCCGCAACGCCGCCACCAGCTGCCGGGTCTCGGTGCGTAACTCGCCGGAGACCGCGCCCATCGACCGCACCTGCTCCCGCAACTCGGCGTAGGCGTCCACCCGGTCATGCTCCAGCTGGGCCACCCGGTCCTCGTACCGCCGCAAGGTGTCGTGCAACGGGGCCACCGCACGGGCCACCGCCTCCTGCGACTGCACCGTCGCCTCGTAGGACAGCGACCGCAACGACTGCTCCAGCCGCTGTTCGCCGTCGCGGGCCGCCTCCACGGTCGCCTCCAGGCGGGCGATGTCGGTCGCCGCGCGGGCCCGGGCGGCCAGCCAGCCCACCGCCCCACCGGCGGCCAGACAGACGAGAACCACGGCCAGTGTCGAGAAGGTCACCACCGCAGATTGCCAGAAAGGAAGTGCACAGTTAACGCGGGTACGGTGGGAAACATGAAGGGCGTGTTGCTGATCCTGGCCATCGTCGCGGTGATCGCCCTGGTCGTCGTCGCGACTCAACGAGGCGGGCAGGCCCGCCGGCAGACGAACCTGGACGATGCCAGGGCCGAGGCCCAACGGTGGTATGAACGGCTCGGCGGTCAGGTGATGAACCTGAGTTCCGAGGAACCGGCCGCGAGGCAGGCGCTGGCCGACGCCGGCGAGCGCTACAACGCCGCCGGTGGGCAGTTGCAGAGCGCCAATTCGGTACGCCAATTCGAACTCGCCCGGGAGTCGGCCCTCGAAGGACTTCAGTACGTGCGGGCCGCCCGCCTGGCCATGGGGCTGGACGCCGGGCCGGATCTGCCGCCGCTGCACTCCGCGCAGGGTGCCGGGCAGATCACCCAGGCGCGTGAGGTCAGTGTGCAGGGGCATTCGTACAAGGCGGCGCCGCAGCCAGGCTCGGACACCCCGTATTACTACCCCGGCGGCCGTGTGCAGGGCCGCCCGGTGCCGGCCGGCTGGTATTCGACGCCGGTCTGGAAGACCGCGCTGGGCGCCGGTGCCGGCGTACTCGGCGGCATGCTGATCTTCGACGCCCTGTTCTCACCCGGCTTCGGCGACGACTTCGGCGGCGCAGACATGGGCGGTGACATGGGTGGCGACTTCGCCGGCGGCGATTTCGGCGCCGGCGACATGGGCGGCGGCGATTTCGGCGGTTTCGACTTCTAGCGAGTGTCCGCGATCGGGGTCCGACCGCGTGCCGATCTGTGGCTCGAATCGGAGCCTGACGGTTGACCGGCTCGTCGGCGGGCCGGACGCGGTCTCCATGACGTTTTCCACAGGCGAGCTGCCTTCCTGAATCAACCATCAGGGTCCGCATCGAGCCGCGAATCGGCACACGAACGGAGTCCCTGGCCCCACCAGCCGCGGCCGCGCCCGATCTCATCTACACCGGGCGGGCCGGGTTCCCGTACCGCATTACCTGGGGCGGGCCGGGTTCCCGTACCGCATTACCTGGGGCGGGCCGGGTTGCCGTACCGCATTACCCGGGGCGGGCCGGGTTGCCGTACCGCTTATCGGGGCCGGCCGGGTTTCTGATGTCTCGCCGGGCTGGGACCGCTGCGAGATCGCGATGGTCAGCGGCGCAGGTGCCGGTCGAGTTCGCGGCGCAGCGCTCGCGGGCTCGGCCAGATCTGGGTGAGGTCGGCGGTGAACGCCGGGCCCCGTGGCGTATCGGTGAGCGCCGGCCCACCGGTGTCACCCTCCTGCACCGGGTGCACGCTGTCCAGGTCCGCCGGGATCACCTCCAGCACGGTCCGCAGCCCCTCCCGGTGGATCACCGCGGCCGAGATGTCCGCCCAGTCCAGCAGGATCGGATCGGAGTCCTGCGCGGCCATCTCCAGCCCTCCGGACGAGACCCGCACCCAGGTCGGCAGGGCGGCCCGAGCCGAGACCGTATAGGCCCCGGCCGCACCCACCCCGATCACCATCGCCTGCGTGGCGATCACCCACCAGGGGTCGGCGTCACCGGAGATCCAGCCGATCACCGGTGACACCGCCAGGTAGGCCACCATCAGCACGGCGAACACCATGACGAAGGTCCGGCCCGGCGACGACCGGAACAGCACCGTGTCCCCGGCCGGAGCCCGCACTTCCTCGGGCGCGATCGACATGCCTCCCATGGTGGCCGCCCGCACTCAGAATTCGCAGGCGATCACCAGTTCCGGCGTCCGGTCCCGGAACAGCTCCAACTTGCCGATCCGGGCGGCTGCCCGGAAGTCACCGTCGATCAGTGCCAGCCGGTCCAGCAGATCGGCCGGCCCGAGCGCCTCGGCGACCGGAACCTCGGTACGCATCGACACCTTCCGGTCGGATTTCGCCCGCCGAACCTGCCGCAGAGCCTCACCCGCCAGGTCCAGCAACGACGCGTCACCCTCGGGTAGCTCGTCCCGCCCCGGCCAGGCCGCCGTGTGCACCGACCCGGTCCGCCACCAGGACCAGATCTCCTCGGTCACGAACGGCAGAAACGGCGCGAACAGCCGCAACAGCACCGACAGCCCGGTGGCGAGCGCGGCGCGGGCCGAGTCGGCACCCGGCCCCTCCCCGTATGCCCGGTCCTTGACCAGCTCGATGTAGTCGTCGCAGAACGTCCAGAAGAACGTCTCCGTCGCCTGGAGGGCATCGGTGTGCTGGTAGGCCCCGAACGCGGCGGTCGCCGTCTCGACCACCTCGCCCAGCCGCCCGAGCATCGCCCGGTCCAGCGGCTCGGTGATCGACTTCGCCTGGTCCGGCACTGCCGCGCCCAGTCCCAGTGCGAACTTCGACGCGTTCAGCAGTTTCATCGCCAGCCGCCGGCCGACCTTCAGCTGGGCCGGTTCGAACGCCAGGTCGGCGCCCGGCCGCCCGCCCGCGGCCCAGTAGCGAACCGCGTCCGAACCGAACTGGTCCAGCAGCGCGATCGGCGTCTCCACCTCGTTGCCCAGCGACTTCGAGATCTTCTTGTGGTCCGGGTCGAGGATCCAGCCGGAGATCACCGCCCGTCGCCACGGCAGCCCACCGGACAGCCGGTCGCCTCGCAACACCGACGAGAACAACCAGGTCCGGATGATCTCCTGCCCCTGCGGGCGCAGGTCCATCGGATAGGTGCGGGCGTGCAGGTCCGGATCGGTGCTCCAGCCGGTGACGATCTGCGGGGTCAGCGACGAGGTCGCCCACGTGTCCATGACGTCCGGGTCGGCGGTGAAGCCACCCGGGACGTCCCGTTGCTCCTCGGTGAACCAGGGCGGGCAGTCCGACGACGGGTCGACGGGCAGCGCGGTGTCCTCCGGCAGCAGCGGCCGATCATGCTGCGGCTCGCCGGAGGCGTCCAGCGGGTACCAGACCGGGATCGGCACCCCGAAGAACCGCTGCCGGCTGACCAGCCAGTCCCCGGTCAGCCCGTTGACCCAGTGCTCGTACCGGTGACGCATGCTCTCCGGGGTCCACTCCAACTCCCGGCCCCGGGCCAGCAACCCATCACGCAGCCCCGGGTCGCGACCACCGTTGCGGATGAACCACTGACGGCTCGTGACGATCTCCAGCGGACGGTCGCCCCGCTCGTAGAACTTGACCGGATGCGTCACCGGCCGCGGCTCACCGATCAGGTCACCGGACTCCCGCAGGATCCGGACCATCTCGGTACGGGCGGCGTTGACCGTCAACCCGGCCAGCCCTTGATAGGCGGCGACCGGCACACCCGCCGGGGCGTCCGGCAGGAACCGGCCGTCCCGGCCCAGCACCACCCGGGTGTCCAGGTCCAGGTCACGCCACCAGGTGACGTCGGTCAGGTCCCCGAAGGTGCAGACCATCGCGATGCCGGTGCCCTTGTCCATGGCCGCCAGCGGGTGCGCCCGGACCGGAACCTCGACATCGAAGAACGGCGTCCGGACCGAGGTCAGCCCGGCGAACCGGGGATCACCCGGGTGATGGACCAGCGCGACACATGCCGGCAGCAGCTCAGGCCGTGTCGTGTCGATCTCGACAGGTCCGTCCGGGCCGTGAAAACGCAGTTTGTGGTACGCCCCGGGCCGCTCGCGATCCTCCAGCTCCGCCTGCGCGACGGCGGTCCGGAAGCCGATGTCCCACAGCGTCGGCGCCTCCGACGAATACGCCTGACCGGCGGCCAGCTGCGCGAGGAACGCCCGCTGGGAGACGGCCCGCGATTTCTCGCCGATCGTCGTGTAGGTCAGTGCCCAGTCGACGGACAGCCCCAACCGGCGCCACAGCGCCTCGAACCCCTTCTCGTCCTCGACCGTCAGCCGGTCACACAGCTCGACGAAGTTGCGCCGGGAGATCGGAATCTGCTGCTTGGGCGCCTTGGCCGGCGGCTCCCACTCCGGGTCGTAGGGCAGTGACGGGTCACAGCGGACTCCGAACAGGTTCTGCACGCGGCGCTCGGTCGGCAGCCCGTTGTCGTCGAAGCCCATCGGGTAGAAGACGGACCGGCCCCGCATCCGCTGGAACCGCGCGACCGTGTCGGTGTGCGTGTAGGAGAAGACGTGCCCGATGTGCAGCGAGCCGGATACGGTCGGCGGAGGTGTGTCGATCGAGAACACGTCGGCCCGCTCCTGGGAACGGTCGAACGTGTACGTGCCCTCCTCCTGCCAGCGCGGCGCCCACTTGCCCTCGAGACCGTCGAGTGACGGCTTCGCGGGGAGCCCGGGGCGCCCGGTTCCCGTATCAGTCATGCCGGTCAGCGTAGGACCGCCCGACTCCCGCGGCCACGTGTTTATGCCCGTCATCGCGGCTCCGCCGCATGCTCCGCGTCTCGTCCCGTGTCCTCCTGCTCCGGTTCTTGCTCCGGTTCTTGCTCCGGTTGTTGTCCCGGCCACACCACCACCGCGGTGCGGTCTCCGGTGAACGGCGGGCGCTGGAACGCCAGCTGCTGCGCGAACGCCAGCGGGTCCGGCGGGCCGCTCCAGCAGTCCGTGAGGAACCGGCTGACCGGTCCCGTCGCGTCCCCCACCGGATCGGTCAGCCCACCGGTCATCACGATCAGTGGCTCACCCACCCGCGGGGAGAACGGCCGCGCACTCACCACCCCCGGCTCGTCCCCGGCCCTGGCCAGCGGGACCCACTGCCCCTTCCGCAGCAGGAACGCCGCCGCGTCACCTGCCGCATAGAGAACCATCGCCCGATGGGTGCCGTCCGGCGACGCCTCGGTCGCCAACACGAACGCCAGCTCACCGGCGACATGATCAGCTGCCTTCGCCACCCGGTCCCAGGGAAGCGCGGTGATCGACTCCGCCCATCGTGCCGGATCGTCCGGAGGTGGCTCGGCCGTCAGATGATCGACAAGTGTTTCGGTGATCCGGTCGCAGACCGCGATGGTGATCTCGTACTGCTGATCGGAGCTGGAGTCTCCGCCCGAGACGCAGCCGACCAGCCACTCCTGGTCCTTCGTCAAGCGCACGGCATAGGCGTCCTGCCGAGGTGCACCCTGCTGCTGGTGACGGATCCCCCGGACCGAGGCGGCCCGGTAGACGATCCCGCCGGCCTCCGCCCCGTCGATCGTCGTGTCCGGTGGCGGGTTCCGGAACAGATGTGGAGCCCGAGCCCGAACCGCCGGCTGCTCCCCGGCATCCCCGACGACCCACCGGCCATCGGGATGTCGCGCCCACTCCGCCGGATCCTCCTCGACGTGCTCCACGGTCGACTCGGGATCGGAATCCCCGCGCCTTGTCAGCCGCCGGATTCTGAGCGTCTGTTCCTCGTCGCGTGCTTCGGGGTCAGGGATGGACCGCAGGGTCGGGTCACCGGCAAGCCCGTGCGCCTGCGTCCGGTCCCGGCTGTAGTGCACGGTTTGATCCTGATGCCAGCCATGAGACATCGTCGTATCGCTCTCCGTGCCGTAGTAGACGGTCCGGTCGTCGCTCCGCCCGCCCTCTTCCTGATGGCCGGGGCGCTGGTCGTCGGACTGTCCGATAGAGCCTGTGGTCTGGTGACCGGACAGCCCGTCGCCTGACTGGCCGGTGGCTTGGTGGCCGGGCGCCTCGTCATATGGTTGCCCGGTGAATCCCGTGGACGGATCGTCATCGCCGTCGCGCCGATCCGTCTGGTAGCGCCGGGACACATACACCCCTGGCTGCCCCACCGTCAGCCGCGCCGGCTCGGTAACATCGCTGGGGTCGTGCGCCGCCGTCAGTCTCTCCGACGGATCCGGCTGAGCACCCACCATGCCGTCACCTCATCTCGGTTGAATCCTGTCGTCCGGCCGCACGAGCCAGCTCACCGGCCCGGCGTTACTCACCGGCCCGGCGTTACTCACCGGCCCGGTGTCACTCGCCAGGCCGGCGTCAAACGTCGCGACCTGGTCGACGGGATGAACCCGCCAGCGCTGCGCTGCCGCTGATCAGCAGCTGGCCGACACCCGAACGCCATCGTCACGCCTCATAGCTTTACACCGGTGCACCGCACTGTGCCGAGTCCACCGGCGACCGCGTCACCTCGAACGAGGCCTGGTGGGGCCGGTGTCCGGATCTATCCTCATCCAGCCATCGGCTCGCCCTCGAGCGAGCCGGACTCGAATGTCAGAAGCCACTTCTTGACGTGCAGGCCCCATCGATAGCCACCGAGCGTGCCGTCGGTGCGGAGCACCCGGTGACACGGCGTGAACAGCGCGACCGGGTTGCGGGCGCAGGCGGCGGCCGCCGCGCGGACCGCCGGTGGCCGGCCGGCCAGCTCGGCGAACCCGGTGTAGGTCACCGGGGAACCGGGCTTGATGTCACGCATCACGTGCCATGCGTGCCGCATGAACTCGCCGGCCGTGTGCTGCTCGACCGCGATCGCGTCGATGGCCGTCAGGTCGCCATCCAGATAGGCCCTGATCGCCTCGCCCACCACGCCCGGCTCGCCGGGCTCCACCGGCTCCAGCAACACTGGGTGCACCAGGCTCATCAGCACCGGCACATCCCTGGTGAAGCCGGCCGCGCGCACCGCGCCGGACTTGGTCGTCACCACGGTGAACGGGCCGGCAGGGGTGGTCAGAGTCGAGTGAATCAGCATCGTTGTCTCCTCGCTGGGGGAGTCACAAGCGTGGCTTGTTTTGCGGCTCGCGGGTGAGAATTCGGTCCGCCTGTGGATAACCGAATCGGCGCGGAGCGCACTGTGGACAACGCCGTCCGGCCGCCGCGCGGCGGGTAGATTCGGTGCATCGGCGAGCCGGTCAGGCGGCTCGCCACAGACGGATCAGTGCGTAGGAGCGCCAGGGCCGCCAGTGTTCTTCGGCGTGGGTGGCCAGTGCTTTCGCGGTGCCGGGCAGTCCCAGGGCCTCGGCTCCGCGGCGGGCGGCCAGGTCGGTGGGCAGGAAGACGTCCGGGTCGCCGATCGCTCGCATCGCGACGTAACCGGCGGTCCACGGTCCGATGCCGGGCAGTTCGACGAGGCGGGCGATGGTCTCGGCGCGGTCGGCGCCGGGGTCGAGGTCGAGCTTGCCGTCGGCCACCGCCTCGGCGAGGGCCCGGATGCTGGCCCGGCGCGCGGCGGGCATGCCGAACGCGGAGTCCGGCAGCCCGGCGATGACTTCGGCTGACGGGAAGCCGGTCAAGGCCTCAGTTGACGGGAAGTGGGCCATGACTGCGTCCAGCGGAAGCCCGGCGAGGGCATCGGTGGATCGGACGCTGGTCACGGCCGACGGGAGACCGGCGAGGGCATCGGCGGATGGGATGCCGGTCATGGCCAGCGGGAGACCGGCGTTGGTCTCGGCGGATCGGAAGCTGGCGTTGGTCTCGGCGGATCGGGGACCGGCGGGGGTCTCGGCTGACGGGAAGCCGGCGACGAGCTCGGGGGGCGGGAAATCGGAGTGGGTGACGGCCGTGCTCGGAGACGGTTCGGGAAGGGCGTCATGGATATCGACAGGAGGGGAACCGATGAGATGTCCGGCGGTGCCCCGGGTCGGGGCGAGGAGCTCATCCGGAGTGCCAGTGCCAGTGCCAGCGCCAGGACTGGAACTGGGACCGGGGGCTGCGGCTGCGGTCAGGATTCGGACGAGGGTGGTTCGTGCGCCGGCCACACTGACCTGCTGGCCCACGATCGCGCGGACCGCCGTCTCGAAACCGTCCACAGCTCGGGGGACCCGCACGCCCGGCTCGGCCCCGACCGCCGCGGCCAGCGCCGGGTCCGCGCCGAGCAGGGCGTCCACCGCCACGGGATCGGCGTCCAGATCCAACAGACGACGGCACCGGGCCACCGCGGGCGCGAGATCCCGCACGTCGCCGAGACGCAGGGTGGCGTGGATCCAGCGGTCACCGGGAGTGAGCGCCACCTGCGCGGTGCCGTGTGGCAGATTCAGTCCACGGTGGTACGTGCCGTCCACCACCGCGTCCACTCCGGGCAGGGTTCGGGCCGCCAGGAAGCCGAGCAGCGCACTCGCGTGCAGCGGCGGGCGGTATGCGAGCCGCAGGTTCACCACTCCGGCCTCGCTCCGTCCGGACGGTCGTTTTTCGCGCATCTGGCTGGGCGAGCGGGCGTACACCGCGAGCATCGTGTCGTTGAACTGCCGTACGCTGCCGAATCCCGCGGCGAAGGCGATCTCCGCCAGCCCCAGCTCGGTCGTCTCGACCAGGATGCGGGCGGTCTGTGCCCGCTGGGCCCGGGCGAGGGCCAGTGGCCCGGCCCCGAGTTCGGCGGTGAGGATTCGGTTGAGGTGGCGTTCGGTGTATCCGAGGCGGGCGGCGAGCCCGGGCACCCCGTCACGGTCGACGACACCGTCGCCGATCAGGCGCATCGCCCGCCCGACCGTGTCCGCGCGGCTGTCCCACTCCGGTGAGCCGGGTGCCGCGTCCGGGCGGCAGCGGCGGCAGGCCCGGAAGCCACCCCGCTGGGCGGCCGCGGCGCTGACGTAGAACGTGACGTTCTCCCGTTTCGGCGTGACCGCGGGGCAGGACGGCCGGCAGTAGATCCCGGTGGTCCGGACGGCGGTGTAGAAGCACCCGTCGAACCGCGGGTCGCGGCTGTCGACGGCCCGGTAGCAGTGTTCGAAGTCCAGCTCCATGACATCGAGTCTGCTCCGGTGAAGAGCTGTCGGCTGGCGGGTTTCGGACATGACCGTGACGTCAACCCAGGTTGACGATCATGGAATATGTCAACTAAGGTTGACGGCATGATGACTGGGACGACGGGGACGGACATCCGATGGCGTGCGTTCGGTGGTGGACCCAAGATCGTGCTGCTGCACGGCGGCATGCAGACGTCGGCGAACCTCACCAGGCTGGCGCGGGCGCTGGCGACGGACTTCACGGTGTATGTGCCGGACCGGCGAGGTCGTGGGCGCAGCGGTCCGGCGGCGGCGGGGCACGGCCTGCGCGCCGAGATCGACGACCTCGCGGCGGTGCTGGACGAGACCGGCGCGCGGAACGTGTTCGGGCTCAGCTCGGGTGCGGTCATCGCCCTGCGTGCGGCGATGGAACTGCCGATCGACCGGATCGCGCTGTACGAGCCACCATTGAAGTACGGGGGTCACGATCCACTGGCCTGGCTGCCCCGGTTCGAGAAGGAGCTGGGGCGGGGCCGCCGGGCCGCGGCGTTCGTGACCGTCACCAAGGGCACCGGAGAACTGCGGCACGTGCCCCGGGCGGCGCTGATCCCGATGGCGGGGCTGATGATGCGCAGCGGCGCGGGCCGGGGCATAGGGGAGCTGGTCCCGACGATGCGCCTGGACGCGGCGGTCGTCGAGGACGCGGCCGGGCCGTTGAGCGCGTACGCGACGGTCGACGTGGAGACGCTGTTGCTCGGGGGCGAGCGTTCCCCGGCGTACCTGACGGCGGTCCTGAACGGCCTGGAGCCGGTCCTGCCGCGAGTGCGGCGGGTGACCCTGAGCGGTGTGGGGCATCTCGCCGCCGACGACAGTGGCCGGCCCGAACTCGTCGCCGCGGAGCTGCGGAGGTTCTTCCGCTGAAGGCGGGCGCCGGCGAACCCGTAGACTCACGTTCCGTGAGCCTCACCATCGGAATCGTCGGCCTGCCCAACGTCGGCAAGAGCACCCTGTTCAACGCCCTGACCAAGAACGACGTGCTCGCCGCGAACTACCCGTTCGCGACGATCGAGCCCAACGTCGGCGTCGTCGGGCTGCCGGATGAGCGACTGGGGAAACTCGCCGAGCTGTTCGGCAGCGAGAAGATCCTCCCGGCTCCGGTGAGCTTCGTCGACATCGCGGGCCTGGTCCGAGGCGCCTCCAAGGGCCAGGGCCGGGGCAACGCGTTCCTGGCGAACATCCGTGACGCGTCGGCGATCTGCCAGGTCGTGCGCGCCTTCTCCGACCCGAACGTGCTGCACGTCGACGGCAAGGTCTCCCCGTCCGACGACATCGAGACGATCAACACCGAGCTGATCCTGGCCGACCTGCAGACCGTCGAGAAGGCGCTGCCCCGGCTGCAGAAGGAGGCCAAGCTCAAGAAGGACAAGGCCCCCGTGGTGTCCGCCGCCGAGGCCGCGTTCAAGCTGCTCAACGACGGGGTCACGCTCTACCAGGGTGCCAAGGCGGCCGGGGTGGAGCTGGAGCTGCTGGCCGAGCTGCACCTGCTGACCACCAAGCCGTTCCTGTACGTCTTCAACGTCGACGAGGCCGAGCTGGGCAACGAGGCGTTCCTCGACGAGCTGCGCGCGCTGGTGGCCCCGGCCGAGGCGGTGTTCATGGACGCCAAGATCGAGTCCGAGCTGATCGAGCTGGACGACGAGGAGGCGCTGGAGCTGCTGCAGTCCACCGGCCAGAGCGAGCCCGGCCTGAACCGGCTGATCCGCGTCGGTTTCGAGACGCTCGGCCTGCAGACCTACCTGACGGCCGGCCCGAAGGAGGCCCGGGCCTGGACGGTTCCGGTCGGCGCGACCGCTCCCGAAGCGGCCGGGGTCATCCACTCCGACTTCCAGCGCGGCTTCATCAAGGCCGAGATCGTCAGCTTCGACGACCTGGTGGCGGCGGGTTCGATGTCCGCGGCCAAGGCGGCCGGCAAGGTCCGCATGGAGGGCAAGGACTACGTGATGAAGGACGGCGACGTCGTCGAGTTCCGCTTCAACGTGTAAGCGCTGATCCGCGGTGCGAGGGCCCGGCTCGTCGGAGTCGGGCCCGCTGATGTGGTGGCGGTCTTCCTGCTCGTTGGACTCACTCGACGCGGCATTCGGGTTCGGCTCGGAGCGGCGTGATCCTCCCGCCGTCACTAGGCTTCGTGTCTGTGGAGTGGGCATTCGACGGTGAGATCATCGAGTGGCGTGGGCCGGCGCCGTACTACTTCGTGGCCATGCCTGTGGCGGACAGCGCTGAGCTCAAGGAAGAGGCCCGGTCGCTGATCTACTGGGGACAGGTGCCGGTGCGTGCCGTCATCGGGGGCACCGAGTTCCGGACCGCGCTGTTTCCCCGGGACGGTCGCTATCTGCTGCCGCTCAAGGACGCGGTCCGGCGAGCCGAGGGCATCGGTGAGGGAGATGTGGTGACCGTGGCGTTGCGGCTCGCCGCCGAGAGGAAGCCGGCGTAGGAACAACCAGCGCGGTGAAGGCGGGCCAGGTCAGCGCAGGAGCGGGAAGACGGTTCCGGCGATCAGGGCACCCACCAGCGCACCGACCACCACCTGCGCGGGCGTGTGCGCGGTGAGCCGGACCCGGGCCCAGCAGCCGAGCAGCACCAACGGGGCGCCGACGAGGGCGACCGGACCGTAGACGGCGGTCAGCGCGGCGACCGTGCCGGCCGCCACGCCGGCGTGGATGGACATCTTCCACCAGTGGGTGACCAGGGCGAACACGGCCAGGCCGACACCGCCCGCGGTGAGCAGCGCGAGGATCTCCCGGGGTGCGCCGAGGGCCAGCATCAGGAGCAGGCCGGCCACCAGGGAGGCGGTGCCGAACAGGAGCGGGATCCGGCGGGCCGCCCGTTCCGGGATGTGGTGGTTGGTGAGCCGGCCGCGCCGGACGCCGTGCAGGACGTATCCGAGGGGGATGATCGCGGCGAACAGCGCCCCGGGCAGCCCCCACCACCGGGAGACGCCGGGGGTGTCGCCGGCGTGCCAGCCGACGATCAGCAGGAGGGCGGCGACCAGCACGGCGGGGGCCAGCACCTCGGAGACCACTGTCGCGATCCGGTCCAGGATGCCGGGGGCGGATGGCGTACGGCGGGTTTCGTCGGTGGCAGCGTTCAGCACGATCACCATCATCGCAAGACGATCTGGTGGAACGGTCGATGCGAAACGCCGCCGCGGCTCAGGTGTCGGTGGCCATCGCGGTGAAGGCGTCGGCCAACTGTCGCAGGTCGAGGCCGTCGAGATGGTCGAAGATGTGCCGGCGGACGCTGGCCAGGTGGGTGGGCCAGGCTTCCCGCAGGCGGGTGAGGCCTTTGTCGGTGAGGACCGCGTTGGCGCCGCGGGCGTCCTGCAGGCAGCGGTCCCGGCGCAGGTAGCCGTGTGACTCCAGTTTTCCGGCGAGTCGTGTCATGCCGCTCAGTGACATATCGCACGCGGTGGCGAGTTCACTCATCCGCATCAGGTGGCCCGGGGTTTCCGAGAGGTGGCGCAGGACCGAGTACTCGCTGGCGGACATGCGCTGTTCCCGTTCCAGGTCGGCGTCGAGCGCACGTGGCATGACCAGCAGGAATCGGCCGAGCGCACGCATCACCGCCTCTTCGTCGGGGGTGAGTGGGACGGGGGGTTCGGCCATGGCAGTGATGGTAAAGGCCGACTTTGCACCTAGTCGGGGCAACGGATGGAGGTGGGTGTGGGGAGTGGGCGTCGTCATTTCGAGTGACAGGAGGACATTTGCCTGCGAGCCGGAGGAAGTAACAATGCTTTGGTGCAAAACCAGACAACTAGTGACTCTTGGCAGGATCTGCTCGAAATGCCACGAAAGTCTTGGTGGGCTCGGCTTCCGTTCGGTGTACGGATGACCGCCGGCGCGGCCGCGATGTTCGTGGTGGTCGGTGGTTCGGCGGCCGGTGTCGCCACCATGTTCGGACCTGGCCCGGAGAGCACGACGGCTGCCACGCAGACCGCCGTCGACGACACCCTCGGCGCGCCGATGCTGGAGGAGGATCCCGAGGTGGTGAGCCGTGCCGCGGCCGCCGCCCAGCCGCTGCCCCGGCGCCCGGGTGCGACCCCGCCGGTGCCGACCCCGGCTGCCACCGCGGGCGTGCCCACCCCGCCCGTCCCGGCGCCCGCACGGACCACCACCACCACCACGACCACCCGGACGACGGCCGACCAGCTCAGCCGGGCCCGGGTGACTGACGACCGGGCCGACCGGACCGGGCCACGGCCGGCCCGTACCACCGCGTCGAAGACGGCCGGCGGTGAGCCGTCCGCCGCCGAGCCGGTGGTGACCACCCGCACCGATGTGGAGACCCGGGCCGTTCCGTTCGACACCGAGGTGGTCCGGGACTCGTCGATGCCCCGGGGCACCCGCCGCATCGAGGTCGACGGGCGGGCCGGTGAGGAGACGCTGCGCTACCTGGTGACCCTGACCGACGGCCGGCAGACCGCCCGCCGTCTGCTGACCAGCTCGATCACCAAGGAGCCGCAGAACCGGGTGGTGGCCGTCGGCTCCCGCCGGCATCTCGGGTTCGATCCGGAGTGTGATCGGGCGTTGCACCTCTGCCTGCCATGGGGCCGGTCGGCGCCCTGCCCGGACGAGACGAAGGGCGAGACGAAGGGCGAACCGACGGTGCTGGGCCGGGTGCTGATCTCCGACGAGGACCTGGACCTGCTGGGCCCGGGCGGCCTGAACGCGTTCAAACTGGAAGCGGCCTGCGAGAAGGCGGAAACACAGGCCGAGACCAAGGCGCACACACGGGCCGAGACCAAGGCGCACACACGGGCCGAGACCAAGACGGAGACACAGGCCGAGACCAGGGCGAACGCGCAAGCCGACACCAAGACGCACACACAGGCCGGCGAGACGAGCGAATAGGCGCGCCGAAAAGTCCACAAAGGGCGAAGATCGAACCATGGCACTGACCGACGAGAGACTGACCACGATCGCCCACCGTCTGCTCGACGTGCCCGGAGTCGTCGGGGTGGTCCTCGGCGGCAGCCGGGCCCGCGGCACCCACACCGAGGACTCCGACTACGACCTGGGCCTCTACTACCGATCACCGCTCGACACGAAACGGCTCGGTGAGCTGGCCGTGGAGGTGGCCGGCCCGGGTTCCGGGGTGACCGCGGTCGGCGAGTGGGGCCCGTGGGTGGACGGCGGCGGCTGGCTGCGGATCGACGGCGCCGCGGTGGACTGGCTCTATCGCGACGTCGACCGGGTGGAGCGATGCTGGGCCGAGGCCGAGCGGGGCCGATACGGCTTCCACACGCAGGGCGGTCACCCGCTCGGAGTGCCCGATCACGCGTACCCAGGCGAATTGGCTCTGGCCCGGATCCTCGCCGACCCGACCGGCGACCTGGCCACCCTGCAACGTCGCGTGCGGGTCTTTCCCCGGCCGCTTGCGGAGGCTCTGGTGGCCGGGCTGTGGGAGGCGGACTTCCTGGCCGGGGTGGCGCGCAAGGCGGTGACCAGGGGGGACAGCGCCTATGTCGCCGGGTGTCTGTTCCGGCTGGTCGGGGTGCTCACCCACGCGCTGCACGGCGCGGCCGGGCGCTGGCTGATCAACGAGAAGGGCGCGGTGGCCGCGACCGCCGTGCTGCCGGGAGCGCCGGGCGCGTTCCGGTCCCGGGTGGACGCGATCTTCGCCGCGCTCGACGCCGATCCGTCCCACCTGACCGCGGCGATCGACCTGGCCGCTGATCTGGTGCTGGAGACCACCGACGCGTGCGCGATCATGATGCGGTGACCGCAGACGCTCCCACCATTCTCGCCACCAGCGCCTTCTTCCGCCGCAGCCAGGTCAGTCCGTTGGCGATGCGGCCCGGCGCGATCCACCACCTGGCCGCCGAGCTGGCGAACAACACGAGGAATCCGAAGATCTGCGTGCTGACCCAGGCCACCGGCGATCCGGAGGCGCGGATCGGGTTCCACTACGCGGCCTTCGCCGGGACCGAGTTCACCATGTCCCACCTGCAGCTCTTCCCGATGCCGAACATCGAGGACATGCGCGCCCACCTGCTCGCCCAGGACATCATCTGGGTGGACGGCGGCAGTGTGGCGAACCTGTGCGCGGTCTGGCGGGTGCACGGCCTGGACGAGATCCTGCACGAGGCGTGGCAGAAGGGTGTGGTGCTGAGCGGTGTCTCGGCCGGCTCGATCTGCTGGCATCAGGGTGGCAGCACCGACAGTTTCGGCCTGGAGCTGCGCGGGTTCACCGACGGGCTGGGTTTCCTGCCGTTCAGCAACGGGGTGCACTACGACAACGAGGCGCGGCGCCGGCCGACGATGCACCGGCTGGTCGGGGACGGCACGCTGGGCGATGGCTACGCCACCGACGACGGCGCGGGGCTGATCTATCGCGGCACGTCACTGTCCGAGGCGGTCACCGATCAGGAGGGCAAGCTTGCGTACGAGGTGAGGCGTGCCGCCGACGGGACGGTGACCGAGACTCCGCTGCCGACACGCCTGCTCACCTCCTGACTGCTCAGGAGGCGTAGTTCAGGATCACGTTGTGTACGTGGTGGGTCTTCTCCGAGCCGCGGAACTCCACCTCGTACGTGTGGGTGCCGACCGCGATGGCGATGGTGCCGGAGGAGAAGAACTGGCCGGCCCAGCTCTTGTTGCTGACCACGCTGACGCTGCTCACCTTGGAGTACGGGATGCTGGTGATGGCGAAACGCTTACCCACGTAGGACTTGTCCTGGATGATGATGCGCCGGTTGGTCAGGCCGATGAAACCGGTCCCGGCGCCGATCGCGTCGTAGACGGCGATGATCGTCTCGCCGTCCAGCAGGCCGTCCTGGATCTGCTCGAGCTGACCCTTGTTGTCGTAAACCACGTCAGTCATGCCGGGCAGCGTAACCGTCGATGATCTATGGGGTCTCGACGACCGTGCGATAGAAGTCCTCGATCCGGGCGGCCAGGGTGACCTCACCGTCGGTGATGGTCATACCGTCCGGCGGGCCCAGACAGATCTGTGTGTGACCGTCGGATCGCTTGATCGTCGGCCGGATGTGCAACGTGTCGGCGGCCACCTTGATACGTTCGGTCAAGGCGGCGTGCTGACTGTCGTCGCATGCCAGTTCACGGCGGAGCTGGACGCCGTCACGGGTCCATCCGCCCAACAGAGCTAGAGCGTCGCTGAGATAATCCGAGTCGGAGTCCCGGCGTTTTCTGGCCCGCACTGCCGCACCCCCTTAGCGTCGTTGCCGGCTTGTGGCCGAACTGTCGCCGAGTCGTCATGGTCGGTGTCCCACAGTTTCGTCGCTTCGGACATCTCTGTCCACGCCCACATATCCGTGTTTGCGTGACGATCAGGGCACCATCGGGCAACCTGAACGATGAAGTTTCGTGAGATCTTTGACCACATGCGGCCCGAACAATACGTCAAGCCTTCGACATCACCCAGGGTGATCGTTGCGGCTGTGATCATCACCGCTGGACGCGTGCTGGCGTGTGAGCGCAGCGCGCCGCCCGAGGCGGCCGGGCGCTGGGAGTTCCCGGGCGGCAAGGTCGAGCCGGGGGAGAGCGAGCAGGCGGCGCTGGCCCGCGAGTGCGTGGAGGAGCTGGGCGTCCGGGTGGCGGTGGGTGACCGGGTCGGCCCCGACGTGCCACTGGCCCACGGCCGGGCCGTGCTCCGGGTGTACGCCGTCGAGTTGCTCGGCGGGGACGTCCCGGAGGCGCTGGAGCACCGCTCCATGCGCTGGCTGACCGTGGACCAGCTGGACAGCGTGCCGTGGCTGCCCGCCGACGTGCCGATCGTGGCGGAGCTGCCGAGACTGCTCTAGGGGTACTGCTTGCGCAGCTCCCGCTTCAGCACCTTCATGCTCGGCCCGAGCGGCAGCGACTCGGCGAAGCGCACCTGACGCGGGTACTTGAGCTTGCCCAGGTGCTGCTTCGACCACTCGATCAGGTCCGGCTCGGTGAGTGAGGTGTCGGCCGGGACCACCACCGCGCAGATCTCCTCACCGAGCGTCTCGTCGGCCACCCCGATCACCGCCACCTGCTGGATGCCGGGGTGCCGGGCCAGCACCTCCTCCACCTCCCGCGGGTAGACGTTGAAGCCGCCCCGGATGATCAGGTCCTTGGTCCGGTCGACGATGCTGATGAAGCCCTTCTCGTCGCGAACGCCCAGGTCACCGGTGCGGAACCAGCCGTCGACGATCGCCTCGGCGGTGGCCTCCGGCCGGTTCAGGTAGCCGGCGAAGACGTTGTGCCCGCGGATCACGATCTCGCCCAGTTCGCCGTCGGGCAGGAACTCGATGCGCTCCGGCACCTCCGGGCGGGCGATCTCCACCTCGACACCCCAGACCGGGTGGCCGACGGTGCCCGGTTTCGCGCCGAAGGCGGGCTGGTTGGTGGTGGCCGTCGGGGACGTCTCGCTGAGCCCGTAACCCTCCCAGACGGTCGAACCGAACGCCGCGGCGAACTTCTCCAGCACCGCCACCGGCAGCGACGCCCCACCGGAGACGCAGAGCCGCAGCTGTGGCAGCCGCTCGGCCTTCGCCGCCGCCTCCAGCAGGCCGATGTACATCGTCGGCACACCGTGGAAGATCGTCACCCGCTCCCGGATCATCAGCTCGATCGCCGCCTCGCCGGTGAACCGGGGCAGCAGCACCAGCGTCCCGCCCAGCCGGAACGTGGCGTTCATGCCGACCGTCTGGCCGAACGTGTGGAACAGCGGCAGGCAGCCCATCACCACGTCGTCGGCGTTCAGCGGGTGCACGTCGAAGACGTTGACGGCCGCGTTCATCACCAGGTTGAGGTGGGTGAGCAGGGCGCCCTTCGGTTTGCCGGTGGTGCCACTGGTGTAGAGGATCACCGCGACGTCCTCGGCCTCGCGGGTCACGTACGTCCGCAGGGGTTGCTTGCCGTCCGCGATCTCCTCCAGCCGCGGCGGGTACTGCGGCAGATCGGCCGGGAGCGGCCCGACGTTGACCAGGCGGGTGCCGGTCGCGGCCGCCGCACCCGCCCCGACCTGCAGGAACGCGGAGTGGGTGACCAGCAGGTCGGCGCCGCTGTCGCTGAGGACGTAGCCGACCTCCTCGGCGTTGAGCAGCAGCGAGACCGGCACGATCCGGGCGCCGACGGCCAGCGCCGCGTAGTAGACACGCGGGAAGTCGGCGACGTTCGGAATCATCACGGCGACCGTGCTGCCGGGGCCGACCCCGAGATCCGACAACCCGGCGGCGTACGACCGGGTCTGCGCCCAGAGGTCGCGATAGCTGATTCGGCCGCCCGCTTCGTCGACGATCGCTACCTTTTCGGGGTACCGGCGCGCGGCCTCGGCGAGAACGGTGGCGAGGGATAGCGTCGTCATCTCGTACTCCTCTTTAGTGATGTACGTCGCAGCTGTGCCTAAACTAGCGGCGTAAGTTTTTACACGTCCAGTGTTGATTCGTGTCTCGTCCGGGAGTTCTCATGGCTCGGCCTCGGCAGGCACTGCTCACCAGGGAGCGCATCGTCGAAGCGGCGGCCGGCCTGATCGACGCCGAGGGCATCGACGCGTGCTCGATGCGGCGCCTCGCCACCGAGCTGGGGGTGCAGGGGCCGTCGCTCTACAACCACTTCGCCACCAAGGCGGAGATCGTCGACGCGGTCGCCGAGGCGGTGGTCGCACAGGTCGACATCTCGGGCTTCCAGGACACCGACTGGCGGGAGGGGCTGCGGCTGTGGGCGAAGTCGTACCACGCGGTCCTCTCCGCGCATCCGAACATCGTGCCGGTCCTGGCCACCGGGCCGGGCCGCCGTCCGGCCGGTCTGGCCATGGCCGAGGCGGTCTTCGGCGCGCTCGTCGACGCCGGCTGGTCCCGGGCCCGGGCCACCCACATCGGCGCGCTGATGCGCTATCTGATCACCGGCTCCGCGCTCGGCTCGTTCGCGCTCGGGTTCGAGGACGACCCGGGCCTGTACGGCCGCTATCCGCACCTGCACCGCGCCCACGAACTCGCCGCACACCGTGACGCGGTCGACGAGGGCGCCTTCGAACTCGGGCTGGATCTGCTGATCGACAGCCTCTCCGACCGCTACGACCAGGGGGTACGCCGATGACGTCGGTCTTCCGCGACGAGCACTGGATCGGGGGCGCCTTCGTGCCGCCCGACTCCGGCGACCGGATCGAGGTGGAGAACCCGTACACCGAGGAGGTGTTCGGGCATGTGCCGGCCGGCACGGCCGAAGACGTGAACCTCGCGGTCTCCGCCGCCCACCAGGCCCTGGCCGGCTGGGCGGCGCTGACCCCGGCCGAGCGCGGCACCGCACTGGACCGGCTGCACCGGGCGCTGCTGGCCCGGGCGGACGAGATCGCCCGGATCGTCGGACTCGAACTGGGCACCCCTCTCAAGATCGCCAAAGTGGTCCAGGCCGGCCTGCCCCTCACCGTCCTCGCCGGGTATGCCGAACTCGCCGCCCATCCACCCGCCGACGAGGTGATCGGCAACTCGCTGGTGGTGCGCGAACCGGTCGGCGTGGTCGGCGCGATCACCCCGTGGAACTACCCGTTGCACCAGGTCGTCGCCAAGGTCGGCGCGGCCCTGGCGGCCGGCAACACGGTGGTGCTCAAACCCAGCGAGCTGACCCCGCTGACCGCTTACCTGCTGGCCGACGCGGTCGCCGAGGCCGGGTTGCCGCCCGGGGTGTTCAACCTGGTCGCCGGGACCGGCCCGGTGGTCGGCTCGGCCATCGCCGGGCACCCGGACGTCGACATGGTCTCGTTCACCGGCTCCACCGCGACCGGCCGGGCGATCAGCCACGCCGCCGCCGACCGGATCGCCAAGGTGTCGCTGGAGCTGGGCGGCAAGTCCGCCAACCTGATCCTGGACGACGCCGACCTGGTCAAGGCGGTCAAGGTCGGGGTCGGCAACGCGTTCCTCAACTCCGGCCAGACCTGCACCGCGTGGACCCGCATGCTGGTGCACCGCTCCCACTACGACGACGCCGTCGAACTCGCCGCCAAGACGGCCGCCGGCTACCCCCTCGGTGACCCGTTCGACCCGGCCACCCGGCTCGGCCCGCTCGCCTCGGCCGGCCAGCGCGCCCGGGTCCGCGGCTTCATCGAGCGCGCCTCGGCCCGGCTGGTGGCCGGCGGCCTGGACGCTCCGGTGCCGTCCACCGGGCACTTCGTCGCGCCGACCGTCTTCGCCGACGTCGACCCGGACAGCGAGATCGCCCAGGAGGAGATCTTCGGCCCGGTGCTGTCGATCATCCCGTTCGGTGACGACGACGAGGCGGTGGCGATCGCCAACAACTCGAAGTACGGGCTGGCCGGCGCGGTCTGGGGCTCCAGCGAGCGGGCCCTCGCGGTGGCCCGGCGGCTGCGCACCGGCGCCGTCGACGTCAACGGCGGCTCGTTCAACCCGTTCGCCCCGTTCGGCGGTTACAAGCAGTCCGGGATCGGTCGTGAGCTGGGCGCCTACGGGCTCGCCGAGTTCTCGCAGGTGAAGGCTATTCAGCGATGACCCACTACGCGCGCGGGCTGGTCGTCCGCGACCCCGGAGTCCCGGCCACCATCGAAGAACTCCGGCTGCCCGTGATCGGTCCCGGTCAGGTGCGGGTCGAGATCCGCGCCGCGGGTGTCTGCCACTCCGACCTTTCCATGATCAACGGTACGTTGCGGCCACCGCACCCGCTCGTCCTCGGCCACGAGGCGGCCGGTCAGGTCGTCGAGATCGGCGACCGGGTCAGCCGGGTCCGGGTCGGCGATCACGTGGTGCTCAACTGGCAGCCGGCCTGCCGGAACTGCTGGTTCTGCGAGCACGGCCAGCCATGGCTGTGCAGCACCTCGTCCGGGGTGGCCGCGCTGGAGAACGGAATGACCCTGGACGGCGCCCCGGTGCACGTGACACTCGGCCTCGGAGCGTTCGCCGAACAGGTGGTGGCCCCGGAGAACGCGGTGGTGGCCGTACCCCCGCAACTGGGTTTTGATCTGGCCGCCCTGCTCGGTTGCTCCGTCCTCACCGGCAGCGGCGCCGTCCGCAACACCGCAGGCGTCCGCCCCGGCGAATCCGTCCTGGTCATCGGCCTCGGCGGGGTCGGCCTGTCGGCGGTCGCCGCGGCCCGCGCCGCCGGAGCCGGCCCGGTGATCGCCGTCGACGTCAGCGAGGCCAAGAAGGGCCTGGCCGAGGCGGCCGGCGCCACCGACTTCCTGGTCTCCTCCGACGCCCTCTCCAAGGAGGTCCGGGCGCTGACCGAAAAGCGGGGTGCCGACCATGCCATCGAATGTGTCGGCCGGGCGTCCACCATCCGCGCCGCCTGGCGCGCAACCCGCCGCGGCGGCCAGGTCACCGTGGTCGGCATGGGCGCCGCCGACGACATGGTCCAGCTGGCCGCGCTGGACATCTTCAGCTCGGCGCGCACCTTGAAAGCGTCCGTTTATGGTCAGGCCGACACCGACCTGGAGGTCCCGGCCCTGGCGCGCGACGTCCTGGACGGCCGGCTCAACCTCGACCACCTGATCACCGACCGGATCACCCTGGCCGACATCCCGGACGCCTTCACCCGGATGGCCCGGGGCGAGGGCGCCCGCTCGGTCGCCGTCCTCTGAGAGTGCGCGGTGGGCCTTTTCGGTCAGGGCCCACCGCGTTCCTCAGGCTGCCTCGGGCTCCGGGTCGGCGCTGCGCAGTATGTGCATGTCGTCACCGAAGACCGCGGAGATCTGAAGGTGGCCGCCGAGGGCCTGCACGTAACGGGCCAGAACCTCCACGGTCGACACATCACCGCCCTCGATCTGCGAGACCCGGCCCTTGGTGACACCCATCCGCTCAGCGACCTGCGCCTGCGACATGCCGATCGTCTTGCGCCGCTCGGCGAGGCGGTAGCCGTCGATGTAGGCCTGCGTCTGGCGCCGGGCCTCGGCGATCTTCTCCTCACCGCCCAACTCGGCGACGATCTCGGCGCGGACATCGGTCCAGTCGTGAAATCTGCTCATCGGTCGTCCTCCTCTCGGTCCGCCTCGCAACTCCTTCATGTTGTGCACCGCCGAGCCGTGAACCCGGTCGACCAGCGGCCGCCCGAGGGCCGGACCGAAATCGGCCAGCTGATCGATGGCAACGACTATCTGTGCGCGAGTGAGCCCATCCAGACCTCGTTGCCAGGCGCGGAACTCACTCGTAACGAAGATCTTCCATTCCTTCACGGCGAGGAGGATTAGTCAATGCTATACCCGGTCTGGCGGACACAGTGCGTGATCAGCCGATCGAGTGAGCGCGCAAGTCGGCGCCGACCCTGCCGGTGATGTGGTTGATCAGGTGCAGCATGTCCGGGCAGTAGACCGATGGGCTGCGGAAACCCGTCTCCGGGTGGAAACGGTGGGCGTAATGGCCGCCGCCGCAGATCGCCCGGACCGGGCAGGTGCGGCAGGTCGCGGCCAGCGCCCGCAACCCGATCTGACGCGCCACCACCCCCGGATGCTCCAGGGCCGCGTCGAACGGGTCGGACATCACCGACAAACCGGTGTCACACGCCCCGGGAAACGCCGACTTCAGCGAATCGGCCTGCTCGATCGCACCGTCGGTCTCCACCACCAGCACCGCGACCGGACTCAGCCCGGCCTGCTCGGAACTCCCCGCCCCGCCCAGAGCCAGCGCGATCAGATCGTCGAAGAGCCGGATGGCGGTCGGTTGCCGCGGGGCGTCATACCAACGGTCAAAAATCGAGATCAACCAATTGGCGTACGGGGTCGGCCCCGCCTCCCGCCCCGGCGGATCAACCCAGTTGGCATGCGGAAGCAACAGATCGATCATCGGCGGCCGATACGACACCAGCGTCTCGTAACACGCCACCGGATCAGTCGACGGATCCACCGTACACAGGATCCCGGCGAACGACGGATCGCCACTGAGCAGCCGCAACGCCCGATCGACGGCGCGGAAACTGCCCCGCCCGCCGGGCAGCCGCCGATGCCTGTCGTTGTCCGCGGCCGTCCCGTCCAGACTCACGCCGATCCCGACCTCGTGCACCCGCAACACGTCCAGAACGGCCTCGTCGAGCAACACCCCGTTGGTCTGCATCCGCACGTCCAGCCGGACGTCGCCGAGCGCGGCCCGGAAGTCGCCGATCAGCGTGCCCAGCCCGGCCGCCCCCATCAGCAGCGGCTCCCCACCGTGCAGCACCAGCCGCATCCACGGCAGATCATGGGCGCGGGCGTGCTCGGCCATCCGTTCGGCGGCGGCCAGCCAGGTGCCGCGGTCGATCACCCGCGGCCGGTCCCGCCAGCTCTGGTCCGCCATCGTGTAGACGTAGCAGTAGTCGCAGGCCAGATTGCACCGCTGATGGACCTTGAGAACCACCTCGCGGATCGGTGTCGGCCGCCATCCGCCGGTCCGCAGAGCCGGCACGTCGAGATCGGTCAGCGGCCACATCGGCCCATTGTCGCCGGACTGCGCTACAACATCCTGATGCGTCCCGAACCAGGCCAGCTGCTGCATTTCTCCGAAGACCCGTCGATCACGAGGTTCGTCCCGCACGTCGCGGCCACCGCCCAGCAGCCCGGGGCATACGTCTGGGCCGTCGACCACGATCGGGCCCCCGACTACTGGTTCCCCCGGCAGTGCCCGCGCGCGATGGCCTGGGTGCGGCCCGGCGCCACCACCGACGCCGACCGGGACCGGATCATCGGGGTGGGCTGCGGCGACCGGGTCCACGTGATCGAGTTCGCCTGGTGGGAGGCGATGCGGACCACGCGGCTGTACGCGTACCGCCTCCCCGCCGAGCCGTTCCGCCCGTTCGGGGAGCCGGAACCGCACGCGCACGTCGCCACCGAGCCGGTCGAGCCGCTCGGCCCGCCCGAACCCGCCGGTGACCTGATCGGATGTCACGCCGCCGCCGGTATCCAACTGCGGCTGGTCGACAACCTGTGGCCGTTCTGGGACCGGGTGATCGAGAGCTCGGCCGGGTTCAGTGGGATCAGGCTCCGGAACGCCCGCCCGCGCCCCGCTCCTCCTGCAGAAGTGCGGTGACCACCCGGGTCAGGGCCGCCTGGGCCGCCTCCACCGGCAGGTCCATCGCATCCCGCCAGGTCGACCAGGTCGGCCAGAGGCTGGCCGCGGTCAGCGCGTCCAGCAGGTTCTCGTCGTCGCCGATCTCGGGCGCGAAGGTGGTGGTCAACTCGTCCCGGACCCGGGCCACGTGCAGCCGTCGATAGTGCATCAGGCCGACCGAGAACGGCTCCTTCAGCGACGAGGCCCGCGCCGCCGGCCCGATCTCCTCCAGCAGCCGCGCCCGCTGACGGCAGAACTCCTCGATCCGGCCGGCCAGTGGCAGATCCGCCGGGATCGGCCGGTAGGACGCGTCCCGCTGCTCCAGGACACGCTGCCCACTGGCCGTCATCAGCGCCTCCATGTCGGCGAAGTGACTCCACAGCGCCCGCAGCGAGACCCCGGCCAGCTTGGCCACCCGGTCGGCGGTCGGGCGCAGGTCACCCTCGGAGATCAGCTGGAGGTGGGCGTCGATGATCGCGTTGCGGGTCCGTTCGGACCGTGCGGTACGACCGTCGACGCGTGGTGGTGTGGTCACGAACCACTCCGGTACCGCTTGAGCTCCCGATGCGCCAGCGACCGCTTGTGCACCTCGTCCGGCCCGTCGGCCAGCCGCAGCATCCGGGCGCTGGCCCAGATCCCGGCGAGCGGGGTGTCCTGACTGAGCCCGGCCGCCCCGTGGGTCTGGATCGCCTTGTCGAGAATCCACTCCACCGTGGACGGCACCGCGATCTTGATGGCCTGGATCTCGGTGTGCGCGCCCTTGTTGCCGACCGTGTCCATCAGCCAGGCCGCCTTGAGCACCAGCAGCCGGGACTGTTCGATCCGGACCCGGGACTCGGCGATCCAGTCCTGGATGACGCCCTGCTCGGCCAGGGTCTTGCCGAACGTGGTGCGAGCCAGCGCCCGCGTGCACATCAACTCGAGCGCCCGCTCGGCCATGCCGATCAGCCGCATGCAGTGGTGGATCCGGCCCGGACCGAGCCGGGCCTGGGAGATCGCGAACCCGCCGCCCTCGGTGCCGATCAGGTTGGCCGCCGGCACCCGCACGTTCTCGAAGATCAGCTCGGCGTGCCCGCCGTGGTCGCCGTCGGTGTAGCCCATCACCGTCATGCCGCGCTTGACCGTCAGCCCGGGGGTGTCGCGGGGCACCAGGACCTGGCTCTGCTGCACGTGCCGGGCGGCGTCCGGATCGGTCTTGCCCATCACGATGAAGATCCGGCAGTTCGGGTTCATCGCGCCGGTGATGTAGAACTTGTGCCCGTTGATGACGTAGTCGTCGCCGTCCCGTTCGATCCGGGTGCCGATGTTGGTGGCGTCCGACGAGGCCACCTGCGGCTCGGTCATCGCGAACGCCGACCGGATCTCACCCGCCAGCAGCGGCTTGAGCCACCTCTCCCGCTGTTCCGGCGTACCGAATTCGGCGAGCACCTCCATGTTCCCGGTGTCCGGGGCGGCGCAGTTGAGTGCGGGCGGGGCCACCGCCGGGCTGCGCCCGGTGATCTCGGCGAGCGGGGCGTACTGGAGATTGGTCAGCCCGGCGCCGTGCTCACCGGGCAGGAAGAGATTCCACAGGCCGGCCTCCTTCGCCGCCGTCTTCAGCGGGGCCAGCGCGGCCGGCGGCTCCCAGCCGTCCCCACCCGCGTGGAACTCGGCCTCGGCCGGATAGACGTGCTCGTCCATGAAGGCGAGCAGCCGTTTGCGGTAGTCCTCGGTCTTCGCGTCGTACTCGAAGTCCATCAGTGTCCTTCCAGCGCTCGATGGCCCTGCTCGACCAGGGCGGGCACCATCGCGCCCACCGTGTCGAAGCCGGAGCCGACCGTCTGGCCCTTGGTGTACCGGTAATGCACGCCCTCGAGGATGACGGCGAGTTTGAACGCGGCGAACGCCACGTACCAGTGCAGGTCACGGACGTCGCGCCCGCTCCGGGCGGCGTAGCGGGTGACCATCTCGTCCAGCGACGGATGCCCGGGGATGTCGATCGGGGCGATCGGCCGGCCGTCGTGCTCCAGCAGCGGACGGCCCGCGTAGACCAGCATCAGCGCCAGGTCGCTGAGCGGATCACCCAGGGTGGACATCTCCCAGTCGAGCACCGCGTTGACCCGCAGATCGTCGCTGATCAGCACGTTGTCCAGCCGGAAGTCGCCGTGCACGACGGTGCCCGACCCGCCGGCCGGGATGTCGATGGCCAGCCGGGCGTGCAACTCCTCGATGCCGGACAACTCCCGGCTGCGGGACGCGTCGAGCTGCTGCTTCCAGCGCCGGACCTGCCGCGCGTTGAACCCCTCGGGGCGGCCGAAGTCACCCAGCCCGATCGCCGCCGGATCCAGCGCGTGCAGGTCGGCGAGCGTGTCCACCAGGGTCAGTGTCAGCGCCCGGAAATCGACCTTCTCGATCATCGCGGCATCCCGGAAGATCGTGCCGTCGACGTGCTCCATCAGGTAGAACGGCGTCCCGATCACCTCGATGTCGGTGCACAGCCGCACCGGCCGTGGCACCGGGAAGCCGGCCGCCGACAGCGCGGCGAGGACCTTGTGCTCACGGGCCATGTCGTGGGCGGTGGGCAGTACGTGCCCCAGCGGGGGCCGGCGCAGCACCCAGCGGTGGGTGCCGTCGGTGACCGCGTAGGTCAGGTTCGACCGGCCGCCCGCGAACATCGTCCCGGTCAACGGCGGACTGTCCAGATAGGCCTGGAGCCGTTCCAGGTCGAGGCCCTTCACTTCTGCTCGAATCCGCGCTGGAGTTTGTTCATGCCACCCAGCCAACGGTCCGGATCGCTCGCGCGCAAGCGGTAGTACCCCTCGACTTCCGGGTGCGGAAGGATCAGGAAGCCGGTGCCCTCCAAAGCCCCGGCGACCACCTCGGCGACCGCCGCCGGCTCCAGGGCGCCCTCGGACAGCAGTGCGGCCGCCCCGCTGTCCCGGTTGTCGCCCCGGGTCAGCATGTCGGTGCGGACACCCTGCGGGCACAGAGCCTGGACGATCAGACCCCGATGCGCGTACGTGGCCCGCAGCCACTCGGCGTACGCCAGAGCCGCGTGCTTCGTCACCGAGTAGGTCGCACTGCCCAGCAGGGTCAGCAGCCCGGCCGCGCTGACCGTGATCAGCAACCGTTTCGGTTCCCCGCCGTCCAGCCAGCGGGGCAGCAGCGCCCGGCTCACGTAGACGTGTGACATCACGTTGACCCCGAAGTCACGCTGCCACTGGTCGTCGGGTGTCGTCTGGTCCCCGGCCGACAGCACTCCGGCGTTCGAGCAGAACAGATCGATCCCGCCCAGCTCGGCCCACGCGCTGTCGACCAGGTGTGCCACGTCCTGCTCACGGCCCGCGTCGCCGGGAATCGCGATCCCGCCGATCTCCCCGGCGACGGTCCGGGCCGCCTCGGCGCTCAGATCGTTGACCACGACCCGGGCGCCGTCCGCGGCGAACCGCCGAGCCAGAGCGGCCCCGATCCCACTGCCCGCCCCGGTGACCACGACCCGCTTCATCGCCGACCTCCGGCCGTCGTCCACCGTCGCCCTCTCGCCGGGCAGCTCCGGCCGGCCCTCGCCGGGAGGCCCGGGCCCGCGCTCGCGTCAGGTTGCGGTCGATTCCTCACTGGACGGCCCCGGTCAGTGTCAGGCCGCCGTCGATCACGATCGTCTGCCCGGTGATCCAGGCGGCGTCGGGGGAGCAGAGGAACGCCACCGCCCCGGCGACGTCACCGGTGTCTCCCAGCCTCTGGAGCGGATAGGTGGCCGCCACCTCCGCCTCCCGCCCCTCGAAGAGCGCGGTGGCGAACCGGGTCTTCACCACCGCCGGGGCGACCGCGTTGACCCGGATCTTCGGGGCCAGTTCGACCGCGAGCTCCTCGGTGAGGTGGATCAGCGCGGCTTTGGTGGTGCCGTAGAACGCGATCCCCGGCGCGGGCCGGACCCCGGAGACCGAGGAGATGTTGACGATCGAGCCGCCGGTTTCGGCCAGGCCCCCGCGCAGGGCCTCCTGGACCCAGCCGAGCGTGCCGATCAGGTTGACCTCGGCCATCTTGCGGGCGGCGTTGAGGTCGATGCTGGCCAGCGGCCCGTACGCCGGATTGATCCCGATGTTGTTGACCAGGGTGGTGACCGGCCCGAACCGCTCCCGGACCGTGTCGATCACCGTGCTCCGGTGCCCGGCGTCGTCGCCCTTGCCGGCCACGCCGAGGGCCACCTCGGGGCCGCCGAGTTCCTTCACCGCGGCCTCGAGAGCGTCGGCGTCCCGGCCGGTGATGGCGACCCGGACGCCCTGGGCGACGAAGCGTTGCGCGATGGCGAACCCGATTCCCCGGCTCGCTCCGGTCACGATTGCTACCTGGTCAGCCATCGCCCAACCTCCTGGAGTCATGTTTTTGCAGTCTAAGTGCAGATATTACGCGGCCGGCACGCCGTTCGCCGGTGGTGTCACGGGCTGGCCCTGATACGGCGTGACCGGCCCGTCGTTGTCGTCGGTGGTGTAGGGAGTGCCGAAATACACGGCCTTGCCGTCCTCCACCCTGGTGAGCTGCTGTCCCGCGTACCCCGAGTGATCCTGCGCGGAGAATCGCAGCGGCACCAGACCCGGGCCCTGGAAACCGTTCGCCCGCACCGCTTCGATGATCTTGTCGCGGGTCAGGTCCTTACCCGCGGCCTGGAGCGCTTGCGTGAAGAGATAGCCGACCGACATGCCGTAGACGACGTTGTTGTCGAATTCGGCGTTGCCGTTGTGCTCCGCGTTGACCTTCCGGAACAGCTGGATCCAGGGGTTGGCCTCGTCGGTGTTCAGCGGCAGGTAGTTGGCCGCCACCAGACCCTCCATCAGGGGCGCGGCGGCACCCAGCGTCTTCCCGACGGTGGTCGGGTCGGCGCCGACGTTACTGACGACGAACTGTGGTTTGAAGGCAATCTTCGCAGCGGTACCGATCGATAGGGCAGTGAAACCGGGCACAGTCGCCAGCAGGACCACCTCGCACCCGGCCGCCTTCAGCGCGCCCATCTGCGGGCCGACGTTCGGATTGCTGGTCACGTAGCTCTCCTTGGCCGTGACCTGGCCGAGGACCTTCTCGATGCCGGCCAGGCTGTCCCGGCCGAAGTCGTCGTCCTGGCCGAGGAAGCAGGACTTCTTCCCGGCCAGGTTCTCCTTCACGTACGTCCCGAGGATCTTGCCCTCGACGGTGTAGTCCGGGTTGAAGCCGAAGGTCCCCGGATACTTGTCCGGCTGGTTCCAGCTCCGGCTGCCGCTGGCCACGAACAGGTCGGGCACCCGGTTGGTCTTGAGGAAGTCGAGCACGCCGGTGTGGGTGGGCGTGCCGAGGCCGTTGATGATCGCGAACACCTTGTCCTGCAACACCAGCTCACGGACCACGGTCTGGGTGTTCGCCGGGTTGTACCCGTCATCCTTGATCTTGTACGTGATCGTGCGGCCGTGGACGCCGCCGTTCGCGTTGACGAAGTCGAAGTAGGCCTTGGTGGCCGGCGCGATCTTCGAATATCCGGCCGCGGCCGGCCCGGTCAGCGGCATGTGGGTGCCGACCGCCACCTCGGTGTCGGTCACGCCCGGCACGTCGGCGCCGCTCGCCCCGCCGCCCCCGCCGTCACTACAGCCCGCGGAGGCGAGCAGCACGACGGCCAGAGCAGCTGTCACGGTACGTTTCATCGATTCCTCCCGAACAATCTATTTGTGATACGGATCGATGCGAGGCCGCCCGGGGCGGCGAGCATGACGACGACGAGCACCACGCCGAACACCACGAGCGCGAGGTTGCCCTCCAGCCGCTGCGAACCGGTCGACTCGCCGACCGACTGGGACAGGGCCGGCAGCGCCACCAGCAGGACCGCGCCCCACAACGCCCCGAACAGGCTGCCCAGGCCGCCGATCACGATGGCCATCAGCAGGAAGAGCGAGAGCGTCAGCGGGAACGCGCCGGGCGACACACTCTGCGCCAGCACCGCGAACAGGCTGCCGGCGACGCCGGCGCAGGCGGCGCTCACCACGAACGCCAGCACCTGGGTACGCGCCACGTCGACCCCGGCGAGCCGTGCGGCGGTCTCGTCGTCCCGGACCGCACGCAGGTCCCGCCCGAACCGGCCGCGTACCAGCAACGCCAGCAGCAGCACCACGATCAGGGCCGCACCCCAGCACAGCCACGCCTGCCACTGCTCCATCGGCACCGTCTCCGGCGGCGGGTCCAGCGCCACCGACAACCCCTGGTCGCTGTTGAACGTCTCGTCGAACGTGCTGGTCACCGACGGCACCACGGTTGCGACGGCCAGCGTCAGGCCGGCCAGATAGGGCCCGCGCAACCGGGCCGCGGCCAGGCCGATCACCGCCCCCGCCGCGGTCGTCGCCAGCACCGCGACCACGAAGCTCAGCGGCAGGTTCAGGAACCTGTTCTGGGTCAGCGCGAGCGTGTAGGCGCCGGTCGCCATCAGGGCGCCGTGCCCGAGCGAGAGCTGCCCGTTGAGCCCGGTCAGGACGGTCAGGCCAGCGGTCACGCAGAGGTAGGCGCCGACCGTGGCCAGCTGGTAGTTGCGGAACGGCGGCAACAGATAGGTCAGCACGATCACCAGCACCGCGGCACCCGCGACCACGAGCACCGGATGCGGGCGCCGGCGCTTCGGCGCGAGCAGCCCCAGCCCGGTCACGGTCGTCGTCTTCGCGGTTCGCACGTCGGTCATGCCACCCTCGCCTTCGAACTGGAGAAGAGGCCACCGGGCCGACCGAGCAGCACCACGACCAGCAGGGTGAGAACGGCCATCGGAGCGACGGTGGCGTCGACATAACCGCTGACGTACGACAGCAGCAGCCCCACCACGAGCCCACCGGCCACGGCCCCGATCGGACTGTCCAGTCCACCCACGACGGCCGCCGTGAACGCCGACACGAACACCACGTCCATGGCCGTCGGGTGCACACCCAGCTCGGTGGGGACGACGAGCATCCCGGCCAGCGAGCCCACCGCCGCGGCCAGCGCCCAGCCCAGCGTCAGCATGCCGCCGACCGAGACACCGAGCAGCCGGGACACGTCCGGGGCGAAGGCCGCCGCCCGCATCCGCAACCCCACCGCCGTACGCGTGAAGAGCAGCGTCAAAGCCACCACCACCGCACCCACCGCGGCGAACACGAACAGGTCGTAGCGGGACAGCAGCGCGACCCCGCCCACCTCGAACGCGTCCCGGCTGAACGGGGTCCGCACCGGCTGGTACTCGTTGCCGTAGGCGATGCCCAGCACACCCTGGATGATCAGCACCAGGCCGAGCGCCACCACCACCCCGTTGAGCGGCGACGAGTGGTCCACGAACCGCATCACCACCCGCTCGACGGTGACGCCCAGCACCAGCCCGGTCAGCAGGGCCACGCCGAACCCGAGCCAGTACGACCCGGTCGCGTTCGTCACCGACCAGGCGACGTAGACGGCCGCCACCGCCATCGCCCCCTGCGCGAAGTTGACGATCCGTGCCGCCCGCCAGATCAGCACGAGTGCCAGCGCGAACGCCGCGTACACCAGCCCGCGGCTCAGCCCGTCGAAGGTCAGATAGATGAATTGACCCATCAGAACCCCAAGTACGCGTGACGGAGATCGGTGTCGTCGCGCAGCGCCGCCGCCCGGTTGCGGGTGACCACCCGGCCCAGCGCCAGCACCACACCCTCGTCGGCGACGGAGAGCGCGCTGCGCACGTTCTGCTCGACCAGCAGCACCGCCAGTCCGGTGCGATCCCGCAGGTCCCGCAGCAGGGCCATGATCTGGGCGGTCACTTTCGGTGCGAGCCCCAGGGACGGCTCGTCGAGCAGCAACAGCCGTGGCCGGGCGATCAGCGCCCGGCCCAGCGCGAGCATCTGCCGCTCGCCGCCGGAGAGCTGATGCCCGGCGAACGAACGGCGCTGCGCCAGCGGCGGGAACAGCTCGTACACCTCACCGAGTGCCTTACGCGTGTCCGCCCGGTCGCGTCGCCACAGGCCACCGAGCCGTAGGTTCTCCTCCACGGTCAGTTCGGTGACCACGCCACGGCCCTCGGGGACGTGGGCGATACCGCGGCGCACCAGATGCTCCACTCTGGTGCCGGTCAGGTCGGCGCCGTCCAGGGCGACCCGGCCCCGGGACGACCGGACCAGGCCGGACAGCGTACGCAGAAGGGTGGTCTTGCCGGCCCCGTTCGCCCCGAGAACGGCCACGATCTCGCCCGGCCGGACAGTGAGATCCACATCGTGCAGAACCGGTGCGGCGCCATACCCGGCGGTCAGGCCCTCGACCTCCAGAAGCGCGCCGCTCATCGCGGTTCTCCCGGCCGAACGGGAGTGCGGGTGATCATCGGTGATCCTCCTTCGGGGCCCTTCCCGGCTGTGCCGAGGAAGCCGGTGATGACCGGCTTTCCGGATATGGGAATTCCTAAATCGAAACTTTGCGGACAAATAGCCCGGTCCGGGGCGTGGGACTTCCCGGACGTGTTCCATCCGTGACGCTGTTGGCTCGTGGCGCTGTTGGCTCGTGGCGCTGTTAGCTCGTGACGCTGTTGGCTCGTGACTCCGTCTGCGGTGACGCGGTGTCTCCCGGAAGCGGCCCCGGCCGGGCGTGATCCGGTCCGGACGCGGTTCCGTCGAGTCCAGGCTCGACCCGGACGCGGTTCCCTCCAGTCCTGGCTCCGCCCGGACGCGATTCCTTCCAGTTCTGGTCCAGTTGGGACGCGGTTCCTCCGGATGAGCCTCTCGCCGGACCCGGTTTCGTTCGGATGGACTTCTCTCCGGACGCGGTTCGCTCCGGATGTGAGAAGGCGAGGCCGTGTGGCCCCTATCGCTGAGAGCGGTGGAGAAGCCTGGTCAGGCCGCTACGCCGAGATAGGCCTCGGTGACCTTGGGGTTGTCACTGATCTCGCGTGGGCTGCCGAGCGCGATCGGCTTGCCGAAATCGAGCACCAGGACCTCGTCGCAGACCGACATCACCAGATCCATGTGATGCTCGACCAGCAGAACGGTGGTGCCGACCTCGGTGATCAGGGTGCCGAGCCAGCGGATCTCGTCGGCGTCCAGCCCGCCGGCCGGTTCGTCGAGCATCAGGATGCGTGGTTTCGCCACCAGGGCACGGGCCAGCTCGATCCGCTTGCGGATCGCATATGGCAGCGCGCCGGGGCGAGCTGTCGCGTAGTGGTCGACGCCGCAGCGCTCCAGGGCGATACGCGCCTCCCGCTCGGCATGCCGATGCCGGGCGGCGACCATCACGTTCTCCAGGACGGTCATGCCGCCGAACTGACCGACACCCTGAAGGGTCCGCGAGATCCCGAGCCGGTTGAGATGGTGCGGCCGGGGGCGCCATGGCTTGCCGTCGAGTGTCAGCGAGCCGGTGGTCGGCTGGACGAATCCGCAGATGACGTTGAAAAGGGTGGTCTTGCCCGCGCCGTTCGGGCCGATGACGCCCACGATCCGGCCCGGCGCCACATCCAGCGAGACGGTGTCGAGTGCGGTCAGGCCGCCGAAGCGGACGGTGATGTCGTGGAGTGCCAACTGTGTGAGCGGGGGTTCTGTTGACATGGCTGCCTCGCCGGACCGGTGGAAGTCCTGTGTGGGAGATGGAGCCTCAACTATTTACACTTGGAGTGTAACTTTCTCGACGGACTCGTCAACCACTTGCGATGTCCCTGTTGCGGGCCGGTTTTCTCAAGCCACTCCGGCCGGCCGGAACTGCACGCTGACCCGTGGCCCGACCGCGCGTGCGGTCTTCGGAACGGCGTGCTCCCAGGTGCGCTGACAGGAGCCGCCCATCACGATCAGGTCGCCGTGCCCGAGCGGGAATCGCAGGGTGTGGTGCCCGCCGGCGCGTGGTCGCAGCAACAGGTTGCGTGGTGAGCCGAACGAGACGATCGCGACCATGGTGTCCTCGGTGGCGGAGCGGCCGATGGTGTCACCGTGCCAGGCCACGCTGTCGCGACCGTCGCGATAGAGGCACATGCCCGCGGTCGTGAACTCCTCGCCGAGCTCGGCAGCGTAATGACGGTTCAGCTCGGCTCTCGCCGCGGTCAGCGCCGGGTGCGGCAACGGCTCTGGAGCACCGAACCATCGCAGCAGCCGTGGGACGTCGACGACGTCGTCATACATCCGTCGCCGCTCGGCACGCCAGTCGATGCCGAGCAGGGTCTCGAAGACCGCGTCGGATCCGTGCAGCCACCCGGGGAGCACGTCGACCCAGGCGCCCGCGGTGAGCTGGTGCCGGGTGAGGCGGCCGCTCAGTGAAGCGAGCGCCGCACCCGGCCCGGTCGCCATACCTGGTCCGGCGACAGCAACCGGTCCGGCTGCCGCACCCGACGGTGCGGGTTGGTCCAGCAGGAAGGGCTGGTCTAGCAGGGAAGGCTGGTAAGCGCTGGTCATGCCGCCATGTTAGTACTGGCGTTCGATTTCGGCGGGCGCCGATTCCGGGTCTGTGGATAACTTTTCCGGCGTCTGCGCCCCTGTGGACAACGGGTCGGCCGCCTCCGGATTCGTGGCAGGCTTCGGACGCAACACCGCGGCGGCCAGCACCGCCGCCGCGATCCCACCCACCACGCCCACGAGAGAGGTGACCGCGATGGCATCGACGAAAGCGGCCCGCGCCGCGTCCGCCAGCCCGCCGTCCCCGGTCGCCGTGGCGACCCCCAGTGCCTCGCCGAGGGAGTCCCGTGCCGGCCCGGTCGTGCCGTCCGGCATCGCGGCGCGATACGCGGTGGTCAGCACACTGCCCAGGATCGCCACGCTGAGTGCCGTCCCCACCTGCTGCACCGTGTCGTTGACCGCTGATCCGACTCCGGCTCGTTCCGGGGGCAGCGCTCCGAGCAGGGTCCCGACCGCAGCCGGCGCGGCCGTGCCGCTGCCCATGCCGATGATCACCAATGCGGCGGCGAGCTTCAGATAGCCGTCCCGCGGATCGAGCGACGCGAGGATCCCGAACCCGCCCGCGACCAGTAGCAAGCCGGCCGACAGCGCGACCCGGGCGCCGAATCGTTTGTCGACCACCACGCCAACACCGTTGAAGATCATCGTTGTCACGATCATCGGAATGAAGGCCGCACCCGCCTTGATCGGCTCGTAGCCGAGAACGAACTGGAGGTATTGCGTGATCGCCAGCATCACTCCACCGGCCGAGAAGGACAGCAGCACGAGCGACAGGCTGGCGCCCCGGAAGTCGCGGTTGCCGAAAAGCTGTAGTGGCAGCATCGGCTCGGGGGTCTTGCGCTCCCACAGGACGAAAGCTGTGATGGCGGTCAGCGCGATGACAAATCCGCCGCCGGTCCGAAGCGACTCCCAGCCGTGTTCGGGAGCCGAGATCACGCCCCAGACCAGAGCGGTCATGCCGATCGTGGAGAGCAGCGCGCCCACCGTGTCGGGGCGTGTGGCCGGGCCCTTCGACTCGGGGATGAAGATCAGGGCGGCCAGCAGGCCCAAGGCGGCGATCGGGAGGTTGAGCAGGAAGACCGAACCCCACCAGAAGTGCTCCAGGAGCAGGCCGCCCAGCGTCGGTCCGCCGAGGGCGCCGAGCATGAGCACTGAGCTCCAGATCGCGATGGCCTTCTTGCGCTCCTCGTCGTCGAAGACCGTGGTGAGGATGGCCAGGGTGCCCGGCATCAGGAAGGCGGCTCCGAGACCCATCAGCCCGCGGACCGCGATCAGCTGCCCGGGGGTCTCGCAGACGGTGGCGAGCGCGGAGGCGCCACCGAAGATGACCAGGCCGACGACCAGGCCGAGACGCCGGCCGTGCCGATCGGACAGGCTGCCGGCGGTGAGCAGCACACCGGCGAAGACCAGGATGTAGGCGTCGATGATCCACTGGATGTCGGCGGTGCTCGCGCCCAGATCCCGGATGAGCGCCGGGATGGCGATGTTCAGCACCATGTTGTCCACGACCACGACCAGCAGGCTCAAACAGAGCACACCAAGGATCAGCCAGCGTCGCGGATGACGTTCGGCCATTGAGATTCCTCTCTCGTACGGCGTTCGACAGAGCTCGAACACCGTACCAGTGGACTCGAACGGTGTGCGATCCCCTTTAGGATGGCGTCATGCCCGATTTCACCGACTCGGTGTGGACCCGACCCGCTCGTACCCGCACCGGGCAGCCCACCCTCAGCCGGGAGCAGATCGTCCGCTCCGCGATCGAACTGCTCGACGCCGAGGGTGCGACCGGCCTGAGCATGCGACGACTCGGCGCCCGGCTCGGCTCCGGTGCCACCTCGCTCTACTGGCACGTCGCCACCAAGGACGACCTGCTCGAACTGGCCGTCGACGAGGTGATGGGCGAGGTTTATGTGCCCGAGGCCGGTGACGCGCCCTGGCGGGTCGGCATCTCGGTGATGGCCAACGGCATCCGGTCGATGCTGCTGCGGCATCCCTGGGTGATCGGCCTGCTCGGAGTCCGGCCCACCATCGGGCCGAACGTGCTGAGGATGAGCAATCGGACCGTCGCGCTGTTCTCCGCGGCGGGCTTCCGTGGTCCGGATCTGTCCCACGCGAGTTCGCTTATCACCGCGCATGTGATCGGCTCGGCCACCACCGAGGCGGCCGTCGCCTCGGCGGTCCGGCGCTCCGGGCAGCCGGCGGCCGATCTGCGGGCCAGCCTGCAGCCCTATATGGAGAAGGTCGCCCGGGAGCACCCTGAGTACGACAGTTGGCGACAGGAGGACGGTGTCGCCGAGATGCGCCCGGATGAGGTGTTCGCGCAGAGCTTCGAGTTCGGCCTGGAGCGGATCCTCGACGGCCTCGATCTCTGGTTGGCCGCGCAGCGAGAGGAGGACCGAAAGGGCTGAGAGCGGCGATGGCGGAGAGGGCTGGGAGGGCCGGGAGTTGCAGAACCGCGCGGGCCGGGAGCGGCAGGACTGAGCTGGCCGGGAGCGGCAGGACTGAGCTGGCCGGGAGCGGCGATTGCCGCGTGGGCTGAAAGACCGAGATCAGTCGGTGGACAGGCGGGCGTGTAGGTGCATGTCGTGCCAGCCGTCCATGTGCCGGGCCTCACTGCGTTTGGTTCCCTCGGCGGGGAATCCGGAGCGTTCGGCGACCCGGCAGGAGGCGGGGTTGGCGGTCGAGTGGCTCAGTTCGAGGCGGTGCAGGCCGAGTGTGGTGAAGGACCAGCCGGCCAGTGCGGTCAGCGCGTGTGGGGCGAGTCGCCGGCCGCGGGCGGACGGAAGTACCCAGTAGGAGATCGAGGCGATGCCCTCGTACAGATCGATCCGGCGGAGGCCGATCTGACCGGCGACCCGGCCGTCGTGCAGGATCGCCCAGCTGGCCGCGGTTTCCGACTGCCAGCGATCGGCCCAGCGGGCGATCCATGCGGTGGCCTCGGTGTCGTTCATGCTCACGCAGTGCCATCGCTGGATAGCCGGGTCGGCGAAACCGCTGACGACGGCTGCCCGGTCCGTGGACGCCCACGGCCGCAGCGCCACGCCGTCTCCAGTGATCTCCGGCTGAGCCCGGCCGGACATCGAACCCGCCGCCAGCGCGGCCGTCGTCAACAGAGGCATCCTGCGACTCTAGGCCCACGCAAGCAGAGCCTCACGGAAGCAGAGCCTCACGGAAGCAGAGCCTCACGGAAGCAGAGCCTCACGGAAGCAGAGTGCCTCACGCGAGCAGAGCCTCATGCGAGCAGCGGCCCGCGCAAAGCAGGGCGGCAGCAAACACGAAGGGCGAGGGCGAGCGGCGGCCGGGCGCGGGGCGAGGGCGAGCGGCGGCCGGGCGCGGGGCGAGGGCGAGCGGCGGCCGGGCGCGGGGCGAGGGCGAGCGGCAGCGGGGCACGGAGCGAGGGCGAGAGGTGAGGACAAGCGGCGGCGGGCGAGCGGCGAGAGACAGCGGGTCAGGGCGAGGAGTGAAGGGAACGGGACGAGGCCGAGGGGAGGAGAGGACGGGCGGCGAAGGCGCCGGGGAGGGTGCTTCAGGGGTCGACGGATTTGTCCTTCTCCGGGTGGTGGTAAGCGATGTGTTCCGGCGGGAGCGGGAAGCTCAGGTCTTCGCCGAACGGTGAGAGGCCACCCTGCGTCGGTGCCAGCAGCTCCGCGATGTCCATGTGGCCGTCGGGGCCGACGGGTGCGCCTTCGGGGAGGCGGGCGCTGGACATCGGTGGATTGACGACGGGCACGGAAGCGGAGGAACCGGGCGCGGAGGAACCGAACCTGGAAACGGAGGAGCCGGGACCGGAAGCCGTGGACGCGCCGCGGGAAACAGCGGAACCGGGGCCGGAAACCGAGGACGTGCCGCGGGAAACGGCGGGCGCGGCACCGGAGATGGCGGACGTTCCGTGCGGAACGGAGGACGCGGTGCCGGGAGGCGAGGTGGAGGAGGTGGAAGGGGTGAGGCCGGGGACGGAGGAGGACTCCAGCTGATCGCGGCGGAAGATCTTGCGGCCCAGCCAGACGAGCGGGTCGTAGCGTCTGTCGACGACGCGCTCCTTCATCGGGATGATCGCGTTGTCGGTGATTTTGATGTGTTCGGGGCAGACCTCGGTGCAGCACTTGGTGATGTTGCAATAGCCGAGACCCTGGCCGGCCTGGGCGTACTCCTTGCGGTCGTCGCGGGCGTCGAGTGGGTGCATGTCCAGTTCCGCGGCCCGGATGAAGGAGCGCGGGCCGGAGAACGCCGGCTTGTTGTCGTCATGGTCGCGGATCACGTGGCAGGTGTTCTGGCAGAGGAAGCACTCGATGCACTTGCGGAACTCCTGGCTGCGTTCCACATCGACCTGCTGCATCCGGTACTCGCCGGGCGCGACACCGGCCGGCGGCGCGAACGCCGGGGTCTCCCGGGCCTTCTGGTAGTTGAAGGACACGTCGGTGACCAGGTCACGGATGACGGGGAAGGTGCGGATCGGGGTGATGGTGATCGTCTCGTCGGAGGCGAAGGTCGACATCCGGGTCATGCAGCCGAGACGCGGCTTGCCGTTGATCTCCATCGAGCAGGAGCCGCACTTGCCGGCTTTGCAGTTCCACCGGCAGGCCAGATCGGGCGCCTGGGTGGCCTGCAACCGGTGGATGATGTCGAGGACCACCTCGCCCTCGTTCACCTCGACGTCGAAGTCGCGCAGGTCGCCGCCGGACGCGTCGCCGCGCCAGACACGGAAGTGGCGTCTCACTCTTCCTCCATCTCGGCCAGTTCCTCGTCGGTCAGGTATTTGGCCAGTTCACCGCGTTCGAAGAGATCGAGCAGTTCGGCACGCATGGCCGGGACGGGTTTGCGTTCCAGGTGGACGGTGTCGGATCCGTCGAGTGAGCAGACCAGGTTGATCCGGCGCCAGGCCGGGTCCATCGCCGGGAAGTCCTCCCGGGTGTGGCCGCCGCGGGACTCCTCACGTTCGAGTGCGGCGCGGGCCGTGCACTCCGAGACGACCAGCATGTTGCGCAGGTCGAGGGCCAGGTGCCAGCCGGGGTTGTACCGCCGTCCGCCGTCCGCGCCGACGTTGGCGACCCGGGCGCGCAGTTCGTGGAGCCGTTTGAGCGCGTCGGACAGTTCGCCTTCCCGCCGGATGATCCCGACCAGGTCACCCATCACCGTCTGCAGGTCCTGCTGAAGGGTGTAGGGGTTCTCCCCGGCCGTACGGACGAGGGGTGCGAGGGCGACCTCGACCGCCGCGGCGACGTCGACCTTCACGGGTTTGGGTCGTTCCGGGAGGCTGTCCACATAGGCGGAGGCGTGTTCGCCGGCTCGTTTGCCGAAGACGAGCAGGTCGGAGAGGGAGTTGCCGCCGAGCCGGTTGGAGCCGTGCATGCCGCCGGAGACCTCACCGGCGGCGAACAGGCCCTGCACCCGCCCGAGGGCCGCGCCGGTGTCCGGTTCGACTTCGACGCCGCCCATCACGTAGTGGCAGGTGGGCCCGACCTCCATCGGTTCCTTGGTGATGTCGACGTCGGCGAGTTCCTTGAACTGGTGGTGCATGGACGGCAGCCGCCGGATGATCTGCTCGGCCGGCATGCGTGTCGACACGTCCAGGAAGACACCGCCGGCGGGGCTGCCCCGGCCGGCTTTGACCTCGCTGTTGATGGCCCGGGCCACCTCGTCGCGGGGCAGTAGTTCGGGTGGGCGCCGGTTGTTGTCGGGATCGGTGTACCAGCGGTCGGCTTCCTCTTCGGTCTCCGCGTACTGCTTGCGGAAGACGTCCGGCACGTAGTCGAACATGAACCGCTTGTTGTCGGAGTTGCGCAGCACCCCGCCGTCGCCGCGGACCGATTCGGTGACCAGGATGCCTTTGACGCTGGGCGGCCACACCATGCCGGTCGGGTGGAACTGGAGGAACTCCATGTTGATCAGGGTGGCTCCGGCGCGCAGGGCGAGCGCGTGGCCGTCGCCGGTGTACTCCCAGGAGTTCGAGGTGACCTTGTAGCTGCGCCCGACCCCGCCGGTGGCGAGCACCACGGCGGGGGCTTCGAGGAGCAGGAAGTCGCCGGATTCCCGGTAGTAGCCGAACGCCCCGGCCACCCGGTCGCCGTTGAGCATCAGCTCGGTGATGGTGGTTTCCTGAAAGACCCGGATCCGTGATTCGTACGATCCGGTCTCGGCCCAGTCCTCCTGCTGCAACGAGACGATCTTCTGTTGCAGGGTGCGGATCAGTTCGAGTCCGGTCCGGTCGCCGACGTGGGCGAGCCGTGGATATTCGTGGCCACCGAAGTTCCGTTGGGAGATCTTTCCGTCTTTCGTACGGTCGAACAGGGCCCCGTACGTCTCCAGTTCCCAGATCCGCTCGGGCGCCTCTTTGGCGTGCAGTTCGGCCATCCGGAAGTTGTTCAGGAACTTGCCGCCGCGCATGGTGTCCCGGAAGTGGACCATCCAGTTGTCGCGCGAGTTGACGTTGCCCATCGCGGCCGCCGCGCCACCTTCGGCCATCACCGTGTGGGCCTTGCCGAACAGGGATTTCGAGATGATCGCGGTGCGTTTTCCGGCGAGCCGGGCCTCGATGGCCGCGCGTAGTCCGGCCCCACCGGCTCCGATGACGACGACGTCGTACAGGTGGCGCTCGATCTGGGTGTTCATGCCGCCGCCTCTCAGTTGACGAATCGCAGGTCGGTGAACCATTCGGCGGCGAGACCCATGATGTAGAAGTCGGTCAGTGCCAGGGTGCCGAGGGTGATCCAGGCGAGCTGCATGTGGCGGGCGTTGAGCATGGAGACGAACGTCCAGAGCCGGTAGCGCACCGGGTGCCGGGAGAAGTGCTTCATCCGGCCGCCGATGATGTGCCGGCAGGAGTGGCAGGAAACGGTGTACGCCCAGAGCATGAGCACGTTGGCCCAGAGGATCAGGTTGCCCAGTCCGAGTCCGGTGGTCTGCGCGTGGACCGCGTCCCAGGTGTTGATCACCGAGATGACGACGGCGGCGTAGAAGGCCCACCGGTGCGCGTTCTGGAAGATCAGCGGGAAGCGGGTCTCGCCGGAGTAGGTCTTGTGCCCGTCCGGCACCGCGCAGGCCGGCGGCGAGAGCCAGAACGCCCGGTAGTACGCCTTCCGGTAGTAGTAGCAGGTCAACCGGAAGAGCAGCAGGAACGGCAGGGTGAACGCCGCTTCCGGGATGAGGGGGAAGCTCGGTAGGGGAGTGCCGAACTCGGCCGCCGGACCGCAGATGTCGGTCAGGCAGGGCGAGTAGAACGGCGTCAGATAGAGGTACTCCTCCACGAAGAACCACTGGTGCATGAACACCCGGACGGTCGCGTAGGTGACCCACGCGCCCAGTCCGACAAAGGTCACCAGCGGGGCGAGCCACCATCGGTCGGTGCGCAGCGTCCGCGCGGTGATCGCCGCCCGCGCCCGGCCGCCGCCGCCCGGCCTCGTTGCCGTCGTCATTCCATCTCCTGACAGTGCCGTGTGCAGGGTCGCGGCACGGCGGGGTCAGGACACAGTGGTGCCCCACCCACCGTCGCGTCGCGACAGTGATGTGGGGCACACGTTACGCCGAAGGGCGGGATGAGTCACAAAAAGACCATCCCGAGTTTCAAAGGCGATCACCAATGAGGTAAAGGATCATCCGGAGGCGTTGCCGGTGATGTTCCACTCGGCCAGATGCAGGGCCGGTGCGGCGTACCGGGCACGCCCCCACGACTCCGGCAACAGCACCGTCTCGGCGCCGATCCCGAGCACCCGCCCCGGGCCCAGCGCCCGCGGATAGGACTGGGTGAACCGCAGGTTGCTCACCGCCGAGACCACCTCGCCGTCCTCCACCAGCCACACCCCGTTGCGGGTCAGGCCGGTGATGACGAGCGCTTTCGGGTCGAGCACCCGGGTGTACCACAGATCGGTGATCAGCAGCCCGCGCCGCATCGTGGCGACAAGCGGCCGGGCCGACTCGGCGATCGCACCGGTCCCGCCGGAGCCCGGTGCCGCACCCGGCACCGCCGCCGCCTCCAGCCGCAGATGGCTCGCGTGCGGGCCCCACGACCGGGACACCGCCGAACCGTGCCCGGTCGACTCGGTGCCGGCCTGCCCCGCCGACGTCCGGTCGTGCGTGACCGCTCTCGTCACCCCATCACAGACCAGCACCAGCGGACGGCGTGGCGTGCCCTCCTCGTCGAAGGCCAGGTCACCGGCCGGTTCGTCGCGGCTGCCCAGCGGGTCGTCCACGATGGTCACCGACGGGTCGAACTGCTCCGCCCCCAGCTCGGCGAAACTCTGCTGCTGGTGGTGGGCCCGGCCGTCGAAGCCGAAATACGCGAAGTTCTGCAGGATGTCGGAGACCGCGTCCGGCTCCAGCACCACCTCGTAGTGTCCCGGCGGCAGCTCGGCCGGAGCGCCGGCCGCCCGCGCCTTCGCCGCCGCCCGCGCGCCGAGCACCCCGCCGTCCAGATCGGCCAGCCGGGCGGCCGCCAGCCGGGCCACCCCGTCCGCCTCGCCGGTCCGGGCCACCCCGTCCATCGCCGCCTCCGCGGCCCGGCCCTCCACCGCCTGACCGGCGCTGTTGGCGAACGCCGCGGATACATAGACGGTACGGCAGTACCCGGCCGTCTCCAGCCCGCCGGCCGCCCGGACGAAGTCCCGCACCCGCTCCGCCCGCTCGGCCGGATCGGCCCGCGCGGTCGCCTCGTCGAACCCGAACGCCAGCCCGGACCGCTCACCCGACCCCGGATGCCCGGCGGACAGCCGCAGCGGCGCGGGTGGCGCCAGCCCCGGCCACGACCGGTCGGCCGGGCTCACCCGGGCCGCCGCCACGGTCCGCTCGACCAGGGCGCGCAGCCCGTCCGCGCCGATCACGGTGGTGGAGCCGCCCACCGTCCGGCCGTCCACATGCAACCGCAGCCGTACGCCGGTGGTCGCGTCGGCCACGTTCTGGTGGATCGCCGAGTTGGCGAACCGGGTCAGGGCCAGCGCCTCGTGCCGCACGTTGACCTCGGCCTCGGCCGACCGCCCGGCCACCTCCCGGACCAGCTCGATCACCCTGGCGGCGAGTTCCAGCTCGCTGCCCGCCCGGCCGCTCATCCCCGCACCCCCACCCGCACGTCGCTGAACCGGGCCGGAGCCGCGGGATGCCCGGTGTGCCCGATCTGGCCGGGCTGGCCCTTGCCGCAGTTCGGCGTCCCCCACGCGACCGTCTCGCCGGAGAGCATGTCCATCGACTGCCAGAACCGCGGACCGATCCCGGTGTACGTGGGATTGCGCAGCATCCGGCCCAGCCGGCCGTTCTTGATCTCGTACCCGATCTCGCACCCGAACTGGAAGTTCAGCCGCCGGTCGTCGATCGACCAGGACCGGTTGATGTCCATGAACACCCCGTCGTCGGTGGCCGCGATGATCTCGTCGAGGGTGTGCGGCCCCGGTTCCAGCCCGACGTTCGTCATCCGGACCATCGGCAGTCGCGACCAGCCGTCCGACCGGACACTGCCCGCGTAGTCCAGCCCGGCGACCGCCGCCGAGTCCCGCCCGGCCAGCACCCCCACCCAGAGCCCGTCCCGGACCGCGAACCGTTTTGCCGCCGCCGTGCCCTCGTCGTCGAAACCGAAGCTGCCCAGCGCGCCCGGGAACGTCGGATCGATGCTGATGTTCATCAGGTCCGACCCGTACCGCAGGGATCCGAGCCTGCTCAGATCCAGCCAGCTCGTCCCGGCGAACGCGGCCTCCCACCCGAGGATCCGGTCCAGTTCGATCGCGTGGCCCACCGACTCGTGGATCTGCAGGGCCAGCTGCTCACCGCCGAGCACCAGGTTCGTCTCGGTGGACGGGCAGAGCGGCGCGGTCAGCAGCGCCCGCGCCTCCTCGGCCATCCGCGGCGCGTTGCCCACCAGGTCGATCTCGTCGATCAGCTCCCAGCCCCGGGTGCCGAACTGGCCCCGATGCGACGGCCAGGACCGCCGCTGCACCTCGCCGTCGCCGATCGCGATCGCGGTGACACCCGCGCCGCACTCCCGGATGTGCTGGTCGATGCGGTGGCCCTCACTGGAGACGAACCACTTGCGGGTGTCCCACGCCGCGTAGTTGGCCTCGGCCGTGTCGGCGCCCGCGTCCTTCGCCGCCCGGGTCGCCCTGACCAGCAGGTCACCCTTGTCGGAGAGCGGCACCCCGAGCGGATCGATCACGCAGTCGGAGGCCCAGCTCGCCGTCACCGCCCGGGCCGGCACCAGCTCGGCCGGCGGACCCGGGACCGCGGCACTGGCGGCGGCGATCTTCGCGGCGCGCCTCCCGGCCGCCCCGGCGGACCTTTCATCCAGCTCCGGTACGGCGTAGAAACCCCAGCTCGAACCGACCAGCGCCCGGACACCCAGCCCGGCGCTCTCGTCGAACCCGAGATCCTCGACGTCGCCGTCCCGCGCTGACATGGTCTCGCTGCGCCGCACCATCACCCGGGCGTCGGCATATCTCGCGCCCGCGTCGAGCGCGGCCCGCACAGCCGCCCCCGCCTCCTCGAAGTGGCTCATGCACCCGACCCTATGCGCCGAACCCGCCCTTTACCGGGGCGGCACCAGATCCGCCGGATCGATGGTCACGACGACCGGTTCGGTGAGCACCAGTGGCCGGCCGGGGAAAGCTGTCGCGTGTTCCCGGTATCTGTCGCCGTCCAGGCGGTGGAGGCCGAACGTCGCGGTCCTCGGCTCGATCAGCAGGTACCAGGGAATGCCGGCCTCCGCGTAGTAGTGCATCTTGAGGACCCGGTCGGTGGCCGCGTTCGACGGGGAGAGGATCTCGCACACCAGGAGCACATCGGACGAGTCGATGACCAGCTCCCAGAGGTCGATCCGATCGGTGATCACGATGTCGGGAATGGGGATCCGATCCGTGCCGACCCGGACGTTGACCGCCGCGAGGACATGGAGATCCTTCGGTTCGGCCGTGGGTTGCAGGATGCCGGTCAGCCTCGTGGAGATGTGCTGATGGATCGGCAGAGGACAGGGGCTCACGTGCAGGCTCCCGTCGAAAAGCTCGATGCGCTCGGGCGTTTCGACGATGGCCAGGAACTCCGCCTCGGTCCAGTGATGGTTGTCGAGATGAAGGGTTGTCGTCATGGCGTCGTCTCCCGTGTTGTCGCGGTCAGACGGTCGTGCATCATCTGGTCGCATATCAACCCCTCACGAGACTACTCACCCATTCAGGAAGGTTAACTCCTCCTCGAAGGTGAGGGCACGCCGTGACGGGAATCCGGGCAGTTCGGCACCGACCAGGAGGACGTCCTCGGACACCCCCGCCTCGGCCAGCCCGTGATGGGCGTAGACGTCGGACGCGTCGGACCGGTCGCCCAGGTAACGCTCGGCCACGGCGGCCGGCACCTCCGCCCAGTCCACCACCGGCTGATGCGCGACGGCCCGACGAAAGACCTCCGGACGCTTGAGTACGGCCATCGCCGCCAGCCACCCGCCCAGCCCCTCCCCGTGGACCGAGACCCGGCCCAGATCCAGATCCGGGTGCTTACCACGCAACGTGCGCAACGCGTCCACCTGGTCGGCGAGCACCACGTCGGCGAGCCGCCGGTGCACCGCCTTCTCGAAGCTGGGCGCCACTCCCGGCGTACCGCGGGAATCGATGCTGACGACGGCGAAGCCGGAGTCGGCCCACCGCCGCCGCGACGCCCACGCCGACGGGTCCGCCAGGACCTGCTGCCAGCCGGGCCCGGAACCCATGGTGACCAGCACCGGAAGCGGGGTGCCCGGGACGTGCCCGGCGGGGTAGAGGACTCCGGTGGGAAGCCGCCGGTCGGTGACCCGTTCCAGGATCGGCCCGGGGGAGAGGACCGGCGCCGGCGCCGGGGCGCGCAGGGTGAACTCCCGCGACCCGTGCCACACCCGGTTGCCCACGACGAGCACGTCCCCGCCGACCTGCACCTGATCGTTCCCGGTCAGCACCGTGATCTGCTGCACCTCCGGACCGCCACCGCTCAGCGACGAGCGGACCCGGAACACCTGTCGCACCGACGGGTCGCCCATGCTGCCCTCGACGATCAGGTCGGGTGATCCGGCCGTCCCGTCGGCGCGCGGCAGTGTCCCGGCGACCCGTCGCACGTACAACCCGGGCGGGGTGAGCAGTGACCCGTCGGCGAACAGGCAGCGGGCGTCGAATCCGTCGTGGGCCAGCTCGCCGCCGACCAGGACCCGGCCGTCCGGCAGATGCCGTGGGGTGCCCGGGATCGGCTCCACCCAGCGGGCGTCGGCGAGTTCGGCGTGCACCTGCGTCTCCCCGGTGCGCGGGTCGATGGACAGGACCAGGCCGTGCTGCTGCATCCGGCGCAGCACGGTGATCAGCGGGCCGCCGCCGATCCAGCGCACCTGGGCCAGATGCGGATAGGTCTCCCGGTCCCAGTGCACGTCGACCCAGCCCCCGTCGAGGTCGAGCAGGTGCAGGCTGACCGTCCGGGCGCTGCGGACCGCGAGGATCTGGCGGCCGTCCGGGGACCACCACCAGCCGCGGGTACGCCCGAACTCCTCCGCCCCGGCCCCCGGCACCCCCCAGGCGATCGTCCCGCCGTGCTCGCGCCAGGCGTTGCCCGGTTCGCCGGCCAGCAGCTGCTCCCCGGCCGGGCCGGTGACGTGCAGGGACGCGGCCCCACCCGGGTCGGTGAGGTAGCCGATCGACAGCCCTCGCGGGTCGGGCCGGGCGTCGTGGACCGGGCCGGACGTCGGCACCCGGGTGACACCGCCGTCCCGCAGGTCGGCGCGGAACAGCTCGCCACCACGGACCAGGGCGGCGACCCGGGCGTCCCGATCGACGGCGTACGCGTCGACCGGTCCACCGTCGACCCGGCGCTCCACCGCATCGGCGAGGTCGAGCAGCCAGAGCTCCGACGAGCGGAGGAAGACGACACGGGCACTGTCGGCGCCGGCGGTCACGGCGTACGGGTACTCCACGCTCCCAGCATCGCCGACCGGGGCGACTCGCGCCGGGTAAACCGCGGGCTGGTGAGGGGAGATCGTCGGTGGTCGCGCGTACAGTATCGGCCGTGACTGAGAAGCTGCCCGCCCGCCGCCTCCTGCTGGTCCACGCCCACCCCGACGACGAGGTCATCGGCACCGGGGCGACGATGGCGCACTACGTCTCCGACGGCGCCCACGTGACTCTGGTCACCTGCACGCTGGGCGAGGAGGGTGAGATCCACGTCCCGGCGCTGGAGCGGCTCGGTGCCGCGCACTCCGACCAGCTCGGCGGTTACCGCCTGGTCGAGTGGGAGCGGGCGTGCGCCGCCCTGGGTGTCACCGACCACCGGATGCTCGGCGGGGTGGGCCGCTACCGGGACTCCGGGATGATGGGCCTGCCGACCAACGAGCACCCCCGGGCGTTCTGGGGCGCCGACCTGGACGAGGCGGCCGCCCACCTGGTCGAGATCATCCGTGAGGTCCGCCCACAGGTGATGATCACCTACGACGAGAACGGGTTCTACGGTCACCCCGACCACATCCAGGCGCACCGGGTCGCGATGCGGGCCGCCGAGCTGGCCGGCGAGGACGGCCCGGAGAAGATCTACTGGACCGCGATGCCGGTGAGCGTGCTGCGCGACGGCATGGAGGCCTTCCGGGAGTCCGGCGACAACCCGTTCGCCGAGGTGGAGAAGGTGGAGGATCTGCCGTTCGGCACGCCGGACGAGGAGATCGCGGCCCGGATGGACGGCACCGACCACTACGCGAAGAAGACCGCGGCGATGCGCGCGCACGCCACCCAGATCCCGGACAACTCCTGGCTGTACGGGATCGCCGGCGACTTCGGCGGCGAATTCATGGGCGTGGAGTACTTCACGCTCGTCAAGGGCGAGCGCGGCCCCGGCTCGGGACCGTTCGGCTGGGAGTCCGACCTGTTCAGCGGGCTGGACGTGGCCGGCGGATGACCGGCCTGGAGACCGTCCCGCCGGAGCCGGAGGTGGCCCGCCGCGAGCCGTGGGCCGGGTGGGACGGGGTCATCTCCGGCGCTGGGATCGTGGTGTCGATCCTGGCCACCGTGGTCACCGCCTACATCGAGCTGGCGCTGACCACGCTGCGGACCGGCGCGCTGACCGCGGTGCTGAACGGGGACTCGCCGTTCACCGGCTCCGGCGCCGCGGTGCCGGTGTCCGTCCCGCTGGCGATCGTGGCCAACCTGGTGATCGCCTGGTTCGCGGTGACCACCACCGGCAAGAACTGGGCGATGGGTCCGCCGTGGGCGCTGTGGACGCTGATCATGCTGATGGCGGCCGGCTCCCGCAGCGCCGAGGGCGACTACATGCTGTCCGGGGACAACTGGGTGGCCCTGGTGGTGATCCTGGCCGGGAGCGTCACGTTCGCCGGTTACTCGTACAAACTGCTCCTCAAACCGCCGACTGTCAGCCGACTCTCAGGCGGCGTCGAGTAATCCCCGCGCACCATCCGCGAAGATGACCGGGAGATCGAGCACCGCCGGTGTGGCGGGCGTTACGATCCCGGCCACGATATTCGCGGTGAGCACTTCTTCCTGGAGGACGAGATGAGGCAGCAGCGCTGGTTCCGGATCACGGCGCTGGCGGTCGCCCTGTTCGCGGTCAATGTGATCGCCCGGCTGGTGATCCGTTTCAGTGACGACAGTGCCGACGGCGGCGCCTCGGGCCTCGCCTCGATCGCCATGTTCACGGTGATCGCGCTGATCCTGGGGGTTCTGACCTTCCTCCGCTCGCAGCGGGTCAAGCCGAGTGCGTGGCTGCCCGACGTCGGGTTCGGCGCGCTCGCCGGGATGGCCCTGATCGTCCTGGTGGGACCGTTCGTCAGCGGGGACGGCCCGTTCGAGGGTGGGGCCGGCAACTTCTTCGCGCAGATCTGGCTCTTCATCGGCTGCGCGGGCGCCGGCGGCCTGATCGGTTACTGGGTGGCCGTGATGCTGGGCCGCGACTACCGCTCCCGCGCGCTGAAGGCGTTCACCCAGGCCCGCTCCGACCGCCCGCGCCGGGTCGTCGGCCGCCGCTGACCCGCGTGCCGGCTTCCGCCCCGCTCCGCCCCGAAAGTCACCACGCAGGCCCGATCAGCAAACCGTGTGGTCAGTTGTGGTGCGGTTTGCGCCGGTAGGCGGCACGTGGGGGCGGTCGGTCAACCGTGTGGTCAGTTGTGGTGCGGATTGCGCCGGTAGGCGGCACGCGCTAGCGCGGCGCCTCCCGCGTCAGGTAGGTGTGGTGGGTGCTGAACCCGAGCCGGCCGTAGAGCGCCACGGCCGGTGTATTCCGCTCCTCCACCTGCAGATAGGCGCGGGCGGCACCATGCTGGGCGGCCCACTGCGCCAGCGCCCGCACCACATGCCGGCCGAGGCCCCGGCGGCGCGCGGCCGGGGCGGTCTGCAGCAGCGACACGCCGAGCCAGCGATCAGTTCCGGTCACCGCACCCCGGGCCACGGCGAGCAGGTCACCGTCCGCGTCACGGACATGCGCGAAGACCCTTTCCGGTACGCCGGTCAGCACGCTGATCGCGGAGGCCGGCAGGGTGCCCTTGTGTTCGGCCACCATCGCGTACCAGTCGTCACCCGGCGAGTCGGCCAGATCGACCGGCGGCAGATCGGGCCGGGCCGGGGTGGCCAGCATCGGGGCCAGCACCGCGGTCTGCACCAGGGTCAGCGGCCGGGTGCCCCAGCCGCGCTGATCGAGGGCCGCGTTGACCGGTGCGGCCAGCGGCATCGGCGCGTTGACCAGCGGCTGCTGCCCGCGCTCGCGGTACCACTTCGCCACCGCGTCGATGGCCGCCTCCAGCGGGCGGTCCGGATCGCCGACGGCCAGCGCCGAGTTGGCCCGGCCGGTCCAGTTGTCCGCGGCCCGCAGGATCCACCCGCCGAGCCGGGCCCGCACCGGGGCCGGCCACGCGTCGTCGGCGGCGTGTTCCAGGGCGATCACCGCGGCGGCGTGCGGGCGGCGGGCCGGTGGCACCCGTTTGGCCCGGTGCACCTCGCTGAGCGGAACCCGCAGCGTGCCCTTGGCGGTGGCGATGGTGAGTTCGGTCTCGGAGAGGTCGACTAGCTCACCCAGCGCATCCGTGAAGAGCGTGCGGTCCCCGGTTACGCCTACAATTCGCCGTACCACCACCCGGTGTCCCACATCCTGCTGTCGGAGCACGTAATACCTCCCTAGGCGGGAATACTAGGCTCTGCAATTTGTCGTCGGCGGTTCCCGCGGCGTGGCTTTGAAGGGAAAGACCAGTGACCTACATCATCGCTGAGCCCTGCCTCGATGTTCTCGACAAGGCATGCATCGAGGAGTGCCCGGTCGACTGCATCTACGAGGGCAACCGGATGCTCTACATCCACCCCGATGAGTGCGTCGACTGCGGGGCCTGCGAGCCGGTCTGCCCGGTGGAGGCGATCTTCTACGAGGACGACGTCCCGGAGCAGTGGAAGGACTACACCAACGCGAACTACGAGTTCTTCGAGGACCTCGGGTCGCCCGGTGGCGCCTCCAAGGTCGGCAAGATCGACAAGGACGCGACCTTCATCATCGCCCAGCCGCCGCGCGGGGACGCACACTGAGCGCCCTGTCGTCGGCCCTGCCGGACTTCCCCTGGGACCTGCTGGAGCCGGCCAAGGCCATCGCCCGGGCCCATCCGGACGGCATCGTGGACCTGTCGGTCGGCACCCCTGTCGACTCGGTTCCGGAGACCGTCCGGCGGGCCCTGGGCGCGGCGGACGACTCGCCCGGCTATCCGCTGACCGCCGGCACCCCGGCGTTGCGGGCCGCGATCGCGGGCTGGCTGGCCCGGGAGTGCGGCGCCTCCGGTGAGCTGGGGGTGCTGCCCACGATCGGCTCCAAGGAGCTGGTCGCGTGGCTGCCCACACTGCTCGGGGTCGGGCCCGGCGACGTGGTGGTCATCCCGCAGGTCTGCTACCCGACGTATGAGGTGGGCGCCAAGCTGGCCGGCGCCGAGGTGATCCGCAGCGACTCGCTCACCGCGATCGGCCCGGACCGCCGGGTCAAGCTGATCTGGATCAACTCGCCGTCCAACCCGACCGGCCGGGTGCTGCCGGCCGAGCACCTGCGCAAGGTGGTCGCTTGGGGCCGCGAGCGCGGCGTCACGGTGGTCAGCGACGAGTGTTACGTCTCACTCGGCTGGGACACCACGCCCGTCTCGGTGCTCTCCGACGAGGTCACCGGCGGCGACTACACCGGTGTGCTGGCCGTGCACTCGCTCTCCAAGCGCTCCAATCTGGCCGGTTACCGGGCCGGGTTCGTCGGCGGCGACCCGGCGATCGTCGCCGAGCTGCTCGCCGTCCGCAAACACGCCGGCATGATCGTGCCGGCCCCGGTGCAGGCGGCCATGGTCGCCGCGCTGACCGACGAGGCGCACGTGGCCGAGCAGCGCGCCCGCTACGCCGCCCGTCGGGACACGCTGCGGTCCGCCCTGGTCAAGGCTGGTTTCGAGATCAGCTGCTCGGAGGCCGGCCTCTACCTGTGGGCGACCCGCGACGAGGACTGCTGGGTCACCGTGGACCGGCTCGCCCGGCACGGCATCCTGGCCGCGCCGGGCGCGTTCTACGGCCCGGCCGCCGCGAAACACGTGCGGATCGCCATGACCGCCACCGACGAGCGGGTGGCGGCCGCGGCCGACCGCCTCGCCACCTTCTAGAAGGGTGTCCGCCGTGGACCAGACCGTCATCAGCGTCCACGGCGAGGCACGCCGTGAGGTGCCCCCGGAGCAGGCCGTCTTCTCGGTCTCGGTGAGCGCCCGGGACCGGGAGAAGACCGCGGTGGTCGCGCGGCTCACCCGCCGCGCGGCCGAGGTCGATCAGATCCTGGACCGATTCGGTACGGCCGTCGAACGGCGCGAGACCAGTGGAGTCCAGGTCTACCCGGAGTTCAGACGGCGCGGCGGCGAGAAGGCGGCGTCCTATTCAGGATCGGTCACCACCACTGTCACCGTCACCGACTTCGAGCCGCTCGGCGACCTGCTGGCCCAGCTGGCGTCCGGCGAACTGACCTCGATCTCCGGCCCGTGGTGGCAGCTGCGGCCGGGCAGCCGGGCCGGCGCGGACGTGCGGCGCGACGCCGTCACCGACGCCCTGGACCGAGCCCGGGTGTACGCCGCGGCGGTCGGCTCCGAGCTGGACCGGATCATCGAGATCGCCGACCCGGAGGCCGGCGGTGGCGGCGGCCATCCGATGATGCGGGCCATGGCGTTCGACGCCGGTGGGGCCGAGGAGTCCGCTGCCGCGTTCGACCTGCACCCCCAGGAGCAGACCGTGGAGGCCCGGGTGCTGCTGCGGGTGGCTGTGACCGAGCCGACCGTGCTGCGGGGCTGATCCGGCGTTTCCCCACCGAACGGGTGGTGGGTCGGCAAGACTCGCAGCATGCGCAAGGGCCTCGGGAACCTGCTGCTGCGAGTGGCGAACGTGAATCCCCGAAGTGTGAACACCCACTCCGACCGGGTCCTGTACCGGTCCATCGGCATGTTCATCCTGCTGTACTTCGTCTACGCCACGGTCGGTGGCGCCGCCTTCATCGACGCCAGCTCCGGCTACACCCATCCCTGGTACCAGTGGCTGGTCGGGCCGCTGGTCGCCACCGGCGTGGTCGCCTACGACCGGGCCGTCGTCGGCCGGGTCACCGTCAGCTACGAGCGGCTGGAGTCCGCCGACCCCCGGCACCTGCTGCGCAAGCCCACCGCCGGGCTCTACCTGGGCCGGCTCGGCCTGGCCCTGCTCTTCGCCATCGTGATCACCGAGCCGTTGATGCTGTCCCGGTACCGCGGCGAGATCGACGCCCACCTGGCCCGGGTGCACAGTGCCCAGATCAGTGACCTGGACGCGTCCGGAGCCGTCGCCGGCTACACCGCCCGGCTCGCCGAACTACGCCGGGAGAACACCGCCGACGACGCGGCCGTACGCCGGATCAGCGACCGGGCCGCCGAGAAGCGCGAGGACGCCCGGCTGATGTACCGGCAGGCCCTCGACGACTCGGCCGGCAACGGCGTCACCCGCAGCCCCGGATGCCCCAGCGGCGGATACTGCCACAACCTGGTCCGCCAGTCCCGCTCCCTCGGCGACCAGGCCGCCGCACTCGACCAGCAGGCCGCCGACCTGCAACGCGACCAGCGGGAGGCGCGCGCCGCCCGGGCCGCCGAACAGGCCCGCCTCGCCGAGGTGATCACCACCCAGCGGGCCGAGAACGCCGAGGTCGTCCGGGGCGACTCCGGCTTCGGGGCCCGTACCGCCGCGATGTGGTTCTTGATCCGCAGTGACGTCTGGGGAGTCGGCGTCTTCTACCTCGGGATCGCGCTGCTGCTGGTCGCCCTGGACTGTGCGGCGATCGGGCTCAAACTGGTGTCCCGGGGCAACGCCTACGAACGCTCCGAGGCCCGCGCCGCCCGGCTCCGCGAACACGAGGCGTCCCTGCTGCACGAGCGGGAGATCCACGACGCGAGGACGTACGGCGACGCCACCGCCAAGGTGATCGCCGACGGTATCGAGGCGGCCAGCCACGACAGCCGGCTCACCAGTGCCGCCACCGACCGGGCCCGGCATGTGCTGCACGAGGCGGTGGTCGTCGACCCGGCCCACATCGAGCACCCGATCCCGAGACACCGCCTCAACGTGTGACCGCCCTATTGCTCCGGGCTGACCGCCTGCGCCCGGACCGGAACCGTGAACGTCGCGCCCTGGCACGCCGCCTGCCCGCCGGCCCGCATGGTCAGGGCCTTGGGCAGGATGAACGCCCCGATCGTGTTCCGCGGCACCTCCCACGACACCGGGAACTCGGCCTCGGTCAACACCACCCGCGGATCGGAACATCCGGCCTCCCGCCGCAGATCGTCCGCGACGACCGGGCCGTCAGCCGGCAGGATCGAGGTGATGTGCACCGGCACCGGATGCTGGTTGGTCACCGTCACCGTCAGGTTCCCCACCTCACCCGGCGCCAGCGTCCGCCCCGGATCCGAGGTGGCGGTCAACGCGATCTCCACACCGGCGGCGGCCGCCAGACGCCCCCGGTCCGGCCCGTTGAAATGCCAGTACGCCCAGGCCGCGCCCGCGTTCGCGAGCAGCGCGGCCACCGCCGCCACGGTCAGGATCATCCGGGCCCGCCGGTCGAAGCGCCGCCGCGCCCCCGGTTGCCGCAGATCCCACGTCGGTTCCTCGTGGTCGGCCGGATCAAGCTCGATGCTGTGCGCATAGCCGGGATTCACGAAACAACCTCGGTGGTGGCAGCCGCGCGGGGCTCGCTCAGTTCGGGCATGCGGCTCGTTCCTCCTCGAAGGCCGGTTGGGAATGATGCCGGGTTCGGCGCTCATACAACGTTCCCCGATAGAGATGTCCGATGTGATCGGTTTTCCGTACGCCCTTCCAGCGCATAAATCGGACAGGTCTGCCCATACGGCTTACCCCTGCGGGGGGACTGCATGGACCGGACGGCGGTCCTCCCCCGAAGATCGGAAAACGCGATCAGCCACTCAGCCCAGCGGCGACACCCGTGTGACGACGGCGCGCCATTCCCAAGATCCGTGAACCTCATCTCCGACCGGCGATCGGTCGAGCCCTCAGCGATGGGCGCCGAGGGCTCGACCGAAGTCCGGGCTACTGATCAGTGGGCGGGGGCTTCACCTCGCCGCTGGTGGATTCGACCGGTGACGGCGGCGGTCCCGCGGACTCGGCCGGCGCTGACGTCTCCGATTCCCGTTCCGGCTCCTGCGCCGGTTCCTTCGACGACTGCTTCGGTACGGGCGACGCCGTCACCTTCGGCGCCGAACTGGACACCGCCGGGCTCGGACTGCCGCTCGGTGCGGTGGACGGCGAAGCGCTCGGAGCCGCTTCCCGGGCGGGGGCGACTGCCGCGAACCGGAGGTTGCGGCTTTTCCGCCCGGCCTCCCCGGTCCAGTCCCGGAACCGGGGCGTGATCGTCCAGTTCCAGGTCCCACCGGCCAACTCGGCACCACTGAAGGCGACCGACTCGGCGACACCCCCGGAGGCCGCCACGGTCCGGGTGATCTCCGGCTTGGCGGGCGCGCCGACCGGATGCGCGATAACCAGGTAGTGGTCCATGAACGACCCCGGAGCGATCTCCTGAGCACTCCACGAGACCACCGCCTGCCCACCTTGTTTCGCCACGCTCGGCTCCACCCCGCGCGGCATCTTGGCCACCTTGGCGGTCAGGGATGTCGTGTTGTCAGCGAGTGCCCATCCGCCCGCGTAGGCGAACACGGTTCCGGCCACCGCCATGGCCGCCACCACTCCGATGATCAGCAGTGACCTGCTCGTGCGCCTCATTTGGTCATCCGATGGCCGACCCCGGTAAGAGTGATCACGAAGTCGGCGCCCGCGCACTTCTCGGATGCTCCGAGCGGCATGACGACGGGGAAGGAGCCGGCGAGGTCGGTGCGCCCGGTTGCTGCCACTGTCACGGGCAGATGGCCGCTGTATCGGCGGACCTGAAGGTTGGCTTCGGTCGCGGGGCAGCCCCGTCGTGATGTTGAGGACACCTTGGCGGTCAGGTGCTGGAGGCTGATCCGGACTCCTAGCGGATTGCGCACCGCGATCCTCATCTGTCTGGTCGCGCCAGGGTGGAGGCCACGCACCGATTTGCCTTCAAGCGTGAAATGAAGCGGTCCACCCGGCGGTTCACTCCCTCTGCTGACCAGGAGCAGAGCCTCGTCCGGAGCGTGGGGCGAGAAGGAAGTGGCTGCGAGGAGCCCGCCGGCCAGAACGGCTGTCACTGCAGCCGCAATCCGCCAGTTCTTGACCATGAAATGTCCTGAACCTCATCGGCCGGGTGGGGCGGGAATGACTCGTCCCACCCGGAGGCGGAAACGATCAGGACTCGGGCAGGCTCTCGGCCTTGAACGAGTAGTCGATCTTGATCGTCTTGCTGGCGCAGGCCTGGGGGATGTTGCCGATTGTCACGTTGCCCGGAACGCTCTTCGTCAGTCCGGCACCGATCTCCGGCGTGCCGGGAAATGTGGTGTTGAACATGCCGGCCTGAAGAAGGGCGGTCTTGCAGTCATTGTTCTCCGGGGTCACCGTGGCGTTGTCCACCTGGATCTGTCCGGTGAGCTTGACGGGGAACTCGTTCGGGTTCGTCATGTTCGTCACCAGCGGCGACTTCGCGCCAGGGAACAGGCTGTCGCTGAAGGTCGTCGACGCGGTCAGCTCCTTGATCTCCGCCGCCTTGCCGTTGGCCTCGCCCGTGCCGTTGATGTTCCAGCCGGTGATGGCGGCCCAGGCCGCGCCGCCGCTGAGGGCGAGAGCGGTGACGCCGGCGACGACAACGGTGCGCTTGGTGAACTTAGCCATGGAAATGTTCCTCCTGGAACGGGGTAAGCGAGTGCGACACCCGGATGGGTCGGGGAGCGACTGAATCGGGGTGCACGTCGTTAGTTCGGATGTGGCCGGGGCCGTGAGGCCACCCGGCGCTGCGACAAAGATGGCGGAGACGGCGAACGTCGGCGATCGGCCTTATCGCTGACCCGTCGACTGCCGGATGGCGCTGGAAGCGGCCCGTCCCGGTTAACCCGGGGGAGTGGTGGGCGCTGATGCGTCGATCTCCCGCATCGCTGGGGAAGATCGACGGAATGCGGTTCCAGCAGCGGTGACGCCGGATGGCAGGAAGCGTGGTGCCTGGCAAGCCCGAGTTCGGCTCGGATCGGCGGGGCGGGCGGAAACGGGCCCGGAAACGTGAAGCTACGGCACCGTTTCGACGTGAAACCGGAAAAGGGTTCGGAACAATTTCCGGGTCGGGTACCCGAATGGATTAGTCCGCTGGCAGGAACGGTCCCCTGAAAGAGGCTTCAGAGGGACGCCTCTGTTGGGCGGTCGGCCTGGATCAGGAATCTGTGTGCTCGCACGGTGAATTCGCCCCGGGCCCGGATCACCGCGGTCAGGCGGGCCAGCTCCCGCTCGTACCGCACGGGGGTGAAGTCTCTGATCTGCCAGGGCACCGTGCGCAGATGGTGGACGACCGCGGTGATGTCGCGGAAGCTCAGCAGCGGGTGCTCCTCGCGCACGTCGGTGACCCGCAGGCCGGCCGCCTGCAACGCGGTGACCGCCACCTCGGCGTCCCAGCGGCGCGGATGTGGTGGTGGGGCGCCGAGCGCGGTGTTCAGCTCGGCCAGGTCGTCGCTGCCGACCTGCTGGGTGAGCAGGATGCCGCCGGGTTTGAGGAGGCGGGCGATGTCGGCGGCGGGCAGGCGGCCGTGCCGGCTCAGGACGAGATCGAACTCGTTCTCCTCGGACGGCAGCTCGGTGAGCACCGGAACACCGAACGGGGCCAGCCGCTCCCGGGCGGCGGGGGTGTTGCGGGCCCACGTCTCGACCGCGACCGTGTGCGACGGCAGTGGGGCCAGCTCGGCGAGGAGTTCGCCGCCGCCGGTGTCCAGGTCGAGGACGCTGACGGAGCGGCGCACCAGGATCCGGGCCAGCTCGAGGTACGACCACGACGGCTCGGACGCCACGGCCAGGCCGTCCAGCCAGGCGAACTCCCACCCGGTCATGGAGGCGCCGGTAGCCGCGGCGTTGAGTTCTTCCCCCTGCCGGTTGCTGCGCACGGACCGAAAGTAGCCGTCCGATGTCGGATGCAGCGACTCGATCCCGCGGCCTTTCCAGGACCGGTGCCGGACTGTGGCTGAACGGTTACCAGACTCAGCGGCGGACCGGCATGAGTAGCGAGAAATGGGACTCCGCGCCCACCGGGCGGATGGTCAGCGGAAGGAACGGTCCGTCGAGTTCCAGGACCAGCTGACCGGGGCCGCCGGCGTCCAGGGCCTGCAGCAGGAACTCCCGGTTCAGCGCGATGTGCCCGTCGGTGTCGGCGGCCCACTCGCCCGCGCCGACGGCCCGCAGCGCGCGGGACGGGTCGAGGCTGAGCACCGAGAGCGGGCCGTCCCGGTCGATCACCGGAGCCGAGGTGATCAGGTCGCGCAGTTCGTCCACGGCGACGGTGATGCGGCGTACCCGCGGGCCGGGTTTGATCAGGCGCTGGTAGTCCGGGAACTCCATGTCGATCGGCCGGCCCTCGATCACCCGGTCGCCGGCGCGGGCGGTGACCAGGCCGGTGGTCAGGTCCAGGGCGATCGTGCCGGATCGTGGGCCGGCCAGTTCCCCGGCCAGCGCCAACGGCAGGAACAGCCGGGCCGGCGAGCCCTCGACGACGGCCGGGGCGCTGGCCACGGCCATCCGGTAGCGATCGGTGGCGACGAACGTGACGGTGTCGTCGCCGGTCTCGACGAGCACCCCGGCCGGGATCGGGTCGGTGGCGCCCGCCCCGGCGAACATCACCGCGTGGAGGGCTGCGGACAGGTCGGCGGCGTTCACCGTGACCCGGGTCATCAGGTTCTCCTCCAGGTCGAGCAGGGTGTGCAGCCGGAGGAGCTCACGCTTGGCGTCGGCGAGGCCGGATTCGAGGCGGGTCAGGTGGGCGTCCAGCCTCACCCGTACCGAAGAAGGGTGGGAAAGGTCCTTAACCGCCTGGGCGATCTCGGCGACCGGCATGCCCACCCGCCGCAGCCCAGCGATCAACCGGGCCGCCCGGATCTGCTCGGCGGTGTAGCGGCGGTATCCGGTCGCCGGGTCGACGACCGCCGGGACCAGCACGCCCGCGCCGTCGTAGAACCGCAGCGCGCTGACGCTCAGCCCACTGGCCCGGGCCGCCGCCCCGATGCCTCGCATGTCGCTCTCCACGTCACCGCATCCTGAACTCTCGACCTCGTCGAGAGTCAAGCTTGCACGATCAGGGTCACCCCGAGGATCGTCATCACGGCTGCGATCGAGCCGTCCAGCACCCGCCACGCGGACGGCCGGGCCAGTAGCGGGGCCAGCCGGCGGGCGCCCAGGCCGAGTGCGAAGAACCAGGTCAGGCTGGCCAGGGCGGCGCCCGATCCGAACGACCAGCGGTCCGCGTGCTGCTGCGCCACCGAGCCGAGCAGCAGCACCGTGTCCAGGTAGACGTGCGGGTTGAGATAGGTCAGCGCCAGGCAGGTGAGCAGGGTGGCCCCGAGGGTGGCGGGTGCCTTGGCGGTCACCTCCAGTGACTGTGGGCGCAGGGCGCGGCGGGCGGCCAGGGCCGCGTACCCGAGCAGGAACGCCGCCCCCGCCCACCGGATCGCGCTGATCAGGCCGGGATGCGCGGTGAGGACGGCGCCGAGCCCGGCGATGCCCGCGGAGATCAGGACGAGATCGGAGAGGGCGCAGGTCAGCACCACCGGGAGGACGTATTCCCGGCGCAGGCCTTGACGCAGGACGAACGCGTTCTGGGCCCCGATCGCGATGATCAGCACGGCTGACGCGACAAATCCGGCGATTGCGGAGGAGAGCATGCCTCGACGCTAGGGTTCGTCCTCGAGTAACGGAAGCTAATCATTCTGACGATGGATTAGCGTTCCTAACGTGGACCAGACGCAGTTGGCGACTTTCCAGGCCGTCGTCGAGCAGGGTAGTTTCGAGGCGGCGGCGCGGGTGCTGCACGTCACCCCGTCCGCGGTCAGTCAGCGGATCAAGGCGCTGGAGCAGACCGTCGGCCAGGTGCTGGTGCGCCGGGCCAAACCGTGTGTGGCGACCACCGCGGGCGAGGCCCTGGTCCGGTTCGCCAGCCAGGTGGCGCTGCTGGAGCGCGAGGCCCTCGGCGCCGACACCCACCGGCTGTCCGTGGTGGTCAACGCCGACTCGCTGGACAGCTGGTTCCTGCCGGTGCTGAGCCGGGTCCCGGGAGTGCTCTTCGATCTGCACACCGACGACCAGGAGCACACCGCCGACCTGCTGCGGACCGGCACGGTGATGGCCGCGGTCACCTCCGAGCACGTCCCGGTGCAGGGCTGCCGGGTGGAGCGGCTGGGGGTGATGCGGTATCTCGCGGTGGCCGCGCCCGGCTTCGACGCCAGTGATCTGCACACCGCGCCGGTGCTCGTCTACAACCGCAAGGACCGGCTGCAACACCGGTTCATGACCGCCCGGTACGACCCTCCGGTGCACTGCATTCCGGCGACCGCGCCGTTCAATCGGGCGATCCGGATGGGGCTGGGGTGGGGGATGCTCTACGAGAAGGAGGCGTTCGACGACCTTAACTCCGGAAAAATCGTACAAATCCGGAACGGTCATCTCGACGTCCCGCTCTACTGGCAATGCTGGCGGATCCAGTCGCAAACCCTGGAAACACTGACGGCCGCCGTACGAGCGGCGGCCGTCGAAGCGCTCAGACCCTAGTCGTTCGCGTGCAGCGCGCTGTTCAGCTCGATACCCGTGCCCTTGCGCGGCTTCGCCTCCAGCGCCCCGGACACCGAGTTCCGCCAGAACAGGAGATTGTTCACACCGGACAGCTCGATGGCCTTCACCACACGGCCGTCGGGCAGCGACACCTTCGACGCGGCGGTCACGTAGACACCCGCCTCCACCACGCAGTCGTCACCGAGCGAGATGCCGACACCCGCGTTCGCGCCGAGCAGGCTGCGCTCACCGATCCGGATCTTGGTCTTGCCGCCGCCGGACAGCGTGCCCATGATCGACGAACCGCCGCCGATGTCCGAGCCGTCGCCGACCACCACGCCCTGCACGATCCGGCCCTCGACCATCGAGGTGCCGAGCGTCCCGGCGTTGAAGTTGACGAATCCCTCCTGCATGACAGTGGTGCCGGAGGCCAGGTGGGCGCCGAGGCGGACCCGGTCGGCGTCGGCGATCCGGACACCGGACGGCACCACGTAGTCGGTCATCCGCGGGAACTTGTCCACCCCGAAGACGCTCAGCTGACGGCCCGCGGCCCGCTCCAGGAAGCGCAGCTCGTCGACCCGCTCCGGCGGCACCGGGCCGGCCGAGGTCCAGGCCACGTTGGCCAGCTTGCCGAAGACGCCGTCCAGGTTCAGCGCGTTCGGCTGGACCAGGCGGTGCGACAGCAGGTGCAGGCGCAGGTACGCGTCGGACGCGTCGGTGATCGGATCGGCCAGCGACTTGATCACCGTCCGGACCTCGACGGTGCTCAGTCCGGGCAGCAGCTTCGGGCCGGTCAGCCCGGCCGGCAGCACCGGCACGTCGGCCGGCTCCTCACCCAGCCCCAGGTGCCCCGCGGGGAACCAGGTGTCCAGCACCTGACCCTCGGCGGTGACGGTGGCGAGGCCGATGCCCCAGGCGGGCGAAGTCGAGATCGCGGTTTCCACGACCCGAACCCTACCGGAGCCTCGATGACACCTCAGCGGCGTCGCGGCACCCCGGTATGGTGCGCTCATGGCCAACCCGCTTACCCCGGACGTGCTGGTCGACCCGGTCATGCTGACCCGTGCCCTGGTCGACGTCGAGTCCGTGTCCCGCGACGAGAAGGTGATCGCCGACTTCGTCGAGGGCGTCCTCCGCGAGGCCGGCCACCTGAGCGTGCGCCGCCTCGGCAACACCGTGATGGCCCGCACCAAGCTGGGCCGTGAGCAGCGGGTGATCCTCGCCGGGCATCTCGACACCGTGCCGATCAACGGCAACCTGCCGTCCACCGTCGTGGACGACCTGATCTTCGGGTGCGGCACCTCGGACATGAAGGGTGGCGTCGCGCTCGCCCTGCACCTCGCGGTCACCCTGCCCGACCCCAGCTACGACGTGACCTACCTGTTCTACGAGGCCGAGGAGATCGAGTCCGAGTTCAACGGGCTCAACCTGGTCGCCAAGGAGCACCCGAAGTGGCTGCGCGGCGACTTCGCCGTGCTGCTGGAGCCGACGTACGGCACGGTCGAGGCCGGCTGCCAGGGCACCATGCGGGTCAGCGTCCGCACCCGGGGCCGCCGGGCGCACACCGCCCGCTCGTGGCGCGGCGTCAATGCCATCCACGCCGCCGGTGAGGTGCTGCGCCGGCTGGAGAGCTACCACCCGCGGACCGTCACCATCGACGGCTGCACCTACCGGGAGGGCCTGAGCGCGGTCAGCATCTCCGGTGGCGTGGCCGGCAACGTGGTGCCCGACGAGTGTGTGGTCGAGGTCAACCTGCGGTTCGCCCCGGACCGGTCGGAGAAGCAGGCGCTGGAGCACCTGCACGAGGTCTTCGAGGGCTTCGAGCTGGAGGTCACCGACTCGGCCCCCGGCGCCCTGCCGGGCCTGGACGCGGCACCGGCCCGGGAGTTCCTGGCCGCCGTCGGCATCGAACCGGCCGGCAAGCTGGGCTGGACCGACGTGTCCCGGTTCGCCGCCCTCGGCATCCCGGCGCTGAACTACGGCCCCGGCGACCCGTCGCTGGCACACGCGCCGGACGAGCACGTCGAGATCGGCAAGATCCGTGACGGCGCCGCCACCCTCTACCGATGGCTGGCGCCCTAGAGAAGCTAATAACGGATGGTGACCCTGCCCACCGCACGCTGCGGTGGCGGGAGTTCCATCGTCGCCTCGAGATCCACTGCCGGTTCGGCGTCGCGAGCCGCGAAGGCCGCACGCCGTTCCTCCAGCACCAGGCGGATCCGGTGCTGCATCCTGAGGCGCTGATGTCGTTTCGTCACGGTGGTCGCTCCTTCTGCGGGAGCCGGGTGATACCAGGCCGGTAACTGTAGATACGCGTCAGATCTACGGTCGGTTGCTTCAATCTGGCAAAAAGGTCTGCGCGTCGCAATCCTCTTACCGAATCGCAGCCGGTTGTTCACCGGGTACCGACCGTCCGCACTACCTTTGTGGCATGACGGACAGCACCAACGGGCGACCCCGGGAGCGCCACCGCGGAGCGGTCACGCTGCGTCGTGACTCGATCCCGCCGAGCACGGCCGACCAGAAACTGCTCGATTCCCAGAACCGGGAGGAGTGGAAGACCAAGGACGCCTGGCGGGCCTTGCGCATACTCTCCGAGTTCGTCGAGGGCTTCGACACCCTCGCCGACCTGCCGCCCGCGGTCAGTGTCTTCGGCTCGGCCCGCAGCGCCCCCGACAGCTACGAGTGCGAGCTGGCCGAGAGCCTCGGCGCCGCCCTCGCCGAACAGGGCTACGCGGTGATCACCGGCGGCGGCCCCGGCGTGATGGAGGCGGCCAACCGCGGCGTCACCGAGGCCGGTGGGCTCTCCGTCGGCCTCGGCATCGAGCTGCCGTTCGAGCAGGGCCTCAACGACTGGGTCGACGTCGGCATCGATTTCCGCTACTTCTTCGTCCGCAAGACCATGTTCGTCAAGTACGCGCAGGCCTTCGTGGTCCTCCCCGGCGGCTTCGGCACCCTGGACGAGCTGTTCGAGGCGATCACCCTGGTCCAGACCAAGAAGGTGACCCGCTTCCCGGTCATCCTGATGGGCACCGAGTACTGGGGAGGGCTCCTCGACTGGATGAAACGCCGGATGCTCGACGACGGCAAGATCAGTGCCGCGGATCTCGACCTGATCCAGGTCACCGACGACGTGGCCGAGGCCGTCCGGATCATCATGGACGCCGACCAGTCCCACGGGCAGCACTGACATGGCGGCGATCTGCGTCTTCTGCGCCTCGTCCACCACGCTCGAACAGCGCTGGCTCGACCTCGCCGCCGAGACCGGCCGGGTCCTCGCCGAACGCGGCCACACCCTGGTCTCCGGCGGCGGCCGGGTCGGCATGATGGGCACCGTCACCGAGGGCGCCCGCGCCGCCGGCGGCCACACCCTGGGCATCATCCCGCAGTGCCTGGTCGACCTGGAGGTCGCCGACGAGGCCTCCGGCGAGCTGGTCGTCACCGAGGACATGGCGTCCCGCAAGAACGTGATGATCGATCGCTCGGACGCCTTCATCACCCTCCCCGGCGGCCTCGGCACCCTCGACGAGCTGTTCGAGGTGTGGACCACGGCGACCCTCGACGTACACCGCAAGCCCTTGATCCTTCTCGACCCCGACGGCTTCTACACCGGCCTGGTCGACTGGCTGGGCACCCTCGTCGACCGGAAATTCGTCCGCCCCGCCGCGATGGAGCTGCTGCTGGTCGCCCGCACCGTCCCGGAAGCCGTCACCCTCATCGAGAAGACCCTGGCGACAGGTCCGCGGCCCCCTTCCGGAGCGGCGCAGGGCACGGCGAGCCCCGCAGACCATTGATGGGTACGCCCGGCACCTCCCCGCCGATCCACACCTCCAGTCTCGTCCGCGCCACGTAGGCGTCCCCACCGGACCGCCCGGCGACCGCCGGGCGAATGCGGCCCACAAGGCAAACCCGTGTGCCGACCAGCGGTCCGGATCGCGCCGCAGGTGTCCACGGGTACGCGGTCGTCGCGGTGTGTGCCGAGCAGCGGTCCGGATCGCGCCGGAAGTCGGCACACGATTGTGCCCGGTGGGGTCGCACAACCACACGGAACCGGCCGGCCGGGTGTGAATCCGGGGCCGCGGCGGCCGCTGCCCGGAAATAACGTCATACCGGCGTGCTCTCATAGATGCCGTGAGCACGCCGGTTCCCCTTCCCCCGGTGCGCCGGCCGGCGAATTACCGCCTGGTCCGGCGCCCCCGCCCGGTCCTGCCCGCGCTGCCGGCCGACCCGGTCCAGCGCCGCGTGACCGGCCACACCAGCGGCCCGCTGCTGGTGCTCGGCGGCCCCGGCAGCGGCAAGACCTCGGTGCTCGTCGAGTCGGTCGCCGCCCGCATCGCCGAGGGCGCAGACCCGGAGCGTGTGCTGGTGCTCACCTTCGGCCGTCGCAGTGCCGCCGCGCTGCGCGACCGGATCGAGGCCCGGGTCGCCGGCGAGCCCGGCCGGATCGTCCACGAGCCCCTGGTGCGGACCTTCCACGCATATGCGTTCGGTCTCCTCCGCCGGGCCGCCGCCGAGCGGGGCGAACCGTCACCGCGCCTGCTCACCGGCCCCGAACAGGACCTGATCATCCGTGAGCTGCTGTCCGCGATCGGCGACCCGGAGACCCCCGACCGGATCGGCTGGCCGGACGCCCTGCGCCCGGCCCTGCCCACCCGGGCCTTCGCCCAGCAGTTGCGCGACCTGATGCAGCGCGCCGCCGAGCGGGGCGTCGGCCCGGTCGAGCTGGCCCGGCACGGCGAGCGCCTGGGCCGCGACGACTGGCCGGCCGCCGCCCGCTTCCTCCGGGAGTATGTCGCGGTGCTCGCCCTCCGCGACGTGACCACCCGGGGCTCCACCGCCTACGACCCGGCCGAGCTGGTCCGGGCCGCCGCCGGCCTGCTCGCCGACGACCCGGCGCTGCTGGAGTCCGAGCGCCGCCGCCTGGACCACGTCTACATCGACGAGCTGGCCGAGACCGACCCGGCCCAGATCGAACTGCTCGCACTGGTGGCCGGCGGCGGCAAACCGCTTGTCGCGTTCGCCGACCCGGACTCCTCGATCTACGGCTTCCGCGGCGCCGACCCGGCAGCCGTCGCCCAGTTCCCGGCGACGTTCCGCAAGGCGTCCGGATCCCCCGCCGACACCGTGGTCCTGCACACCAACTACCGGGCCGCCACCCCCCTGCTCACCGCCACCGCCAGGGTGTCCCGCCGGATGCGGGGCCCGATCACCAACCGAATCATGTATCCGCCCACCCCCGAGCCCCCGCAGCTGGCCGTCTCGGAGGGGGCCGGCCTGCTTACGCCTGAGTTTTCGCAGCCGCCCCTCTCGGAGGGGCCCGGCCCGCTCAGGCCTGAGTTTTCGCAGCCGCCCGTCTCGGAGGGGGCCGACCCGCTCAGGCCTGAGTCTCCGCAGCCGCCCGTCCCCGAGGCTCCCCGGCCGGTCACTCCCGAGCCCTCGCGGTCGTCCGAGGCGGAGGCCGCCACCGCACACCCCGTCGCGTCCACACCGCATGCCGTCACACCCGGCACCGTGCCGGGCTCCGTGGTGGGGGAGGCCGCGGCGGGGTCCGTGGTGAGTAACGGTGAGCGGGATGAGCAGTTCGGGCCGGTTCCCGAGGCGGTGGTGCGGACATTCAGGTCGACAGCTGCGGAGTCCGCCTATATCGCGCACGTTCTGCGGGAGGCTCACCTGCTGCACGGGGTGCCCTGGTCGCGGATGGCGGTGCTGATGCGGTCCGCCACGCTCCAGCAGCCCTCGGTGTTGCGGGCGCTGACCGCCGCCGGGGTGCCGACCGTGATCCACCCCGAGGATCTGCCGTTGCATCTGCAGCCGGCGGTGGCTCCGTTCCTGCTGTTGTTGCGATGTGCGATCGACCCGGCGGCGCTCACCGAGGAAGCCGCCGTGGCACTGCTGCACTCGCCGCTCGGTGGTGCCGATCCGCTGTCCGAGCGGCGGCTCCGGCAGGGGCTGCGGGCGCTCGCGGTCGCAGCCGGGGATCGGCGGCACTCCGGTGCGTTGCTGGTCGACGCGGTTCGTGACCCGGCCGGGCTGGATCTGGTCGAGCGTCGCTGGGCCCGTCCCGCGCAGACGATCGCCCGGCTGATCACCGTGGCCCGGGAGGCGGCGGCCCAGCCGGGTGCCTCCGCCGAGCAGGTGTTGTGGACCGTCTGGCGGGAGAGCGGCCTGCACGATCGCTGGTTCGCGATGAGCACTGGCAACGTGCCGATGCCCGACCAGCGGGATTCGGGCCGGGCCCGGGAGTGGCGTTCCGAGGCGGCCGACCGTGACCTGGACGCGATGGTGGTCCTGTTCGACGCGGCGGCCCGCTTCACCGACCGGCTGCCCGGCGCGGGAGTCGGCGTGTTCCTCGACCACGTGCTGGGTCAGGAGCTGCCCGCCGACTCGATCGCCCCGAGCGCTGACCGGGGCGAGGCGGTCCGGCTGCTGACGGCCCACGCGTCGAAGGGCCTGGAGTGGGATGTGGTGGTGCTGGCCGGCGTACAGGAGGGAATCTGGCCCGATCTCCGTCTCCGGGGCAGCCTGCTGGGGTCCGAACGCCTGGTCGACGTGCTGGCCGGCCGTCCCGCCTCCGGTCCGGAAGCGATCATCGCCGAGACCTCCGCGCTCCTGGACGAGGAACGCCGCCTCTTCTACGTGGCGGTCACCCGCGCCCGCCGCCGCCTGGTCGCCACCGCGGTCTCGTCGGGTGGCGTGGGCGGCCAGCTGGGCGAGGAACAGCCCAGTCGCTTCCTGACCGAACTGGCCACCCCGACCCGCCGCCCCGGCGACGGCCCGGGAGGTCTGCCGCCGGGCCCCGACCCGTGGGACACCGGCCCACCCGGCCCCGGCCCGGCTTCGAACGGTCCCCCCGGTCCCGGCGCGGGCCCGGACGGCCCCGATCCGGGTGCTGGTCCGGATGGCCTTGGCCCGGGTGCTGGTCCGGATGGCCTCGGCCCGGGTGCTGATCCGGATGGCCTCGGCCCGGGTGCTGGTCCGGACGGCCTCGGCCCCGGCGCGGGCCCGGGCGTTCCCCCCGGCACGGTCCCGGACGGTCTCCCCGGCCCAGGCCCAGAGGGTTCCCCCGGCTTCGATCCAGGCCTCGACGGCTTCCCCCATGCCGTCCCGCGCCCAGACGGCCCCCATGGTTCCGGCCGGAACTCGGAGGTTTCGTTCGCCGCGCATTCGAACGAGAAGGGTTCATACGGCCCACGTCCGGTTTCGGGATCTTCATCCGAATTGCGCCCTGGCAGGGATGAGCCACGCTCCCCGGAAGCCGCACTCGGTGACGCCGCGGCGAACGCGGCTGCCGGGGAGGGGGCGAGCGCACGGGCGGTGGACCCCGCATGGGAAGGCGACGGTGCGCCGGCAAGTGAGGACGAGCGCAAGGCAGGGGACACTCCGGTGGGCGGGGCCGCGCCGGTGGGCGGGGCCGCGTTTGAGGGCAGGGCCGCGTTTGAGGGCGACGGTGGGCCGAGGTTCGAGAACGGCCCGGGATCCGATGCTGGGCTGAATGCCGGGATTGTCCTGGAGGGTGACGGCGAGCGGGACTCCGGGAGTGGTTCGGACGGCGCCGACGGGCGGTACCCCGGAAACGCTCCGGAAGCTGATGGCGGGCGGGAGCCTGAGGGCGGTCCGGAAGGTGATGGCGGGCGGGAGGCCGGAGGCGGCCCGGAGGATGACGGCGGGCGGGCTGAGGAGGCCGCGGACGGGCTGCTGGACGGCGAGACCGAACTGCCGGTCGGGCGGCCGCCGCGGGCGTTGACGCTGGCTTCGCTGGTGGCTGAGTTGCGTACCGTCGTGATCGGTGGGGCGGAGACGCCCAGCCGGCGGCGGGCCGCGGCCGCTGAGCTGGCCCGGCTGGCCGCCGCGGGGGTGCCGGGGGCGCATCCGGACGAGTGGTGGGGGCTGCGGCCGCTCTCCGACGACCGGCCGCTGGTGGACGAGGGACGTCCGGTGAAGGTGACGCCGTCGTCGATGGAGAGCGCGCTGCGGTGCAGTCTGCGCTGGCTGCTGGAACGGCACGGCGGTGCGGCCCCGGCCGGCCCGGCGCAGGGCATCGGCAACCTGGTGCACGCGGCGGCGATGCTGGCCGAGGACGCCAACGCGGACCGGGAGAAGCTGGTGGAGTACGTGTCGGCCCGGTTCGATTCGATCGAGCTGGCCGCGCAGTGGCTGGCCGGCCCGGAGCAGGAGCGGGCCCAGTCGATGGTGGACAAGTTGTTGCGCTGGCTGGCGGTGAACCCGCGGCGGCTGCTGGCGATCGAGCACGAGTTCACCGTGATGTTGGAGGACGAGCGGAATCCGATCCAGTTGACCGGCCGGGTGGACCGGCTGGAGGTGGACGAGGAGGGCCGGCTCGTGGTGATCGACTTGAAGACGGGGAGGACGACCGCTGTGTCGGCGGCTGACGTGGCGGAGAACGCCCAGCTGGGCGGCTATCAGGCGGCTGTCGACGCGGGCGCGTTCGACGACTGGGGCCGGGAGACCGGGGGTGCCGCGCTGGTGCAGCTGGGGCCGGGCAAGGATGCCCGGGAGCAGATGCAGCTGCCGTTGACCGAGGCCACCGATCCGCAGTGGGCGGACGGGATGGTGCGGCGGACGGCGGCGGCGATGGCGGCGTCCACGTTCTCGGCGGTGGCGAACAGCCGCTGCCGGGTGTGCCCGGTCCGGACGAGCTGCCCGATCTCCGGTAAGGGCCGGCAGGTGGTGGAGCCGTCATGACGAGGGTGCGTTCGGGTCCCCGGTTCACTCCGCGTGAGCTGGCCGGGATGTTGCGGCTGCCGGAGCCGACGGCCGAGCAGGAGGCGATCATCGCGGCGCCGGTGCAGCCGCTGCTGGTGGTGGCGGGTGCCGGTTCGGGCAAGACCGAGACGATGGCGTCGCGGGTGGTCTGGCTGGTGGCCAACGGGTACGCCCACCCGGGCGAGATCCTGGGCCTGACGTTCACCCGGAAGGCGGCGGGTGAGCTGTCGCACCGGGTCCGGACCCGTCTCGGCCAGTTGGCCCGGCGGCTGGGCCGGGACGACGCGCTGGCCGGGGAGGCGACGGTGTCGACCTATCACGCGTACGCGGCCCGGGTGGTCACCGAGCACGGGCTGCGGGCCGGGTTCGAGCCGTCGGCGCGCCTGCTGACCGAGGCGGCCCGCTGGCAGATCGTGGATTCGCTGGTCCGGACGTACACCGGCGAGATGACCGGGTTGAACCGCGCGCCGGGCACGGTGACCGACGACGTGCTGGCGCTCTCCGCGGAGCTGGCCGAGCACCTGGTCGGCGCGGACGATCTGGCGGCCTGGACCGGCCGGTTCTTCGCCGATGTGCAGGAGTTCCCGGGCCGGGTCTACAAGGACGTCTCCGAGGTGCTGCGCCGCCAGCAGGGCCGGCTCACCCTGCTGCCCCTGGTCCGCCTTTACGAGCAGCGCAAACTCGACCTGGAGGCGATGGATTTCGGCGATCAGATGGCGCGGGCGGCACTGGTGGCGCGGGATCATCCGGAGGTCGGCGCGATCGAGCGGGGCCGGTTCCGGATCGTGCTGCTCGACGAGTACCAGGACACCAGCCACGCTCAGGTGACGATGCTGAACAACCTGTTCGGCGGGGGCCATCCGGTGACCGCGGTGGGTGACCCGTGCCAGTCGATCTACGGCTGGCGGGGTGCGTCGGCGGGCACGCTGGAGCGGTTCCCGGAGGAGTTCCGGGACGGCCAGGGGCATCCGGCGTGGGTACGGACGCTGAGCCGAAGCTGGCGTAACCGCCCGGAGATCCTGCGGGTGGCGAACACCGTCTCGGCCTCGCTGCGCTCCCGGGCCCAGGTGGTCGAGTTGACGGCGTCACCGCGGGCGGCCGGCGCGGTGGGCGGGCGGACGGTGACGTGTGCGCTGCTCCCGACGTACGCCGAAGAGGCCGGGTGGATCGCCGACACCATGCTGACCGCCTGGCGTCTGGTGGCCGGGATGCCGTCGGCGCAGCCGGGGGAGATTCCGCTGGAGCGGCGCCCGACGAGCGCGGTCCTGGTCCGGGTGCGCAGTCAGATCCCGGTGATCGAGGAGGCGTTGCGGGCTCGTGGCCTGCCGGTGGAGGTGGTCGGCCTGGGTGGGCTGCTGGACACCCCGGAGGTGCGGGATGTGATCTGCACGCTGCGGGTGCTGGCCGACCCGACCGACGGGGCGTCGCTGTTGCGGCTGCTCACCGGGGCCCGCTGGCGGATCGGCCCACGTGATCTGGTGGCTCTGCACCGGCGGGCCCGGCAGATCGCGGCGGCCCGGGCGACGGCGGCCGGCGACGAGGAACCGGTGGTCACCGACCGGCTGGACGACGCGACCCTGGTGGAGGCGATGGCCGATCTGGGCCCGCCGGACCGGTACTCGCCGGAGGGTCACCGCCGCCTGCTGGAGTACGGCCGGGAGCTGGCCGCCCTGCGCCGCCGCCTGGATCAGCAGCTGCCCGACCTGCTGGCCGACATCGAACGGACCATCGGCCTGGACGTCGAGGTGGCGGTGCGCGGCTGGGCGGCCGGGGACGCCGGCCTGGCCCGGGGCCACCTGGACGCCCTGGGGGACGCCGCCACCAGGTATGTCGCCGAGAACGAGAACGGCACGGTCGCCGGGTTCCTGGCCTTCCTGGCCGCCGCCGAGGAGGAGGAGCGCGGCCTGGAGCCGGGCCAGGTCGACGTGGTGGAGGGCGCGGTGCAGATCCTGACCGCGCACGCCGCGAAGGGCCTGGAGTGGGACGTGGTGTCGGTGGCCGGCCTGTGCAAGGGGGTCTGGCCGGGTCTGGCCCGGTCGTCGGACCACTTCCTGGGCGGGATCGGGGTGCTGCCGTTCCCGTTGCGGGGTGACGCGGCGGGGCTGCCGGTGCTGGATCTGTCGGACGCGATGGACCAGAAGGACGTGGCCGGGGCGGTGACCGCTTTCGCCCGGTCCTGGCGGGAGCACGACGAGCGGGAGGAGCGGCGGCTGGCCTACGTGGCGGTGACCCGGCCGCGGCGGCTGCTGATCTGTTCCGGCTACTGGTGGGGGGACGGGGTGAAGCGCCCGCGTGGCCCGTCGGTGTTCCTGGACGAGATCCGGGCGGCCTGTGCGGACGGGGCGGGGGTGGTGGCGGCGTGGACGCCGGAGCCGGCGCCGGGTGACACCAACCCGAGTGATCAGGTGGTGGCGACCGCGGAGTGGCCGGCCGATCCGCTGGGTCTGCGCCGGCCGGCGATGGCGGCGGCGGCCGATCTGATCCGCCGCATGATCGAGAACCCGGAGGCGTCCGCGGCGGAGGCGTTCGCCGATCTGGCCGCGGCCGATCCGGAGGTGGCGGCCAAGGCGGGCCTGGCCGCCGATCTGGTCGGTCTGGCCGAGCCTCCCACCCCCGGCAACGTGGTCACTTCCGGTGCGGAGCGCGCCGGAAGTGACCACACGGGTGGCGTGGCGGGCGGTGTGGCGGGTGGTGTGGTGAGTTCGGGTGCGGAGCGTGCCGGAGGTGACCACGCGGGCGAGGCTGTGCTGGATCGGGGGGTGTTGCTGGCCGCGGCGTTGGCGGCGGACCGGGCGGCGGCGGACCGGGACCCGGACATCGGCCGCTGGCGTCGTGAGGCGAAGCTGCTGCTGGCCGAGCGGGCGGAACGGTCCCGCAGGGACGGCCCGATCGAGGTGGTGGTGCCGGCGCATCTGTCGGTGTCCCAGCTGGTGGTGTTGCGGAAGGATCCGCAGGCGCTGGCCCGTTCGCTGCGCCGCCCGCTGCCGCAGCGCCCGGCGCCGCAGGCCCGCCGGGGTACGGCCTTCCACGCCTGGCTGGAACAGCGGTTCGGGGCGGTCCGGCTGATCGACATCGACGAGCTGCCGGGTGCGGCCGACGACGGCGCGGCCGAGGACGAGGAGCTGGCGGCGCTGCAGGAGGCGTTCCTGACCGGCGAGTGGGCGGATCGGACGCCGGTGGAGGTGGAGGTCCCGTTCGCGACGACGGTGGCGGGGGTGGTGGTGCGGGGCCGGATGGACGCGGTGTTCGCGGATCCGGACGGCCGTTTCGACGTGATCGACTGGAAGACCGGGCGGCGGCCGTCGGGTGCCGAGGCGGAGGCGGCGGCGGTGCAGTTGGCGGCGTACCGGATCGCCTGGGCCTCGCTGGCCGGGGTGCCGGTGCGGAAGGTGCGGGCCGGTTTCCACTACGTGCGGGAGCAGGTGACCGTCCGCCCGGCCGATCTGCTGGACGCGGCCGGGCTGGCGGCCCTGATCGAGGAGATCCCGGCCGAGGAGCTGTGACGACCGGGCTGGGCCGGAGGAGGGGGTGGTGGCGGATGAGAGGCCGCTGCGGCCGGGCCGGGCGAGGGGCCGCGGCGGTCAGCGGGTGGCGGCGAGCAGGTGCAGGAGGGCGGCGGCGTACGCGTCCTCGGCGGACCGCGCGGTGAACTCGTGCTCGTGACCGAGCAGCTCCGTGCGTACCGAATAGTCGTCGTCGTGCGGTCGCAGTGACCGGAACGTGCCGCCGAGCAGCTCCCGCAGCTGGTCCTCGCGGGGCAGCCACAGCGCCTCGGCGAGATCGACGTCGTCGAGAGCCCACTCGGTGGTGCCGTTGAAGCCGATGATCAGGCCTTCCGGGAGATCGTGCACCTGGATCGTCATGTCGCTGAGTACGAACATCTCGTCGTCCAGGTCCCGGTCCGGGATGGCGAAACGGTCGCCCACCTGGGGCTTCCAGTCCAGTCCGGCGTCTTTGAGCTGCTGCGCCACTTGTACTCCGAGCACTTCGCGGCCTCCTTTACCGTGCTAGGCTTCCCAGCGTTGTCAGTTTGGTTCCCAAGTACTCAGGAGCGCCTGTGGGGAAGTCTGCCCCAGGCGCTCTTTGTCGTAACCCGGGCTTGTCCGGTGCGGGCGATCAGTACGGCAGCACGAGACCCACAGAACGCGGGTCTTATTACCTCGTTCCCGTCCATAATGGTCGGGAATGATCGATCGTCGAGGAGACGAGCATGGTTACCGGTGTTGTGAAGTGGTTCAACGCTGACAAGGGCTTCGGGTTCATCACCCCGGACGACGGCGGCGCCGACGTCTTCGCCCACTTCTCCGCGATCCAGATGTCCGGCTACCGGGCCCTGGAGGAGAACCAGCGGGTGGAGTTCGAGGTGACCCAGGGCCAGAAGGGCCCGCAGGCCGCCAACATCCAGGTCATCTGATTCACATCTGATCTTCGGCCGTCCTGTGCGGCCGGCAGTGTGTGAAAGCTCGGCGCCGTACCCCTTCGGGGTGCGGCGCCGATGCCGTTCAGAAGCCGAGGCCGTTCAAAAGATGATTGGTAACGGTCAGATGGTGCTGGCGGGGCTGGGCGGCAGCGGGGCCGTGCCACCCAGGTGCGCGGGCAGCCACCAGGTGTCGTCCGGGCCGGAGGGTTTGTCCGGGTAGGCCCGCTGAACCTCGTCGAGCAGCACGGTCAGCCGCTCCTTCAGGGTGGCGGTGACCGTCTCCGGGGTGGCGTCCGGCGCGACCGCGACCGGCGCACCGATCTTGATGATGACCGGCACGTGCCGCTTGGTCAGCTCCTTCTTCCGGCCCTTGGTCCACAGCCGGTGCGGGCCCCAGACCGCCATCGGGATCAGCGGGACGCCCGCCTCCAGGGCCATCCGGGCGGCGCCCGACTTGAGACCCTTCACCGTGAACGACTCGCTGATCGTCGCCTCCGGGAAGACGCCGACGATCTCGCCGGCCCGCAGCGAGTCGATGGCGTGCCGGAACGCGGCGGTGCCGGCCTTGCGGTCCACCGGGATGTGCCGCATGCCCCGCATCAGCGGACCACTGATCCGGTGGTCGAAGACCTGCTTCTTCGCCATGAAGCGGACCAGCCGTCTGGCCGGCTGGGCGCCGAAGCCGCAGTAGATGAAGTCGAGGTAGCTCGCGTGGTTGCTGGCCAGCACCGCCCCGCCGCTCGCCGGGATGTGCTCCGCGCCCTCGACCGTGACCTTGTTGTCGAGAACTCGGAACATCACCGTCTTGGCCAAGGCGACTACCGGGGGATACACCAGTTCCATGGCAGCACGATAGCCGGACTTCCTGGGAACAGCGCGGGTCACCGGACGAGACGGGCGTGACAGCGGTGGCGGTGCCGGTGGTGTTCACTGGGTGGCATGTCCGTACCGAACCCGTACACCTCGTCCTGGGAGCGACCGGGTGGCGACTGGTCGTCGGGGATGGTCGGCTCGTTCGGCGTACCGCAGCAATCGCCGGATCCGCCGCCGGACCCGGATCCGCCCCGCCCGGATGGACCGGAGCGACGCCGGCGGCAGTTGAAGATCTTCGGTGGGATCGCCGGGGGGATCGTGGCGGCCGGGCTGACCGTGCTGCTGATCGTGATCCTCGGTGGGGACGGCGACCCGTTCGGGGAGAAGGCGGCCGGCCCGGCCGATCTGCGGCCCCCGCTGGCGCAGGCCTGCCCGGCGCCGAGTGTCCCGCCGGGCGACGTCCCGGCCCCGTCGCCGAGTGTGCCGGCGCCGGCGACCGGGGAGCGCACGGTGGACGAGGCCGCGGGCATCTCCTACCGGGAGTACGGCGCGCCCTGGGAGCCGTGGACCACGGTGTGGAACGCGGGCACCCTGCAGGTCCCCTACCGGGTCGGCCAGCATTTCGTGACCGAGGTGTACGCGGGCGGCACCTATCACGCCTCGATCCTGTCGGCGGCGGTCCCGGCGGCCGACAACGACGCGTTCACCCTCGATCTGGAGTGCATCGGCCGGCAGGTGTCGGCGGACGTGCGCGCCGAGTACTACCCGCAGCCCAACCAGCTGGAGGTGCTGCGCGACGAGGTGACCACGCTGGGTGGGCGGCCGGCCTGGGTGAGCGAGTTCCGGCTCAGCTTCGACGAGCCGGGGCTGACCGCCACCTCGGAGTTCTCCGGAGTGGCGGTCGTCGACGTCGGAAGACCCACGGCGGCCGTGTTGTACGTGTCCATCCCCGGCACCCATCGGCAGTACGACGACGTGGTGCACGAGGTCCTGGAGTCGGTCCGGCCGCTGTGAGTCAGCTCGCGGTCAGGCCCCAGCGCTTGCGCAGCGCCCGGTCGGCGCCGTTGAACAGCTGGTCGACCAGGATGCCGATGACCAGCACCACGATGATGTAGGCGAGCACCGACACCGCGTCGTTCAGGTCGCGGGCGGTCTGCATCCGGACGCCGATCGACACCGTGCCCGGCACGATCACCAGCAGCTCGCCGGCCATCAGGCTGCGCCAGGAGAACGCCCAGCCCTGTTTGAGACCGGAGACGAAGGACGGCAGCGAGGCCGGCAGGATCAGGTGCCGGTATTTCGCGATGCCGGTCATGCCCATCACCTGGCCCACCCGCAGCCAGGTCCGCGGCACGTAGTCGATGCCGCTGATCAGGCCGTTGGCCACCGACGGCGCGGCGCCGAGGACGACCACGAAGAGGATCGCCTCCTCACCGAGCTGGAAGAGCAGGATGGCCAGCGGGAACCACATGATCGACGGCATCGTCTGCAGGCCGGTGATCAGTGAGCCGATGGCCGCGCGCAGCGGCTTGAACTGGGAGACCAGCGCGCCGATCAGGGTGCCGATCGCCACCGCCAGGGCGAACCCGGTGATGGCCCGGGTCATGGTCAGGCGGACGCCGTCCCAGAACCTCGGCTCGGTGATCAGCGTGCCGAGTTCGGCGAAGACGTCGGCGGGTGGCGGGAGGACGTAGACCGGCCGCCACTCGGAGAGGAAGACCAGCTGCCAGATCCCGACGACGATGGCGATGGCGAGCAGTTTCGGCCAGGTGGCGGCCCAGATCCGCCGGCCGATCCGGCCCTTCTCCTTCTTGGGGCCGAGTTCGAGCGCGTCGAGGCCGCTGACCTCGCTGGCCGCGCGGTTGTCGGCGGCGACTTCAGTGGGCATGACGGGCGACCTCCGCGCGGAGCCGGTCGGTGATCTCGGCGGCCTGGCCGGAGACCTCGGGGGAGTCGATGCGCCGGGGACGCGCGTGGTCGATCTTGAAGTCCTCGATGACCCGGCCGGGGCGGCTGCTCAGCAGGACCACCCGGTCGCCGAGCCGGACCGCCTCGCGGACGTTGTGGGTCACGAAGAGGACGGTGAGCTCCTGCTCGCGCCAGATCCGCTCCAGCTCGTCGTGCAGGATGTCGCGGGTCATCGCGTCGAGCGCGCCGAACGGCTCGTCCATCAGCAGCACGTCGGCGTTCTGGGCCAGGGCCCGGGCCAGCGCGACCCGCTGCCGCATGCCGCCGGACAGCTCGTGCGGCCGCTTGCCGCCGAAACCGCCCAGCCGGACGATCTCCAGCAGCTCCTGGGCCCGCTTCTTGCGCTCGGCGCGGCCCACCCCCTGCAGTTTCAGCGGCAGCTCGACGTTGGCCGCCACCGAGAGCCAGGGGAAGAGCGCGGCCTCCTGGAACATCAGCGCGACGTGCCGTCCGCCGATGTCCAGGGTGCCGCTGGAGATCTTGTCGAGGCCGGCCACCAGCGAGAGCAGGGTGCTCTTGCCGCAGCCGGAGGCGCCCAGGAGGCAGACGAACTCGCCCTTGCCGACCTCCAGGGAGATGTGGTCCAGGGCGAGCAGAGCGTTGCTCCCCGAACCGTACTGCTTGCTGACGTCGTCGATCCGGACCACAGCGGTGCTCATGCTCGCCCTCCTATCGATCCGTGCGTATCAGGCGGCGCCGTCGCTGACCTCGGGCTGACCGTTCGCCTTCAGCAGCTCGTTCAGCAGCGAGAGGTCGTAGATGCCCTTGAGGTCGACCGGGTCCAGCAGGCCGACCGTCTCGGCGTTCTTCGCGCTGGTGAAGAGCGAGGAGGCGATCGGGTCGTAGGTGAACTTCAGGTTCGCGAAGGCGGCCTTGAGGATCTCGCCGTTCAGCGGCTTGCCGGACAGCGACTCGATCTGCGCGTTCGCCGCGGTCTGCGCCTCGGCGTTGTTGCCGGCGATGTACTCGACCGACGCGATGTGGCCTTCGAGCAGCTTCTTGACCGTGCCCGGGTACTCCTTGAGGAACTTCTGGCTGACGATCAGGTGGGTGGTGACGAACTCCTGGTTCGGCCACAGCGTCTTCTCGTCGACGAGCACCTTGGCCTTCGACTCCAGGATCAGCTTGCTGTAGTTGGGCTCCGGCACCCACGCGCCGTCGATGCTGCCCTGGGTGAAGGCCTGCACCGCGGTCGCGTTGTCCTGCGGCAGGATCGAGACGTCGCCGCCGCCGGAGGTGTCGGCGTTCAGGCCGTTCTCCTTCAGCCAGGCGCGCAGCGCGACGTCCTGGGTGTTGCCCAGCTGCGGGGTGGCGATCTTCTTGCCCTTGAGGTCGGCCGGGGAGTTGATGCCCTCCTTGACGACCAGGCCGGCGCCGCCCGAGGTGCTGCCGGCGATGATCTTCAGCGCCTCGCCCTTGGACTTGGACCAGCCGTTGATCGCCGGGTTCGGGCCGATGTAGGTGGCGTCGATCGCGCCGGAGAGCAGCGCCTCGATCGCGGCCGGGCCGGCGTTGAAGGTGGTCGCCTCCAGCTTGGTGCCGGTGCCCAGCTTCTCTTCGAAGATCTTGTTGTGTACGCCGACCAGCGCGGGCGCGTGGGTGATGTTGGGGAAGTAGCCGAGCTTGAGGGCGGTGGCCTCGGCGGTGCCACCACCCGCGGCGGCGGTGGTGGTCTCGTCGTCGGATCCGCAAGCGGCCAGGGCGGTAGTGGCCACCACGGCGGCCGAGGCAAGGGCGAGCGCACGGAGGGTGCGGGAGCTCATGCTCACTCCTAGATCAATTTCTTCGAATCGAGTGTTGGGAGAGTTCGGCCAGGGTCTGGTGGTCGACCACGCCCTCGATGGCCGCCTCGACGGCCACCCACACGTCGTGCAGCGCCGTCGCCGCACCGTGATAGGTCGCCGTGGACGTGGGCAGCCCGCGGACGGTGGTGAGGGCGCCCCCGACGGCGCGGACGACATCGCCGACGGTGATCTCCTCGGCCGGGCGGGCCAGGGCGTACCCGCCGTCCACACCGCGATGGCTGTGCAGCAGCCCGGCGCGGCGCAGATCGAGCAGGATCCCCTGCAGAAAGCTCAGCGGGATCTCCTGGGCGGCCGCCAGCCCGGCGGCCTTGACCAGGCGGGGATGCTCCGCGGTGACCGCGAGCATCGCGCGTACGGCGAAGTCCGTGCGAGCCGAGACGTACTCGACGCGCTACCCCTTCCCCGATTCTTCGCTTTCCCTATCTGTTGGATGGGAATACTGGACCATATGGGTTTGGTGCGTCAACCCTGGTCGTCGGGCGGGATTCCGGCATCGGACATCATTCGGGGCGTATCGATCGCTGGATCAGTCCCCCGGGTGACCGGGATGACACTCGCGGCAGATATCGACGTATTTACTCGCCGTCGCCACTCGACTACGCAATCGCGTCGGCTAGATTCGTACCGTGGCGCCCAAAATCAAGATCCCCGCGACGAAATACCCGGTCGAGCGGCTGACTCTCGGCAACGGTCTGCGTGTGGTCCTGTCCCCGGATCGCAGCGCCCCGGTCGTCGGTGTGGCCGTCGTCTACGACGTCGGCATCCGCAGCGAACCGGAAGGCCGGACCGGCTTCGCCCACCTCTTCGAGCACCTGATGTTCCAGGGCTCGGCGAACCTGGAGAAGCTCGCGCACTTCCGGCATGTGCAGGGCGCCGGTGGCAGCTTCAACGGCTCCACCCACCTGGACTACACCGACTACTACGAGGTGCTGCCCTCCGGTGGACTGGAGCGCGCCCTCTTCCTCGAGGCCGACCGGATGCGCGGCCCCCGCCTGACCGAGGAGAACCTGCGCAACCAGGTCGACGTGGTCAAGGAGGAGATCCGGGTCAACGTGCTGAACCGGCCGTACGGCGGGTTCCCCTGGCTCAAGCTCCCGCCGGTGATGTTCGAGACGTTCGCCAACGCGCACGACGGCTACGGCTCCTTCGCCGACCTGGAGAGCGCCACCGTCCAGGACGCGCAGGAGTTCTTCGACAGGTACTACGCCTGTGGCAACGCCGTGCTCTCGGTCACCGGCGACTTCGACGTGGCCGAGGCCACCGCCATGATCGAGCGGCACTTCGGCGACGTCCCGGCCCGGCCCGCCCCGGTGCTGCCCGACTTCGACGAGCCGGGACTGACCGGCGAGCGCCGGGAGTCGTACACCGATCGCATCGCCCCGCTGCCGGCGATCGCCGCCGCCTGGCGGGTGCCGGACCCGATCGGCGCGTTCGAGGCCTACCTGCCCTTCGCCGTGCTCGCCGAGGTGCTCACCGACGGCGACGCCTCCCGGCTGGTGGAACGCCTGGTCCAGCGGGACCGCGCGGCCACCACGATCGGCGGCTACCTCGGCTTCATGGGCGACGAGTTCCAGGTCCGCAACCCGACCGCGTTCCTGCTCCAGGCCCACCTGCCGCCCGGCGGCGACGCCGACAAGGTGCTGCGCACCATCGACGAGGAACTGGACCGGCTGGCCACCGGCGGGGTCAAGCCCGGCGAGCTGGACCGCACCCAGGCCCGGATGGCCACCAACCTGCTGCAGGAGACCGACGGGGTGCTCGGCCGGGCCCAGCCGATGGCCGTCCTGGAACTCCAGCGCGGCCGGCCCGGACTGCTCAACGACCTGCCGCGCCTGATCAGCGAGGTCACCGGCGAGCAGATCGCCGCCGCCGCGGCCACCCTGCGGCCGGAGAGCCGCGCCAGCGTCGAAGTCATCCCCGGAGGAGCAGCGTGACCGTCAAGACCCTCCCGGACCTGGTGCCGGCCACCGAGCTGAACCTGCCGGTGGAGCGCGAGCGCACCCTCTCCACCGGGCTCACCGTGATCGCCATCCGCCGGTCCGCGGTGCCGCTGGTCGAGGTCCGGCTGCGGATCCCGTTCGGCCGGGCCCCGCTCGCCCCGGCCACCCTGCTCTCCCAGGCCCTGTTCACCGGCACCGACGGCATGACCAGCATCGACATCGCCGCCGAGCTGCAGGCGGTCGGCGGCAGCCTGGGCGCCGGCCTCGACCCGGACCGCCTGCTGATCAGCGGCAACGCGCTCGCCGACGGCCTGGACCGGACACTCGAACTGCTCGCCGCGGTGCTCACCGGCGCCACCTACCCGGGCGAGGAGGTGTCGGTCGAGCGGGAACGGCTGACCGACCACATCCAGGTCGCCCTGAGCCAGCCGGCCCACCTGGCCCGGGTGGCACTGCTCAAGCGGATGTACGGGCCGCACCCCTACGCGGTGCAGACCCCCGCCCCCGATCAGGTCCGCGACATCGAGCCGGAGGCGCTGCGCGAGTTGCACGCCGCCCGGGTCCGGCCGCGCGGAGCGGTCCTGGTGCTGGTCGGCGACATCGACCCGGACCAGGCCATCGACACCGCGGAGAAGGCCCTCGGCGGCTGGACCGGCAGCGGACCGGACGGCAGCCTCCCGCCCACCCCGGCGCTGGAGCCCGGCCCGCTGCTGCTCGTCGACCGGCCCGGCTCGGTGCAGTCGTCGCTGCGGATCGCGCTGCCCGCGGTGGTCCGCACCGACCCCGACTACGCCGCGCTCAGCCTGGCCAACCTGGTCTTCGGCGGCTACTTCTCGTCCCGCTGGACGGAGAACATCCGCGAGGACAAGGGCTACACCTACGGGTCGTACTCGTCGATCGACCACTACGTGGCCGGTTCGGCCCTGGTCGCCGCCACCGAGGTGGCCACCGAGGTGACCGGCCCGTCACTGCTGGAGACGCAGTACGAGCTGGGCCGGATCGCCAGCCTCCCGCCCGGCGAGGACGAGCTGGAACAGGCCCGGCGGTACGCCCTCGGCACCCTCCGGCTGGGCATGTCCACGCAGGCCGGGCTGGCCGGCCTGGCCAGCATGTACGCCGGTTTCGGCCTCCGCCTCGACCATCTGCGGGAGCACTCGGCGGCCCTCGCCGCGGCCACCCGTGAGCAGGTCGCCGCGGCCGCCGCGAAACACCTCGCCCCATCCCGTGCGGTGACCGTGGTCCTCGGCGACGCCGAGAAGATCGCGGACTCCCTCACCGCCCTGACAGCCGTGGAGCGCGACTCAGCGTGACGAACCACCCGAGCGCCCCGCCGCTCGCCCGCACCACCCTCGACCGCGCGGCCGAACACCGCAAGGACGAGGTCTGGCTCGCCGCCGCCTGGGACCGCGGCCGGGTCCTGCTCGTGGACCTGGCCCGCGGCGGCCGCGCCCTGGTCACCGACCGTCCGGACGGCGGCGCCGCACTGGTCCTGGTGCCGCCGGCCGACGCGCCGGACGGTGACCGCTGGTTCCTCGGCGTCGACCCGGACGGCACCCCGATCTGGGCGGTCGACGCCCGGCTCGACGGCGGGTCGGCGCTGCGCGAGGTCGGGCACCTGCTCGACGCCCGGGACACCGGCGTGCTGACCACGGCGGTGGCCCTGGGCAACTGGCACCTGTCGCACCGGTTCTCGCCGCGGACCGGCAAGCCGACCCTGCCCGTCGAGGCCGGCTGGGCGCGGGTCGACGAGGACGGCGTCATGATGTGGCCCCGGACCGACCCGGCGATGATCATCCTGGTGCACGACGGGGTGTCCGGGCCGGCCGGCCGCTGCCTGCTCGGGCACAACGCCGCCTGGCCGGCCACCCCGGACGGCAATCGGCGGTTCTCCTGCCTGGCCGGCTTCGTCGAGGCCGGCGAGTCGGCGGAGGCCGCGGTCGCCCGGGAGGTCCACGAGGAGGTGGGCGTCCACCTCTCCGCGATCCGGTACGAGGGCAGCCAGTCATGGCCGTACCCAGGCTCGTTGATGTTGGGTTTCTTCGGTGTCGCCGACCCGGAGCAGCCGCTGCGGCTGGAACCCGAGGAGATCGACGAGGCGCACTGGTTCTCCCGCGAGACCGTCGCCAAGATGATCTCAGGGGAGGATCCGCGGACTCTTCCGATGGGTTCCTCGATCGCTTCGTACCTGATCGAGAAGTGGCTCCTCGAAGATCCAGAAAATTTTTCCGGTTAGGGAGCAACCGATCCGAGGGGTCGTCGCGTCTTCACTTCAAAGACGAGAGGGGACCCGATGACCCAGGTGGAGGCGCCGGCGTGGACGCCCATGTCCGCACAGGAGCGGGAGGCGTTCGACCGCGACGGCTACATCGTCGTGCCGTCGGTGCTGAGTGAGAGCGAGATCGAGGTCGGCCGGGCCGCGATTCTCGGGGCGTACGAGAAGGGCAAACGAGACGGAAAGCTCGGAGCCACGGGGGCTCTGCACCAACTCTCCCCGATCGCCGGGGTGCCGGAGCTGGCGTTCCTGCTGGACCACCCGAAGGCGTTCAAATACATCTGGTCGCTGCTGGGCTGGAACATCCACGTCTACCACTCGCACATCGACGTGCACCCGAAGATCCACGAGAAGCCGAAGGACTGGTGGCACTGGCACCAGGACGGTGGCCGGCAGAACCGGGAGATCGAGACCGACCCGCGGCCGATGATGTCGGTCAAGCTGGCCTACTGGTTCTCCGACGTGAGCGAGACCGGGCGCGGCAACTTCACCGTCCTCCCCGGCAGCCACAAGACCAACTGGCTGCCCGGCCCGCCGAGCCGCGGCGTCCCGTGGCCGCAGCCGGAGGGCGCGACCCAGATCACCGCGAACCCCGGTGACCTGGTGGTCTTCGACCGCCGCATCTGGCACGCGCGGTCGGACAACTTCTCCGACATCACCCGTGTCGGCGCCTTCTTCGGCTACACCCCGCGCTGGATCGCCATCCGCGACGAGGTGGCCGACCTGCCGAACCGGCCCGAGTGGGACGGTTTCAGCGAGGTCCAGAAGCAGCTGCTCGGCGGCTTCGGCAAGGGCGACGGTGACCACCAGTGGGGTCACTACCCGGAGACCACGCCGTTGTACGGCGCTCTCAAGGAGCGCGGCCTGCTCGACTCGAGCATCCCGGCGCTGATCCCGTAAGTCATGAAAAAGGGCGGCCCGTCACGGGCCGCCCTTTTCAGGCATCAGGCCGCGATGGCGGCGAGGTGCTCCTTGACCTGGACGATCGACGGGTTCGTCAGCGCCGAGCCGTCCGAGAACTTCAGGGTCGGCACGGTCTGGTTGCCACCGTTGACGCTCCGGACGAATTCGGCCGAGGTCTCGTCCTGCTCGATGTCGACGACCTCGTAGGCGATGCCCTCGCGGTCGAGTTGCGACTTCAGGCGGTGACAGTACCCACACCAGGTCGTCGAGAACATGGTCAGCATCGGTCAGGGCTCCTTCGATACAGGTCACACGGTGGTGCGGCTGACAAGCACAACGCCCTCCGGGGGTGTCATGATTCCCTACCGTGCGGACTGAAGGGGTGCTGGCCGGACTCGACCCGGAGCAGCGGACGGCGGTGACCGCGCCGGCCGGGCCGGTGTGCGTCCTGGCCGGCGCCGGGACGGGAAAGACCCGGGCGGTCACGCACCGGATCGCCTACCGGACGCTGTCCGGCGAGATCAGCCCCCGGCACGTGCTCGCGGTGACGTTCACCGCGCGGGCCGCCGCCGAGATGCGGGCCCGGCTCACCGCCCTCGGCACCGGCGCCGTGCAGGCCCGGACCTTCCACGCCGCCGCGCTGCGGCAGGTGCGCTACTTCGCGCCCCGGCTGCTGCAGGGCCGGCAGATGCCGGAGCTGATGGAGAGCAAGATCCGGGTGGTCGGGCTGGCCGCCGCCCGCGCCGGGGTCCGTACCGACCGGGCCGCCGCCCGTGACCTCGCCGGTGAGATCGAGTGGGCCAAGTCGTCGCTTGTCGAACCGGGGGAGTACGTGGTGGCCGCGGCCAAGGCACTGCGCGAGCCGCCGTACGAGCCGGCCCGGGTCGCCGAGGTGTTCGCCGCCTACGAGTCGCTGAAACGCCGGCAGGGCGTGATCGACTTCGAGGATCTGCTGCGTGCCGCGGTCTGGGGCATCGAGGAGCATCCGGACGTCGCCGACCAGATCCGCGCCCAGTACCGGCACTTCGTCGTCGACGAGTACCAGGACGTCAACCCGCTCCAGCAGCGGCTGCTGGACTCCTGGCTGGGCGGCCGGGACGACATCACCGTGGTCGGTGACGCCAGCCAGACGATCTACTCGTTCACCGGCGCGACGTCGGCGTACCTGATCGACTTCCCGCGCCAGCGGCGTGGCGCCGTGGTGGTCCGGCTGGTCCGCGACTACCGCTCGACGCCGCAGGTGGTCGGGCTCGCCAACGCGGTGATCAAGCAGGCCCGCGGCACCGAGGCCAAACTCCGCCTGGAGCTGGTCGGCCAGCGGGACCCCGGGCCGGAACCGGAACTGAAGATCTTCCCGGACGAGCTGGGTGAGGCGTCGGCGGTGGCCCGGCGGTGCCGTGAGCTGATCGCGGCGGGCACCCCGGCCAACGAGATCGCGGTGCTGTTCCGGACCAACGCGCAGTCCGAGACGTACGAGGAGGCCCTGGCCGAGGCCGAGGTGCCCTACGTGGTCCGCGGGGGCGAGCGATTCTTCGAGCGTGCCGAGGTGCGGCAGGCGATGGTCGCGCTCCGGGCCGCGGTCCGCTCCATCCCCGGCGAGACGCCCCTGCCCGAGGCGGTGGTGGAGGCGCTCGCCGCCCGCGGCTGGAACCGGCATCAGCCCCCGCCCGGCGGTGCCGCCCGGGAGCAGTGGGAGGCGCTGGCCGCCCTGGTCACGCTGGCCGAGGAGTACGCCGCCAGCCCCGAGATCCTGCCCATCGGCGAGGCCGGGCAGGTGCAACGGGAGATCACCCTGTCCGCCTTCAACGACGAACTCGCCCGCCGTGCCGAGCAGCAGCACGCGCCGACGGTGGCCGGGGTCACTCTGGCCTCCCTGCACTCGGCCAAGGGGCTGGAGTGGGACGCGGTCTTCCTGGTCGGGCTGGCCGACGGCACCCTGCCGACGACCTACGCCAAGACCGCCGAGCAGCTCGAGGAGGAGCGACGGCTGCTCTATGTCGGGGTGACGAGAGCACGTCAACTGCTCTGGCTTTCGTACGGGCAATCCCGCTCCTCGGGAGGACGGGCCCGTCGGCCGTGCCGTTTTCTGCCACAGCTGCAGGGATCGTCCGCGTCGTCATCATCGCCCGCGGTCGCCGATCGCAGTCGGAAACCCGACCGTCGCCGTGTCCAGGTGTCGCTCTGCCGGATCTGCGGCGCCACTCTGCTGGCCGGCGCGGACCGCAAACTGGGCCGCTGCCCGACCTGTCCCTCGGACCTCGACGAGGACCTCTACGAGCGTCTGCAGGTGTGGCGGGCGAACGTCGCGGCCGGTCTCAAAGTGCCTGCATTCGTCGTGTTCACCGACGCGACCCTGGTGGCGATGGCGGAACGCCGTCCGAGTGACCCGGCGCAACTGCTCGCGATAGCCGGGATCGGGTCCCGCAAGCTGGGGCAGTACGGGGACGCGGTGTTCGCTCTGGTGGCCGGAGCGAGCCCTGATGATCTTGTAGAGAAAAACTTTGAAAACTAGTCCGTTAATTCGTTTGCCCTCTCCTGTAGGGCAGGCATAGCCTCAGGACACACCTTGGCGAGCAGCAGTTCGCCCGGGTTCCGGAGAACTACGAGTGCAGGTTTTGGAGGAGGTGGCAGACATGGAGCTCAACATCATGATGGCGCGACCGTCGACGCTACCGACTGCTGCCTGGCCTCTGGCTGTCTCGCTGCCCATCACCGCCGCACCCGTGGCTGTGCTGGCTGTGGAGCAGGCCCCGGTTTCCCGGGAGCACCAGGTCCAGATCCAGGCCGAGCTGGGCAAAGCGGTCCTGATGTTCGACGGAAACAAGGGCACCACTGGGCTCAATGGCAGCGCCTCCAGCAAGCGTTACACGGACGGTGCCAGCGGCGCCCCGCCTCGAGGAAGGCCGGTCTGACCACAGACCACCGGCTCACCTCGAGGCCGCGGAACCCGTAAAGGGATCCGCGGCCTCAAATGTTTTTCCGGCCTAACCAGGCCGGTCGATAGCCCCAAAAACGATCCAGAAGATCGAGAAGAAGAGAGAGGTGACCGGGCTTTATGAGTCTGGCGCTGGCCCCGATCGACATCACCGTCGACCTCGAGGCAAACCTGCCCTGTCGGAAGTTCGACCCGGACCTGTGGTTCTCCGACACCCCGGCCCAGCTGGAGCTGGCCAAGTCGCTCTGCGGGGACTGCCCGCTGCGCGCCGAGTGCCTGTCCGGTGCGGTCGACCGCGCCGAGCCCTGGGGCGTCTGGGGTGGCGAGATCTTCGAGCGGGGTGCCGTGGTCGCCCGCAAGCGGCCCCGTGGCCGGCCGCGGAAGGTCGACGTCGCCCGCGACGCCGAACTGGCCGTCGAAGTCGAGGAGCGGCTCGCCGCGAACGGTCTCGACACCCGCAACTCGGTCCGGCTGGCGGCCTGAGATGCACACCCTCCCCGTAGCCCCCGTGGCCCAGATCGCAGTACGAGAGCCGAGCATCGAAATGATCCCGAACGGAGCTCCCAAGGTGAGACTCATCCAAGAAGCGTTGTCCCGAGCACGAATGCGTCGGCCTCAGAGTGACCGTGCACCTGAGGCTTTCCGCTCCGCCCGCCGTATCAGCATGGAAGCCCGCTCCCGGGCTTCCCGTGATCTCGGCGCCGGGCTCTAACCCCCGACAACCACTTCTGACCCCATGAGAAACGGCCCGTCCGCCGCCACGGACGGGCCGTTCGCTTCAGTTGATCGGCGTTCCCGGGACCTTAGAGGCCGGCGGCCGATCGAAGTCGCAGTAGACGCTGATCGACGTCCTGTCCAGGTCGGCCCAGGGGGGAATGGCCGGCTGATACACGGTGAGCAGTCTGTTCTCCTGTCTGCCGGGCAGGCAGCTCTCGTCTTGGCGGCCGGTGTCCAGATTTCCTCCGACGATCCTTCCGGATTCGTCACGGAAGACCAGCGATACGCCCCGCGAGGTCATTCCGGTCCGCACGTTGTTCCGGACTGACGCGCAGTTCGCCGACTCGGAGGCAAATCGCAGAGAACCGCCGGCGTCGTCGTTGCGCTGCCCGCTGCCGACGATCACCGCGGCCGTCACCGGACCCAGGCCGGTGTTTCCGTCACCGGGGTCCAGCCACCGGTCCACGGTGAGCGTCACCTTGATGGAATCGATGGTCTTCAGGCTCTGATCGGCGTTCCGGCCGATCAGAGCGGATGTGCCCACAGCTGCGGTGTCGCCCGGCCGGAGGACGGGGACGACCTGAGTGAGCCAGTCCCGGGTGTCCGGATCGACGACGGCACGGCCGGCCGAGTCGACGGCTTCGAACGTGACGAGTGTCCGGTAGGCGACCTTGCCGGTCTCGTTGCGGATCATCGATCCCATGCTCACCACCGGGCCGACCTTCGAGTATCCGGTCTCGACGACCTGGGCGCCGGTGGGAACGGTGTCACCTGCCCCTGCTGATCCGGGCGTGGTCAACCGGCATGTGGGCCCGGCCTGTGACGGATCGGCGGAACTCGAACGGTAGTAGAGGAAACCGGTGCCGATCAGAACGGCGGCCAGCACGACGGAGAGCCCTATCCATTTGCGATTCACAGAAAGTCACCAAGCCCTTGATCCGTCATGATCGTCCGGTTCGTCTGGTCTGCGAGCAGCGGTCGAGGAGTGACGAAGCTGGACCGGAGAGCCGTGACCGTCTCACCTGATCCGATCAGCGCGGTGGCTATCTGCTCCTCTTTGCGAAGAACGATGAACTGCAGCTTGAACAGGGCCTGCTGGAGCTGTTCCACGAGGGCCATAGGACTCACCGCATCGAAATGGATCTCCTCGTTCACCTCCGGCGCGGACTTGTCCACGACAGTGGCACCCACCTGCGCCGCGGCGCCCGCAGCGGTCAGGGCGACGGCACCGGCACCGCCGGTCAGGGTGGCACCGACCGCCAGCACTGACGAGGCGACGGTAAGAATGATCACTTCGGCGTCCACGGAGGTGTCTTCGCCCATCCGCTGCAGCGCGGTGATCGCCTGGTGAGCGATGCTGTCCACATTCGTCCGGCACTGCTCCCACAGCGCCTTCGTGGCCCCGATCGTGCCCGCCAGCACCGAGAGGAGACTGAACTGGTTCTGGATGACGGCGGGCCAGTCCTCCTGGAGAGTCCTCTTGAACTCCTGTCCCGCGAGGCCGCGCCAGTGCGTCAGCGTCTCGTCGACCATTCTGGCCCGGTTCATGTCCGGATCGACCAGGTACTTGAGGCCATGAATCGGATCGGTCGAGTTGCTCGCGGTAGCGAGCCGGCTCGTAGTCGTGACGAGCTTCTGGTGCATCGCCTCCAGGGCTTGCGGGTCGGGGATGTCGAGGAAGGGCTCGAACATCTCCGCGATCCCGGCACATTTCCCGCGGATGCCGGCCACCGCATCGGCGGGGATGGCAGCCATGGTCGTCTTGTCGACGGCGCGCCCGTCCGCAAGCAAGGCGATACCCAACTGATCGAGTGTTCTCTGGAGAACCAGTTCCTCGATCCGCAAGGCATGATGACGCAGTTCGGGATAACTCATCGGGAATCGTTCCCGGTCTGTCCCGGCCTCGCCTGCCGGTCCCGGTTCTCCACCGTGATCCGTTTGTCGATCTCGGCATCGAGGGAGTCCGCGTTGACCCGATCGGCCTCGGCGTACTCCCGGGAAGCCATGACCAGGACCTCACCGGTGGCGGCGAAATTCTCAGCGGTCTCCTGTAGCAGGGTCACCGTGGTGTCGGCGAGGAACTGCCAGGCGCCCCGGACCGGACCGTACGGCCCGCCGAACACCGCGGGACGCCACAGCAGATCGATGCCGGCCTCGGCCGCGAAGAGCATGCCGGCAACCGCCCGGTAGTGCTCGGCCAGGGGCTTGAGCTGGAGTTCCCCAGCTTGCCAGAGATCCACGTAGTTGACGACGAGTTCGTTCTGATCCCCGGCCATCCCCGTCCTCCTGATCGCTGTCGATTCCCCTCCCCGGGGAGTACACCGATCAGGGCGGACGGGTTCAGCCGCGTGGAGGTCAGGGGACCGGGGCGAAGCCCGGCAACCACTTCTCCAGGATCTCCCGGTAGGCGGCCTCGGCCTCCAACTGGGAAAGCACCCCGATGGAGCCCAGCGTCACCCGGTGGATCAGCAGGTAGGACGGGGGGAGGTTGAGTTTGCGGCTGAGGGCGTAGGCCGGGCCCCGCGGATTGGCCAGACGGGTGGCCTCGGTGCGGATCCAGTCCCTGGTGAAGCGGAAACGGTCGGCCGCGACCGGTTCGATCATCGGGAGCAGGAACTCCAGCAGCGCCTCGGCGTCGATGTCGTCGGTGGCCTTGACGAAACCCTCCTCGCGGAGGCCCTCGACCACCGCTTTCGCCTCGCCGGCCAGGGCCAGCCGGACCAGGCGGCCGATCGGCTCGGGGTGGCCGCCGGGGAGCCGGGCGACCGCGCCGAAGTCGATGACGCCGAGCCGGCCGTCGGGCAGGATCCGGAAGTTGCCGGGGTGCGGGTCGGCGTGCAGCAGCCCGGCCCGGGACGGCGCGGAGAAGTGCAGGATCGCCATCAGCCGGCCGGCCTCGTCGCGTTCCTCCTGGGTGCCGTCGGCGATCACCTTGGCCAGCGGGGTGCCGTCCACCCATTCGGTGACCAGGATCTGCGGCGCTGAGGCGACCACCCGGGGCACGAAGATCTCCGGATCGTCCTGGTACGCCGTGGCGAAGGCTCGCTGGGTCTCCGCCTCCATCTCGTAGTCGAGTTCCTCGACGACACGCTCGCGCAGCTCGGCGATCAGCGGTTTCACGTCGATGCCGGGCTGAATGATCTTGAACATGCCGGCCAGCCGGGACAACTGTTTCAGGTCGGCCACCAGGGCCTCGCCGGCCCCTGGGTACTGCACCTTGACGGCCACCGGCAGCAGTTTCGGTTTGCCGTTGCGCCGGGCGGGCGGCAGTTTCCACACGGCCCGGTGCACCTGCCCGATGCTGGCCGCGGCGGCCGGGCTGTCGTCGAACTCGGCGAATCGGTCCCGCCAGTCCGGGCCCAGCTGCTCGGCCAGGGCCTTGTGCACGTTGGCCACCGGCATCGGTGGCGCCGCCTCCTGGAGTTTTGTCAGCGCCTGCCGGTAGGGGCCGGCCATCTCCTCGGGCATGGCGGCCTCGAAGACCGAGAGCGCCTGACCGAATTTCATCGCTCCGCCCTTGAGCTGGCCCAGCACGCTGAACAGTTGCTCGGCGGTGCGTTGCTGGATATCGGCGGAGATCACGTCGGAGGCGATGCCGACAGCGCGTTTGCCGAGGCCCATCGCGGCGCGCCCGGCGAAACCGAGCGGGAGTGCGGCGAGCTTTGCCGTCCGGGACGCGGCACGGCGCGGTATGTCCGTCACCAGATCATTGTGACCGACATCCGGCCCTCACCCGGCCCGTCGCGCGGTGCTTTGGTGCTTATGCGGTGAAGGTCCGGTGAAGGTTGGCCCGTGCCGACGCCTCCGGCAGGCGCAATCCGGGTGTGGTGGCCAGCTCCGGCGGCGGAACCGGCCGGGTGCGGAGATCTCCACCGCGGCCCCGAGGGTCTCCGGCGTGGCGCCGTCCAGGAACGCCAGGACCTGGGCCGTGGCATAGGCGGTGGCGGCCAGCACGGTGGCCACCGCACCCGGCTCGGCGGCGTCGGAGAGCGGACCGGCGGCACCCGTCCAGCTCGTGTCCCGCTCCCGGCGGAACAGGTCCAGGCAGTTCAGACAGGGTGCGCCGGAGGCCGGGACCAGCGGGCCGACCACCGCGGCCCCGTCCCGCAGCGTGGCGGCGAGGTGCGGCTGCCGGCGAGCGGCGTGCCCGGCGGCCACCAGGGCCGGTGGCTCGTCGTGGGTCAGCTGGACCACCAGCGAGGCCGGACCGCGCCGGACCGGATGCACCGCGGTGCCCGGCGCGGCACGCAGGACGGCCGCCTCCACCGCCAGCCGCCGGGGTGATCCGACGTCATCCGGGCCGAGTGGTGAACCGGTGATCTCGGCCGGCCCGACGACGCCGGAGAGATCGGCGTGGACGTGGCCGACCCCGGACTCGGCCAGGGCCACCGCGATGGTGGCGCCGAGCCGGCCCCGGCCGCTGACCACGACCCGGGCCGCCGCACGCCGCCGGAGCACGTGGGCCGGTGACGGGGTGAGTCGGGCCGAGCCGAGGGCCAGCGCGGCGGCCTCACAGGTGAGCCGCTGGCGGACGCCGGCCGGCAGAGCGGGCGGGAGCAGGGCCGCCGCGGGCAGCACCAGCCCGGCGCGGCGCAGCAGGTCGATCAGGGCGCGGGCCTGGTCGGGCGGGATGCCCCGCTCAGCGGCGCGCATCAGCACCAGCCGCTCGGGGCTGCGCCCGTCGAGCAGATCGAGGACGCCGGCCGCCCGTGGGTCCGGCAGATCCAGCAGCACGGCCCGCTCGGGGCTCAGCCCGAGCTGGAGCTCGCCGGGATCGCGCCAGAAGCGGGCCAGGCCGGGGATCAGGGTGGGCCTGGGCAGTGGTGTCCGGTTCATGGATGACAGGGTGTCATCGCGACGATGCGGAGCGATGATGTTATCCACAGGGCGCATTGACCCCGCCGAGACTTGTCCACAGCTTTGGGTGAGTTATCCACAGGCCCTAGTTGACTCAACGTGCCTGCGGGGACACGGTTACGGGCGAGCCGCCGGGGAGAGCGGGCACGCGACCCGCCCTCCCCGGGACGCGGTCACGCCTTGGCCTTGCCCAGGATGCGGTTCATCGTGGTGCCGCAGACCGGGCACTTGCCCTTGGCCATGTTCATGCCGGTCTTCGAGACCGCGACCTCACCCTGGAAGTCACGCTTCTCCTTGCACTTGACGCAGTAGCCGTTGTACGTGTTGTCGGCCACGGTTCCTCCTCGTCGAATCTTCGGCCGTCCGGCTCGTGCCTGACTGACGGCAGCGGGCGCGGACGTGCCACGCGGATGTGGCCACCCGTCCGGGGCGGTCACTTACCCAGGTCAGGCCGGTTCCATGTCAGCGCAGCGTCGGCGGTGTCGCCGACGTCGTGAGTGTGCCGGTCCGAAGTTCCCTTTATGGCCAGTTTTGCCCAGACACGCCGACGATTCCCATCGTAAAGGCATAAAACGGACATGCAGGGCGGCGGGAGGGTTGAGTCGACGATGGTCTAGGTTGACGGATGCCACCGATGTTGCCGGTGTGGAAAATTTTTTCGGGTATATGCGGTCGAAGTGCTCATATTCCGCGACCGTCATTGTCCGTACTCTTGCGGTAACAGGGGTCCGGCGGATTAGCGTCTCAACGTGAACCCGAATCTGGGCCGCGCGAGCCGGTAATGGCCCGCGTGCGCAAGCCTGTCGTGGAAGTGCGGCGCAGCCAGCGCCGGCGACGGACGGTGTCCGCCTATCGCGACGGCGAACGAGTCGTGGTGCTCATCCCGGACCGCTTCTCCCGCGCGGAGGAGACGGAGTGGGTGGAGCGCATGCTCGCCCGCCTGGAAGCTCGCGAGGAACGGCTGCGGTGCACCGACGCCGAGCTGCTGGCCCGTGCCCGTCGGCTGACGACCCGGTACCTCGCCGACCACGCCGCCGAGGTGGCGCCGGCCAGTGTGCGGTGGGTCACCAACCAGAACGGGCGCTGGGGGTCCTGCACCCCCGACGACGCGACGATCCGGATCTCGCACCGGATCCAGGAGATGCCCGACTGGGTCATCGACTACGTGCTCCTGCACGAGCTGGCCCACCTGGTCGTACCCAGCCACAACGCCCGCTTCTGGGACCTGGTGAACCGCTTCCCCAAGGCCGAGCGCGCCCGCGGCTACCTGGAGGGCGTCTCGGCGGCGGGCAGTCTGGTGATGGCCGAGTAGGCCCAGCTGATGATCCGTTCCGATCCGGCGGCGATGACCGATTCAGACCATGCGTGCCACCGGGTCGGCGATCCGGTCGCGGCGGTCCCGGCGCCTCCGGCGGGGATTGCGGTACGGGGTACACCGGCTGAGTAGGGTTGCCCCGTGATCCGGCGTGTCGTAGTGGTGATGCTGGTCCCGGTGCCGTGGAGCCCGCCCGGGATCGACCCGGGGGCCTGGCGCGCCGCCATGGCCGAGGACGTGGTGGACCTGCTGGCCCGGCTGGCGACCGCCGAGGCGGCGATCGCGGCCACCCCGGACGACCTGCCCCTGGCCGAGGAGATCGCCTGGCCGGGCACCCGGATCTACCAGGTGCCCACCCCGACCGTGCTGCCGGTGCTGACCGCGGCCGCGAAGGACGGTTTCGACGAGGCGGCGGTGATCGCCGGGGACGCCCCCGACGTACCGGGAATGACGCTCGGAAAGCTCTTGCGCCCGTTGGACGGCAAACCGGTGGCGGTGTCGCCGGCCGGGCCCACCGGCGGGCTCTTCGGTGTCGCGGCCCGGTTGCCGGCGCCGGACTGGCTGGTCGACCACGACCTGGACACGGCGTCGGCCCCGATGCTGCGCAGGACGGCGCCGGCGCCCGGCGATGTCACCTCGACCCCGCAGTGGCGCCGGCTGCGCGGCCCGGCCGACCTGGCCGGGCTGGACATCGCCCTGGAGGGCTGGGAGAACACCCGAACCCTGCTGGGCGGCTGATTCCGGTCCGACGGCTCCGGAACGGAACGGCCCACCACCAGCTCACGGCATGACGGGCCCCAACCGGTTCCAGGCATGACGGGCCCCAGCGTTGCCTTTCGGCATGACGGGCCCAGCGTTGGCCTTCGGCACGACGGACTCGCCGCCGCGACTCGAACGTCGCGGCGGCGCGGGATCCATGGGCGCCGGCCCGCGGATCAGTCCTCCTTGGGACCCTCGCCCAGGTTGTCCAGCTCGCTGATGTCCCAGTCGGAACGGCCGCGGGCGAACGCCTCCGGGTCGGCGAAGTCCTCGTCGGTGGGCAGCAGGTCCGGGTGGTCCCACAGCGCGTCGCGGCCGGCGGTGCCACGCTGCTGCGCGACGGCGGTCCACAGCGCCCCGGCCTCACGCAGCCGGCGGGGCCGCAACTCCAGGCCGACCAGGGCGGCGAACGTCTGCTCGGCCGGGCCACCGGCGGCCCGGCGACGGCGGAACGCCTCACCGAGCGCGGCGACCGACGGCAGGCGATCCCCGGCGGCCTCGTCGACCACGTGCCCCACCCAGCCCTCGACCAGCGCGAGCGCCGTCTCCAGCCGGGCCAGGCCAGCTTTCTGCTGCGGGGTGTCCTCGGGCGTGAAGATGCCCTCCAGCGCCATCGCCTGCATCGACTCCGGGTCGGTCGGGTCGACGCGGCTCATCGCCTCCTCGATCGCCTCCCGGTTCACCGTGATGCCGTTGGCGTAGGTCTCGACGGCGCTCAGCACGTGCGCGCGCAACCACGGCACGTGCCCGAACAGGCGCTGATGTGCGGCCTCGCGCAAGGCGACGTACAGCCGGACCTGGTCCTCGGGTAGTTCGAGACCGGAACCGTAGGCCTTGATGTTGGACGGGACCAGGGCGGCGGTGCCGGCCGGGCCGAGCGGAAGGCCGATGTCACCGGCCGAGAGCACCTCGGCGGCGAGCTGGCCGAAGGCCTGGCCGAGCTGACCGCCGAACAGCGCGCCGCCGAGTGTGGCGACCATCGACTGCATCGGGCCGAGCTGGGCACGGGCCTCCTCGGGCACCAGGTCGCCCATCGCCCCGACCATGCGGCCGGCGATCGGCTCACACAGCTTCTTCCACACGTCGAGTGTGTTGTAGATCCACTCGTTGCGGTTCCAGGCGACGGACTTGCGGATGCCGCTCGGGAGCGAGCACACCGGATCGAGCCACAGGTCGGCGAGGCGCAGGGCCTCCTCGACCTGGTGGCGCTCGAGGATGTTCACCGCCGGGTCACCGGTGGCCGAGAGCTGGCTCGCGGCCACCTGCCGGGCCAGGTCCCAGTTGACCGGGCCACTGCCGGGCGCGGCGAACATCTGCTGCAGCTGCGCCATGAACTGCTGCATCTGCTGCGGGTCGGAGGGGTCGGGCGGCTGAGCGCCCGGCAGGGAGAAGCCGAACGGGATATCAGGCACGTCCCAACGGTACGCGCGAAAAGCCCGTAGCGGACGGAGGGAGGTATCAGCTCAGAGAGAACTCAGACAGGGTGGGTACTCTCACGCGCATGAGACGTCGCGGTGTCACCGTCATCCTCGGCGCCCTGATCACCGCTCTGCTGGCTGCCGGTGTCATGGTCGCCCCGATGCCCTACGTGGTGCTCAAGCCGGGCCCGACCGTCGACACGCTCGGCAGGTCCGACGGGACCGAGGTCATCCAGGTCACCAAGGGCGAGACCTCGTCGTCGCAGGGCCAGCTGCGTCTCACCACGGTCAACGTGCAGTCGCAGGTCGAGCTGGTGTGGGCGATCCGGGGCTGGCTGAGCGACTCCGACGCGGTGGTGCCCCGCGAGCTGATCTATCCGCCGGACCAGAGCGAGAAACAGGTCCAGGAGCAGAACGCGCAGGAGTGGAAGGCGTCGCAGACCAGCGCGGAGACGGTCGCCCTGCGCGAGCTGGGCTATCCGGTGCAGGTTTACGTGCGTAATGTCACCACGGGCGGAGCGGCTGAGGGTTCGCTGAAAGCGGAGGACGTGATCACCGCGGTCGACGGGACGCCGATCACCAGGCCGGGCCAGGTCACCGAGCTGGTCCGGGCCAAACCCGTGGGGACCGAGCTGACCGTGTCGTACGACCGGGGCGGCACCGCGGGGACCGCCCGCATCGCCGCGAAGGCGGACGAGAAGGACGGTACGCCCCGGATCGGCATCGAGATCGACACCAAGCAGCCACACCCCTTCGAGATCAACATCGACCTCGACAAGATCGGCGGGCCGAGCGCCGGCCTGATGTTCGCCCTGGGCATCATCGACAAGATGCGCCCCGAGGACATGACCGGCGGCAAGGTGATCGCGGGCACCGGCACCATCGACGACGACGGCAACGTCGGCGCGATCGGCGGCATCCCGCAGAAGCTCAACGGCGCCAAGCGGGACGGCGCCACCCTCTTCCTGGTCCCGAAGGACAACTGCGCGGAGGCGCTGCGCAACACCGTCACCGGCCTGACCATGGCCGAGGTGGCCACGGTGGACGACGCGCTCACCGCACTCGAGACCTACGCCGCGGGCGGCACACCCAAGCCGTGCACGGCGTCGTGATGCCCATGCCGGTAGTGACGAGACAGTTCTGCCGCGTATAGCAGTCGGATGCGACATCGTTAAGGTGAAACACCGGCCAGACGAAGTGTGGAGCCAACGTTGGTCATGCGTAACAATCCTCTACCGAGGATGAGCCGGCGCGGTCGCGTCACCGTCGGCGTCCTGGTCGGGGTATTCGTTCTATTCACGCTCCTCGGTTGGGGAATCGACGCATACACCGATTACCTGTGGTTCGACGAGGTCAAGAAGACGAATGTCTTCTCCGGCGTACTGCTCACGCAGCTCGTCCTGTTCCTGGTCGTCGGTGCGGCGATGACGCTTGTCGTCGCCGGCAACCTCTACCTGGCGTACCGTCTGCGGCCGCTGCTGCGCCCGCATTCGGCCGAGCAGGCCACCCTGGAGCGTTACCGAATGATCCTGGCGCCCCGCCTGGGCACCTGGATCACCGTCACCGGTCTGGTCATCGGCTTCTTCGCGGGACTCTCCGCGATGGGCCGGTGGAGCGACTGGATGTTGTTCCGCAACGGCGGAGACTTCGGCACCGTGGACCCCGAGTTCAAGGTCGACGTCTCCTTCTACGTGTTCGAGTACCCGATCTGGCGCTACCTGCTGGGCCTCGGCTTCACCGCGGTGGTGCTGTCGGTCCTCGGGGCGCTCGCCGTGCACTACATCTTCGGCGGTGTGCGCCTGCAGGGCGTCGGTGACCGGATGACCGCCGCCGCCCGCGCCCACCTGACCACACTGGTCGCGGTGTTCGTGCTGCTCAAGGCGGTGGCGTACGTCCTGGACCGCCGTGCTCTCCTGCTGGAGCAGCACGTGTCGCCGGGGCTCTACGGTGCCGGCTACACCGATGTCAACGCGCTGTTGCCGGCCAAGGAGATCCTGGCGTACATCTCGGTGGTCGTGGCCATCGCGATCATCGTCTTCTCCAACGCGGTGATGCGGAACCTGGTCTGGCCCGGCGTCTCGCTGGCCCTGCTGGCCATCTCCGCCGTCGCGATCGGCGGCATCTACCCGCTGGCCGTGCAGAACTTCCAGGTGAAACCGAGCCTGGCGGAGAAGGAACGGCCATACATCGAACGGTCCATCCAAGCCACCCGGGCCGCGTTCGACCTGGAAGGCACCGAAGTCTCCAAATACCAGGCCAACACCGGCCGGCCCAGTGAATCGCTGCCGAACGACCCCAGCGCGCAGAACGTGCGGATCATCGACCCGCAGCTCGTCTCGCAGGGGTTCACCCAGTCCCAGCAGTCCCGTGGCTTCTACGACTTCGGTGAGAAGCTCGACGTCGACCGTTACACGATCGACGGCAAGACCCAGGACTACGTGGTCGGCGCCCGGGAGATCGACGACGACAAGCTGACCGCCCAGCAGCGCAACTGGATCAACCGGCACACCGTCTACACCCACGGCTACGGCCTGGTGGCGGCACCCGCCAACAAGGTCTGCGGAACCGGTCTGCCGTACTTCGCCTCCGGCCTGATCGGTGGCGGCGAAGACGCCGGAGCCGGCGCCTGCATCACCCCGACCCAGGCCCTGGAGGCCGAGCAGCCGCGGATCTACTACGGCGAGCAGTCCACCGAGTACGCCATCGTCGGCCAGGTCGAGGACGGCCGGAACGTCGAGTTCGACCGCCCGCAGGACGCCAGTACCAACAGTGGCGAGGTGCTCTACACGTACACCGGTGAAGGTGGGGTGGAGATCGGGTCGTTCTTCCGGCGGATGGTCTTCGCGATCCACAACACCGAGAGCAACTTCCTGCTCTCCGACGCGGTCAACAGCAACTCCAAACTGATGTATACGCGGGAGCCGCGCGAGCGGGTGGCCAAGGTCGCGCCGTTCCTCACCATCGACGGCGACCCGTACCCGGCAGTCGTCAACGGGCGGATCACCTGGATCCTCGACGGCTACACGACGGCGAAGACCTACCCGTACGCGCAGAAGATCAACCTGGCCACCGAGACGCGCGACGAACTCACCGGCACCGGCTCCTTCGCCCTCGCCCGTGACGACGTCAACTACATGCGCAACTCGGTCAAGGCGACCGTCGACGCGTACGACGGCACCGTCACCCTGTACGAGTTCGACGATCAGGACCCGGTCCTCAAAGCCTGGAACAAGGCGTTCGGCGGCGACCTGCTCGTCCCGAAGGACCAGATCCCGACCGCGCTCGCCGACCACTTCCGCTACCCGGCCGACCTGTTCAAGGTGCAGCGCAACCTGCTCACCAAGTTCCACGTCACCGACCCGCGGACGTTCTTCTCCGGCGACGACTTCTGGCAGGTCCCCAACGCACCCGACTCCCCGTCGGACGGGTACCAGCCGCCGTACTACCTCAACGTCAAGCTGCCCGAGCAGGACGAGAGCCGCTTCCAGCTCACCGCCGGCGTGACACCGCTCAACCGGGAGAACATGGCGGCACTGATCTCCGCCTCGTACGTCGCCGGGCAACCACGACTCGAAATCCTCGAGCTGCCCGACAACACGGTCGTACCCGGACCCGTCCAGGTACACCAGCGGATGGTCAACAACTACGGCATCTCCCAACAGCTGGCCCTGCTCACCCGAGGCGGTCAGGCCACCGTCCTCTACGGCAACCTGATCTCACTGCCACTGGCCGACGACATCCTGTACGTCGAGCCCGTCTACGTGCGGAGCAGCCAGGCCGGAGCGGCGCCACTGCTGCAGAAGGTCCTCATGTCGTACGGCGACGGCGGCACCTACGTCGTCCTCGAAGACAACCTCGAAGAGGGCCTGAAAGCACTCGCCGAACTCGGCAAGACCGGGGCACCCACCACCGGGACACCCACCACCCCCGGCACCGAGACCCCCGGCACCACACCACCCGCCACCCCGACCACGCCGCCGGCCAACGTCCCGCCCGGTGACATCAGCACCGAGCTGGGCGCCGCGGCCGCCGCCGTGGACAAGGCCATCGCCGACCTGCGGGCCGCCAAGCAGTCCGGCGACTTCGCCAAGGAAGGCGAGGCGCTGAAGGCCCTGGAAGACGCCATCAACCGCTTCCAGGCCGCACAGCAGAACAACGCCAGCCCGTCGGCACCGGCCAGCCCGGCCCCGACTCCAAGCGGGTGACGCTCGTCTCCGGGGGCCGTTTTGCGGCCCCCGGAGGCGGTGCGCTAGGCTTTACCCATACCGACGCGGGGTGGAGCAGCTCGGTAGCTCGCTGGGCTCATAACCCAGAGGTCGCAGGTTCAAATCCTGTCCCCGCTACGAGTGCAGGGGGTCCTTGTCCGCGGATTGCGCGGACCTGGGCCCTCTTCGCGTTTCTCCTGGGAGCCGGGCCCCCAGACCCCGCGTGACGAACTCACCGTCCGCGCTCCGGTCACCGTTCGTGCTTTGGTCGCCGTTCGTGCTTCGGTCACCGTTCGTGCTTCGGTCATTGTCCGCGCCGAGCTCTCAGACCCCGCATGACAATCTCGCCGTTCGTGTTCCGGTCGTCCGAGCCGAGTCCCAGACCCCGCGTGACGATCTCACTGCTGGTTCCGGTCGCCGTTCGGATTTGCCACCGTTTCGAGCCTTTTCCTTGGTGGAGGGCGGGGTGTTGTGCAAGTTCTCGGCCGGGTGGCTCGGCTCCCTCCCGGTAGGGGCACACCGTGGCCGGTCGTACGCGGGCGCAGACGCCCCGAGCCCGGTGGGGCGTCACGGTCCAATTGGTCGCGTTACCGCGCCGTAGTCCTCGGCCTGACGAGCGCATACGAACCGTGAACGTGTGCACCGGTGTCGGCCCCAGGCCGGCCGCCAGCGGCTGACGGCCGGCGGCTGAGGGCTGCGGGCGGGCGGCCGGCGGCTGACGGCTGACGGCTGACGGCTGACGGCTGACGGCTCAGGATGGAGTCGCCAGCCCGCCCCGACCACAGTCCGTCACTCAAATGTGGGATTGCCCCGTCAGACCCACCCCCGCCAAGTAGATGACTCTTTCGAGCCCTCTGCTCAGCTACTGGCCCGCTCGCGGTCAATCCTCGCGCGAGTGTCCGCTGTCCAGCTTCCTCCCTGGCCGATCTTGGTGGATTTACCACCGGAAACGGTGGTAAATCCACCAAGATCTCGGCTGAGCGGGTCGCCCGCGCGAGGGCTTGGCCGCGAGTGATCAGGCAGCCGAGAACAAGACTCCTTCCGGTGGTAAATCCTCCAAGGTCTCGGCTGGACGGGTCGCCCTCGCGAGGGCTTGGCCGCGAGTGATCAGGCAGCCGAGAAGAAGGATCTTTCCGGCAGAAGGTTCTCCAAGGTCCACCAAGGCAAGGGCCGGAGGTGGACGCTCGGGCGGGGAATTGATCGCGGGCCGATCGCCGACCACGGGAAGAAGGCTCATTCAGTCGTGGACCCATCAAGATCGCGGCCAGACGGTCGCTCAGCGAGGGATTGACCGGAACGCGGCACGAAGCCAAGAAGAAGTGCCGAACCGCGAGGGCAGGTCGGTGATTAAGGGTGGATGGTGACCGTGCCGCGAGCGTGGGTTCGGGGTGGGTGGTGACAGCGCTGCCAGCGGTGGGTTCGGGTGAGTGGTGACCATGCTGCGAGCAGTGAGTTCGGGCTCGGCGCGGACGGTGACCGGAGCGCGGACGGTGAGTTCGTCACGCGGGGTCTGGGGGCTCGGCCCCCAGGAGAAACGCGAAGAGGGCCCCGGTCCGCGCAATCCGCGGACAAGGACCCCCTGCACTCGTAGCGGGGACAGGATTTGAACCTGCGACCTCTGGGTTATGAGCCCAGCGAGCTACCGAGCTGCTCCACCCCGCGTCGGTATGGGTAAAGCCTAGCGCACCGTTCCGGAGGACTTTCAGGCGGGTGCTTATAGGTGGGTTTCTGCTGGTCAAGCGGATGGTGAACCATGGGTTGCCGCCGTCTCCCGGGGTGGGGACCGCCGGCTGTGGCCAGGGTGCGGGGGTGTCGGCGGCGACTTCGCCGGGTGGGGGATGGCGGAGAGAAGGCCCCGGCGCTACCCAGCGCCGGGGCCTTCTCTCCGTGGGATCGCCATGTCAGCAGTTGGTGTAGCCCTTACCGGGCTTCGTCCACTTGCAGGTGTCGATGGTCTTGTTGGCGTTGGTGCGCAGCAGGGCGCTGTCGCCGCCGTTGTTCCAGACGTGGTGTTTCTTGCCCCAGTAGCGGGTGGCTGTGGTGTTGGTGCCCTTGCCGGTGCGGACGATCACGTTCTTGCCGGCTTTGAGGGTGTAGCTGGTGGTGAAGCGGTAGAGGTTGCCCGCGGCGTCCCGGACCGTCCAGCCTTTGAGGTCGAGGGACTTCTTGGTTTTGTTGGTGAGGCGGAAGTACTCGCCGTTGATGCTCTTGTTGGTCTTGCGGTCCACGCCGGGTGCGTTGTACTGGATTCGGGTGAACTGGACCGAGCCCACCGCGGGGGCGGGCGGCGTCGTCGGTTTCGGGGTGGTCGGCTTCGGCGTCGGGCTGGTCGACGGCTTGGACGGTGACGGCGAGGCCGGGACGGATCGCGAGGGCGACGGCGAGACCGGCGTGGATCGCGACGGCGACGGCGAGACCGGCGTGGTGGTCGGGTCCGGGTCCGGGTCGGTGATGGCCGGGGTGAAGACCGGGTTGGCGCCGGACGGGGCCGGGGTGGCGCCGTCGCTGCCGCCGGTGACCGCGACCTGCAGGTTGACCGAGTAGCTGGAGATCAGCAGGTTGTCGCTGTCGGCGATGCCGCTGGTGGCGTTGCCGACCAGGGCCCGGTAGGTGGGTGTGCCGGTGGGCTGGCCGCCGACCGTCGCGCTGTAGCCGGTGACACCGCCGTCGGCGCCGGTCGCCGAGGTGAAGCCGGAGGCGATCTGGCTCCAGCCGCCCGCGGTGTACCGCTGGATGGCCACCGGGAGGCCGGGCTGGCCGGGGTTGACGCCGACCGAGAAGTTGACGGTGCCGCCGCCGGCCGCGGTGGCGGTGAAGACCTGCTGCACCCGGACGGCCGCGTACCGGCGGTTGGAGTAGTCGGTGCCGATGCCGACCATCAGGATGTGACCGGAGTCCATCGGGCGCCGGATGGTCCAGCGGCCGTTGCCGTCGGCTGTCGCGGTGACCGGGCCCTCATTGTTGCTGTAGTCCTTGGCGGGGGTCCGGGACAGCTCCGCCTTGCTGTAGCCGGAGGCCCACTGGTAGGCGTCCTCGTAGAGCTGGACCGTCGCCCCGGGGGTGGCGGTACCGGTGAAGACCACCGGGTCGGACGTGTTGAAGCCGTTCGCGATCGGCGCCTTGTCGAACGTCGGTGCGGTGGCTGCCGAGGCGGGCCCGGCCAGGGCGACGGTGATCCCGGCGAGGAGTACGCCCATGGTGGCACTCGCGCCGAATATCGTTGTCGATCGTTTGTTCATGAGGTCCGAATCCTCCGTGACGAGGAGCGCCCGCTCCCGGCATTCTTGAATGTCGACGCTTTGAAGAATCGACCGCCTGCGCACCATACCTGCTGGTGAGAGGCGTGGAAGCGGTCTCGGGAGGGCGTGATGAAGATTGCAGCGCGATGATTTCGGCGAATTCGGTCACCGGTATCATCCGGGTCGGAGTCGATACTTTAAATGTACGGAACGGATAAATGACCGAACTGGCTGCTGATTGTGCCCGGTGTGCCGCCCTCTGCTGTGTGGCGCCCGCTTTCGCCAAGTCCTCCGATTTCGCCGTCGACAAACCGGCCGGGCGGCCCTGCCGGAATCTGGGTGACGACTTCCGGTGCACCGTGCACGAGAGGCTGGTGCCGCTGGGCTTTCCCGGCTGTGTGGTGTTCGACTGTTTCGGTGCGGGCCAGCGGATCACCCAGGAGACGTTCGGCGGGCGGGACTGGCGGTCGGCGCCGGAGCTGTCCGGTGACATGTTCGCGGTGCTCCCGGTGGTGCGGCAGTTGCACGAGCTGATGTGGTACCTGACCGAGGCGCTGAGGCTGGACGAGACGCGACGGTTGCATCCGTTGCTGCGGGCCGCCCTGGACGAGACCGACGCACTGGCCGCGAGCCCGCCGGGGGAACTCCGCGAGCTGGATCTGGACACGTACCGGATGGGGGTTGTGCCTCTCCTGCGCCGCGCGAGCGAAGCGGCCCGCAGCCGGCGCCGCGGCCCGGACCACAGCGGAGCCCGGCTGATCGGCCGCCGGATGCGCGGCGCGGACCTGCGCGGGGCCAGTTTCCGTGGCGCGCTGCTGATCGGAGCGGACCTGCGCGAGGCGGATCTGCGGCGGGCCGACTTCACCGGGGCGGACATGCGTGGCACGGATCTGCGCGGCGCGAACTTAAACGGCGCGCTGTTCCTTACCTCGTCACAGTTGCGCGCGGCAGTGACCGACGGCGATCAGCCCTAGGATGTACGGATGCAGCCCGTGTCCGGTGTGGTGTGGGTCCTGACCATCGCGGCGATCGTCGCCCTTCTGCTCTTCGACTTCTTCTTCCACGTCCGTAAGGCCCATGTCCCGTCGCTGCGTGAGGCGGCCCGCTGGTCGGCGATCTACATCGCGGCGGCGATCCTCTTCGGAGTCGGCGTGTGGGTGTTCGGCGGTTCCACGATGGGCGCCGAGTATTTCGCGGGGTACGTCACCGAGAAGGCGCTGTCGGTCGACAACCTGTTCGTCTTCCTGATCCTGATGAGCAGTTTCAAGGTGCCCCGCGCCGACCAGCAGAAGGTGCTGCTCTTCGGGATCGTCTTCTCGCTGCTGGCCCGGACCGGGTTCATCCTGCTCGGCGCCGCCCTGATCAACCGGTTCGCCTGGGTCTTCTACCTGTTCGGGCTGATCCTGCTGGTCACCGCGGGCAACCTGCTGAAGGAGAAGAAGGACGACGGGGAGACGCCGCCGGACAACATCATCGTCCGGGTGGCCCGGCGTTTCCTGCACACCTCCGACACGTACGACGGGGACAAGCTCTTCACCGTGCAGGACGGCAAGCGGGTGCTGACCCCGATGCTGCTGGTGATGGTGGCGATCGGCGGCACCGACATCCTGTTCGCGCTGGATTCGATCCCGGCCATCTACGGCCTCACCCAGAACGTCTATCTGGTCTTCACCGCGACCGCGTTCTCCCTGCTGGGGCTGCGGCAGCTGTACTTCCTGATCGACGGCCTGCTGGACCGGCTGGTGTTCCTGTCCTACGGGCTGGCCGCGATCCTGGCGCTGATCGGGGTGAAACTGATCCTGCACGCCCTGCACGAGAACAACGTGCCGTTCATCAACGACGGCGAGCACGTGAACGTCACCGAGATCCCGACCGCGGCGTCGCTCGGCTTCATCATCGGCGTCCTGGTCGTCACGGTGATCGCCTCACTGCTCAGCCCCAAGGGCCGGGCGCAGACCGCGATGACCGCCGCGCGCCGGCACGCCAACGAGTTCCTCGACGTGGAGACCGATCCGGCCTACTGCGACGAGATCTACCACCGGCTGCTGGAGGAGGAGCGGAACATCGCCGGGCTGCCGGAGAAGTACAAGCGGCGGGTCCGGCAGCAGGAGGAGCTGATGGAGTTGCTCCAGCGGGCGCACCGGGTGCACGACGAGCGGGTCGCCGCCGGCCACTGTTTCGCGGTGCCGACGGCGACGTAGGCGCCTCAGCGTTCCTGGTCGAGGAACCGGGAGAGGTTGGTGCCGCGGCCGTTGTCCGGCTCCTGGGAGACCAGGCTCGCTATCCGGGAGGCCAGGCTCGCCGCCCGGGACGCCAGGTCCGGTTCCTCGTGCAGGGCCTGCTCGGCCTGCATGGCCTGCTCGGCGCGGATCGCGTCGGCCTCCATGCCGGGCCGGTCGCCGTACGCCCGGGAGCTGGAGACCGGAGCCGCTGATTCGTCGTACGAGGGCTCCGGGGCGGGCACCGGGACCGCGCCGAGCAGTGACACCGTCTGCCCCTCGCCGCCCTGGTAGTTGCTGAACTCCGGGCCGATCACCAGGCGGGACAGCATCCGGGCCTGGATCGCCGGCACCCCGATCAGGTCGGCGTTCTCCACCCGGAACCGGGCGATCGCCTGCCGCAGCGTGTTGGCCAGGTGATCCGCGGCGCTGACCTTGGCCAGCTCGCCACCGGCGAACACCAGGGCCGGGAAGGTGCCGTCCGGGCCGTTGCAGACCAGCTGGATCTGGGTGACCGTGGCGTTGCGCCCGGTCTCCCGGTTGCCCGGCTGCACCCGCAGGTGCTGTGGCCAGAGCCAGAACAGCTCGCCACTACTCTGCGTTCCGCCGTCGTCGTACGAATACCGTACGCGGCGGTCCGTGACGGTGACCTCGGTCTCCTCGGGCAGGGTCCAGCGCGGCAGCGAGGACGCCTCGTCGAACGCATACTCGGCCACCGCGCAGTGCCCGCGCCACAGGACGCGCTCACCGCCGTCCAGCGGTCCGAGGTCCGTGCCCGCGGGGGACAGGAAGTGCTGGTGGAACATGGATGCCTTCCCCGTGCTCGCCGCGAACGGAAACTCGCGGCCGCACTGATTACAACCGGCTACCGGCGGTGTCGCCAGTGACCGGGCGTGGATCACACCCCAACTCGGGAAAACGACACATGACGGTAATCAAGGTTGCACCTTCGGCCTATTCAATGATTACTTTCGGTTACCAAACAGGCCGTCGGGCGGTAGTGGAGAGGGTACCGCCGAGACGTCCGGAACGGGAGACGCTCCGGCGGTGAACCGGTCCAGATCGGTCTCCACCCGGCCCGGGAACCAGTCGCCGGCCGCCCGGCGGGACAGCTCGGCCACCGGCGGCGGAGTCCGCCCGGCCACCACCACGACGTTGCCGAACCGCCGGCCGCGCAGCACCCCCGCGTCGGCCACCAGGCACGCCTCCGGCAGCGCGGCCCGGATCGTGGCGACCTGGGTGCGGGCGTACCGCAGCGGCGGGCCGTCGGCCACGTTCGCGATCAGCCGGCCGTCCGGGGCCAGCACCCGGGCCACCTGCTCGGTGAACTCGGCCGAGGCCAGGTGGGCGGGGGTACGGGAGCCGGCGAACACGTCCAGGACCACCACGTCGTACCCGGCGTCGCGCATCCCCTCCACCGCGGCCCGGGCGTCGGCGACCCGCACCCGGATGCCGGCCCGGTCCGGCAGCGGCAGCGCCCGGCGGACCAGCTCGACCAGCGGGCCGTCGATCTCCACCACCCGCTGCGCCGAACCGGGCCGGGTGGCCGCCACGTAACGCGGCAGGGTCAGCGCGCCGCCGCCCAGATGCAGCACCCGCAGCGGGCGCCCGGCCGGGGCGGCCAGGTCGATCGCGGCGGCCATCCGGCGTACGTACTCGAATTCCAGGTGGGTGGGGTCGGCCAGATCGACGTGCGACTGCGGCGCCCCGTCCAGCAGAAGCGTCCACGCGGTGTCCCGGTCCGGGTCGGGCACCAGCTCCGCCACCCCGGAGGCGACCGTCTCCACCGTCCGCCTCGCCGACCTGCGCTGTGCCATCCGGCCAGTATCCCGGTAGCGATCGGGTTGCCCTCGCCGGGGAACCCACAAGTATCAGCGGAAACACCCGACCTTTGCCGGCGTGATGACGATGACGCGACGGACGGCGCTGGGCGGGATCGCCGCCACGGGCGCCGCTACCGCCCTGGGGGTCGCCGCCTCCGCCCCCGCCTCCGCTTCGGCGCCCGCCGCGTTCCTGCCCGCCGACCCGCTGCTGCATCTGCTGCGCCGGGCCACGTACGGGCCGAGCCCGTCGTCCATCGCCGCGATCCGGGAGCTGGGCGCCGCCAAATGGCTGGACCGGCAACTCGACCCGTCGTCGATCAAGGACCCGGTGGCCGACGAGGTGGTCGCCCGCCTGCCGCTGGCCCGGCTGTCCACCGCCGAGGTACGGGCCCGGGTGTCCGCCGGCTCGCTGAAGCAGTACAGCTGGGACCCGATGTGGCAGCTCGGCTTCGCGGCGGTGGCCCGGTCGATCTGGAGCGAGCGCCAGCTCTTCGAGGTGATGGTCGACTTCTGGAGCAACCACCTCAACGTGACCTGCCCGCAGGGTGACGTCTGGGACAGCCGGATCGACTACGACACCACGATCCGCAAGCACGCCCTGGGGAGGTTCTCCGACCTGCTGAAGGCCTCGGCCCGGCACCCGGCGATGCTCACCTATCTGGACAACCGGTTCTCCAGCAAGGCCGCCCCGAACGAGAACTACGGCCGGGAGCTGCTGGAACTGCACACCGTCGGGCTGGCGTACACCGAGGCGGACGTGAAGAACGCCGCGCGCCTGCTCACCGGGCTGACCGTGGACTCCGGGACCGGGCGGTACCGGTACGACGGGACGATCCACGCCACCGGCGCCGTCCGGGTGCTGTCCTTCCAGAACGCCAACAGCACCGCGGCCGGTGGTGAGAAGGCCGCCCTGGCCCTGCTCGACTACCTGGCCCTGCACCCGGTCACCGCCCGCCGGATCGTCACCAAGCTGTGCGTCCGGTTCGTCGCCGACACCCCGCCCGCTTCGCTGATCACCAGCCTGGTCAAGGTCTACCTGGACAACAGGTCGGCGATCGGGCCGGTGCTGCGGGCGCTGTTCACCTCGGCCGAGTTCGCGGCGTCCGCCGGGGCCAAGACCCGGACCCCGCTGGAGGACCTGGCGGCGACCGTGCGGACGCTCGGCTACGGCCCGGCCAGGAGCGGCGTCAAGTTCCTGGAGAGCCTCTACTGGATGGCCCGCGACGCCGGGCAGGCCCCGCTGGGCTGGGGGCCGCCGAACGGCTACCCGGACGTGGCCGAGGCCTGGGGCTCACCGTCCGGGCTGCTGGTCCGCTGGAACTTCCACCTCTCCATCGCGGCCGGCTGGTGGCCGGACACGCTGGTCCGGCCGGCGAACCTGGCCACCGGCATGGTGGGGACGCTGCCCGCCACCTACGGCGCGCTGATCGAGACGACCGCCACACGGCTGCTCGGAATCGCGCCGGACGCGAAGCAGATCGCCGCACTGGCCGATTTCTACGGCAAGACCCCGGCGTCGCCGTTGAAGGCGAACGATCCGGCGGCCGGCTGGATGTACCCGTACCTGATGGGGATGCTCTTGAACGCCCCGTCCTTCGCATTGAGGTGATCTTTGACTCCAGAGTGTGGTTGCGAGGAGAACCAGCGGGCCGCGGTGACCCGGCGAGGGCTGCTGGCCGCCACCGGAGCCGGGCTGGCCGGGGCGACGCTGGACACCAGCCTGGCGTTCGCGGCCGAGCCGGGCTACTCCGGGGACGTGCTGGTGCTGCTCTCCCTGCGCGGCGGGTTCGACGGGCTGTCCGCCGTGGTCCCGGCCGGGGATCCGGCGTACTACACGGCGCGGCCCTCGATCGGCGTACCCAAGTCGCAGTTGATCGGGGGTGACGCCTTCTTCGGCCTGAACCCGGCGCTGTCGCCGCTGCTGCCGCTCTGGACCGGCGGGCAGCTCGCCGCGATCCAGGCGGTCGGGCAGCCGGCGCCGAACCGGTCGCACTTCGCCGCCATGGAGGACCTGGAGCGGGCCGCGCCGGGCACCTCGATCCGGACCGGCTGGCTGAACCGGATGCTCGGCACGAACGGCTCGCGGGAGGTGTTCCAGGCGGTCGCGATGGGCACCGCGATGCCGGCCCGGGTGCTCGGCGGCCCGGCGCCCTACCTGGGCGTGACCTCGATCGACAAGACGGTGCTCAACGGCGAGCAGGACGGCCGGCCGATCTCGGCGACGATGACCCGGCTGTACGAGTCCGCGCCGGCCGCGCTGAAACGGACCGCCGGGCAGCTCACCGGCGCCCTGGAGTACGCCGCCCAGCTGCGCGCGAAGGGCTACACGCCGGCGAACGGGGCGGCCTACCCGAACACCGACCTGGGCGCGGCGCTCAAGGACGTGGCCCGGCTGATCAAGACGCGGGCCGGGCTGATGACCGCGACGGTCGACTCCGGTGACTGGGACATGCACGAGAACCTCGGCACCGCGGTCGCCGGGCGCCGGATGTTCGACCAGCTCCGGGCGCTCGCCACCGGGCTCGCCGCGTTCGCCGCCGACCTCGGCGCCGAGCACCTGCGCCGGGTCACCCTGATCACCATCAGCGAGTTCGGCCGCCGGGTGGCGCAGAACGGGTCGGGCGGTCTGGACCACGGGTACGGCAACGCGATGTTCGTCCTGGGCGGCAACGTCAAGGGCGGCAAGGTGTACGGCACCTGGCCCGGCCTGGCCACCGCCCAGCTGAGGGACGGCGACCTGGCGGTGACCACCGACTACCGGGCGGTGATCGGGGAGATCCTGCGGGCCCGGTGCGGGGTGTCCGACACGGCGGCGGTGTTCCCGGGGGTGGCCGCGGCGAAGCTGGGGATCGTCACCGCTCGCTGAAAACGGCTATATTCCGCAAAACGGCTATCCCGTCGCACCGTGGTCGTTACACACTGAAACCATGTCGAGCAACCTGCTTGCCGAACTCATCGACGCCCGGCGGCGGCCGCCCCTCCCGGTTCCCACACCGGCGCGGCCGCCACTGCGGATCCGCCGGCACCCCTCCGACGAGGGCGCCCCGTTCTGGCGCTGGGACTGCACCGGCTGCGGCGAGTACGGCGGCGGGCGCCACCACGAGGACGCGCTGACCCGGGGCCTGCGGCACTGCCACGAGCACCCGGATCACCGCTCCTCACTGCTGCCGCCGGCCCGCTGCCGCCGGCCGCACACCTACCTGCCGCTGCATCCGATGCTCTACGCGCTGGACGACGACCCGCCGCCCCCGCCGCTGGCGCTCTGACGCGCGGTCAGGATCTTCGCCACCCGGCGGAACAGCGGATCGGACACCACCTCGGTCAGATCCCGGCCCAGCGGGATGCGCCAGTTCGGGTACTCCTCGAAAGTGCCCGGTAGGTTCGGCTGGCGCACCTCCAGCAGGACGTCGTGCAGCGACGCGGTGACCAGCCGGCACGGCGTCCGGGCCAGGAACTCGTGCATCGCCACCACCACGTCCTCGGCCGCCGTCTCCGCACCGGTCAGCAGGCCCTCGGCCCGCAGCCGGTCCAGCAGCAGCGCCCGGTCCCGCGTCCAGGACTCCCGCTCCTGCTCCACCGGCCCGGCCAGCTGGCCCAGCGCGGCCCGGACCTCGACCTGCTCCCCGGCCAGGAACCCGGCCGCGGTCGGCAGATCGTGGGTGGAGACGCTGGCCAGCGCGTTCCGCGGATAGCCGGCCGACGGGCGGTAGCCGCCGTCGTCGTCCCGGGTGAACCAGAGCACCGCCGAGCCCAGCATGTTGGTGCGCTGCAGCCCCTCGGTCACCACCGGCATCACCGTGCCCAGATCCTCACCGATCACCACCGCGCCGGCCCGGTACGCCTCCAGCGCCAGGATGCCCAGCATCGCCTCCGGGTCGTAGTGCACGTAGGTGCCGTTCGCCGGCCCCAGCCCGGCCGGCACCCACCACAGCCGCCACAGCCCGGCCACGTGGTCGACCCGCAGGCCCCGGGCGTACTTGAAGATCCGCCGCAGCATGTCGCGGTACGCCGCGTACCCGGTCTCGGCCAGCCGGTCCGGCCGCCAGGCCACCCCGCCCCACTCCTGCCCGAGCTGGTTGAAGGCGTCCGGCGGCGCACCGGTCCGGGCGTCCATCGCCAGCACGTCCTGCAGCAGCCACCCGTCGGCGCCGGCCGGCTCGACCGCCACCGCCAGGTCGTACACGATGCCGACCGGCATGTCCCGCTCCCGGGCGGCGGCCCCGGCCCCGTCGAACTGCGCCTCCAGCAGGTCCTGGATCCAGACGTGGAAGGCCACCCGGTCGCCGGCCAGGGCGCGGACCGCCGGGGCGTCCGGTCGCCGCAACCCGGCCGGCCACTGCCGCCAGTCGGCGCCGTGCTCCTCGGCCAGCACACAGAACCGGGCGAAGTCGGTCAGGCCCGGATCCCGCTCCAGATCCACCGGCGCGGCCAGCGGCCAGAGCAGCTCCAGCGCGGCCAGCTTGGCGGCGAAAACCCCCGGATAGTCGATCAGCTCCCGGTCCGCCGGCGGCCGCAGCGCGTCCACCCGCTCCCGCAGTTCAGCGCCGGCCCGGCCGTACTCGGGGATGTCGGCGATCCGCAGGTAGAGCAGATTGGCGAACCGGCGGCTGGACGGCGAGTACGGCGATGCCGGCACCGGCGCCACCGGGGTGATCGCGTGCAGCGGGTTCAGCACCACCAGCCCGGCACCGGCCGACCCGGCCACGAAGTCCCGCAGGTCGCCGAGATCGCCGATGCCCCAGGAACCGGCCGAATGCAGGGTGTAGAGCTGGAGCATCCAGCCCCAGGTGTCCGGCGGCTCGGGCAGCTCGGCCGGCACCACCACCAGGGTGACCTCCTGATCGCGGCAGCGCAGCCGGTGCCAGCCCAGCGGCAGATCACCGGTCAGCCGGTCCACCCGCCGGGTGCCGCCGTCCTCCAGGGTCAGCTCGGCGGCGGCCGGCAGTTCCCGGCCCGCACCGGCGCGCAGCACGATGGTGTCCGGCAGCCGGTCACCACCCGCCCGCCGCCGGGCCTCGGCCAGCGCCGTCCGCACCGCCGCCGGGGTGCTCGCGTCGACGCCGAGCATGCCGAGCACGCCGATCACCGACTCGGCGGCCACCTCGGTGTCCTTACGCTGCCAGTTCTCGTATCGAGTGGCCACACCGTGTGCGTCGGCCAGAGCGACCAGGTCCGCGTCCATCCAAACTCCCTCTCCTCGGTACACGGTTACTTACCCGTTGCGTACATTCGCCAGCATGGGGCACATGAGTGAGATGGTGGGAAAGATCAGAAAGTGGTTCGCCGCGGCGATGGCCGGTCTGACTCTGGGATTGCTGGTGCCGGCGCAGGCCTGGGCGTCCGAGCCGGTGCTGGAGGCGGCCCGCAGAAGCGGCCGGGGCTTCGGGTTCTTCGGCTTCGCGGCGCTGTGCTGCCTCTTCGTGGTGGCCGGTGTGGTGCTCGCGGTCGTGTTGATCTCACGGGGCCGTAAGCGCCGCTAAGTTGGAGTTCATGAGCGGCACGGTGGGGCTGGCCGGTGGGATCGCGGCGCTGCTCTGCGTGCCACTGGTCATCACGGTGGCCGACGGCGCGTCACCCGACGTGCCGCTGACCCTGGACCGCCCGGCGCTGGCCTCGTCCACGGCCGGCGTGGACCGGGCCGCCGCGGCGGTCACCGACACCGACGACGGGACCCGCTGGGCCAGCTCGGGACCGGGCACCCAGTGGGTCCGGGTCGACCTCGGCGCGCCCCAGGAGGTCCGCCGGGTGCGGGTGCGGTGGGGTGCGGCCTTCGCCACGGCGTACCGGATCCAGCTCTCCCCGGACGGCGCCTCCTGGACCGACCTGTACCGGACCACCTCCGGCGACGGCGGCACCGACGACCTGACCGGGCACACCGGAACCGGCCGCTACCTGCGGGTGCTGGCCACCCGGCGGGCCACCCCGGACGGCTTCGCGATCGGTGGCCTGCGGGCCTACGGTCCCGGGCACGCGGCGCCGCCGGCCGAGTCCGCGGCCACCGCCGAGGTGCCGCCGATCGCCGCCGGGCTGACCGTCGCGGCGAACCGGGAGACCGCGTTCCGGCTGGTCTCCAGCGCGGAGAACTCGACACTCGACTGGCGGGCCGAGTTCGGCTACCTGGAGGACATCGGCGACGGGCGCGGCTACACCGGCGGCATCATCGGCTTCTGCTCCGGCACCTCGGACATGCTCGGCGTGGTCACCGAGTACAGCCGGCGGGTCCCCGGCAACGGCCTGGCCGGGTACCTTCCGGCGCTGCGGGCGGTGGACGGCACCGACTCGCACGAGGGACTCGACCCGGGGTTCCCGGCGGCCTGGCGCACGGCCGCCGCCGATCCGGTCTTCCGGGCCGTCCAGGAGGAGGCCCGGGACCGGCGGTACCTCGACCCGGCGGTACGCCTGGCAGCCGGCGACGGACTACGCGGCCTGGGCCAGTTCGCCTACTACGACGCCGCCGTCATGCACGGGATGTCCGGCCTGCGCGACATCCGGGAACGGGCCACCGCCCGGCGGCACACCCCGGCCCGGGGCGGCGACGAGATCGACTACCTGTCGGCGTTCCTGGACGCGCGGGTCGCCGAGATGCGCACCGAGGAGGCGCACCAGGACACCAGCCGGGTGGACACCGCCCAGCGGGCCTTCCTGGCGGCCGGCAACCTCGACCTGAACACCCCACTGAGCTGGAGCGTCTACGGCGACCCGTACACGATCGCCTAGATCCTGGTGAACAACGCCGGGACCAGGGTGGGCTGCCAGCCGGGGAGCGAGGTGTGCGGCTCCCGGACCCGGTAGACCTCCTCGTCGTACTCGACGTGCTGACCGGCCCGATAGCCGGTGAAGGCGCGCCACGGCACCACCTTCACCCGGACCGAGACCGTCACCCGGTCCACCAGCATCCCGGACGAGCGGCGGTCGCCCGACCCCAGACCGAGGACCACCGCGTACGGCACCTTCTCCGCCGGAGTGAACCGCTGCACCGCCCGGCCGTCGATCGACCAGGTGATCGTGGTCGGGGTCCAGTCGATCGCGTAGGTGTGGAAGTCCCCGCCGACCGGCGACGAGTCCAGGATCTCCACCTCACCGGCCGGGGTCCGCCCCGAGGCGTCCAGCACCCCGAGCGCGCGCCACGCCTCGTCGGCACGGTTCATCCACACCCGGGCCTCGGCCCGCCCGTACGCCTGCCGGAAGGTTTTCGCGGTGCGCATCGGCGAACCGAGGACGAGCCGGCCGGAGCCGTCCTGCCAGGCCCGCTCCGCCCCGCCGTCGACCGTCCAGGTGCCCGTGCCGGGCGCGTCGCCGCGCGCGCCGGAGAAGTCGTCGTCGAGCACCACCCGGCTGACCGTGTCGGCCGCCGCGGCGGGCTCGCCGGCCAGCAGCGCGGTGCCGAGCAGCACCGCCGCCGCCAGTCGCCCCCAGTTCATGACCGTCCCCCCGTAGATGACCAGTGGGCACTGTGCGGAACTGGGAGCGCTTCCCGCAAGCCCTGTGACCTACTTGTAGTCGGGCGCGCGGGTCTCGTGCATGGCCAGCTCCTCGGCGCTGGCGCCGCCACCGGCCGCCCCGGCGTCCCAGGCGACACTCTCCGCCTCGTCGTCCCAGCCGGAACCGCCGTCCGGCGCGACCAGACGGCCCACCTGCCGCGGCGAGTCCTCGTCGAGCTGGCCGTCGTCGTAGAGCGAGACCTGCGAGTCCGGGTCGGAGGTGGGGCTGGGGCTCCACACGTCCCGGTCGAACTCACGCTGCTCGGAACTGTCCACCGTCTCGTCGAACGGCTCCCGCGGCTGCTCCCGGGACTCGGCGCCGAAATCCGGCTCCTCCTGCCGCAGCCGCCGGTCCAGGGACTCGCCCTGGCGCGCCTCCTCGGGCGTCTCCCCGAAGCGGTTGGCGCCGCCCGGGCCCACCCCGGCGAGCGCCGCCGGGTCCGACCCGTCCGCCCACCGCGAGCTGTTCACCTCGTCATAGGCCGTCGAGTCGTCGTCGGCGGTGTCCGGCAGACCGGACGCCTCGGGATCGCTGACCTCGGCCGGGTAGTCGTTGTCTCGCATGCCCGCAAACTACCCCCGTGAGCGTCGATCATGCCGTCCCGAAACGTGCCCACACCACCTTGCCGTCGCCGAGCACCAGATGACCCCACCGGGCCGCGATCGCGTCGATCAGGAGAAGACCCCGGCCGCCGTACGCCGTGACCGGCGCCGGCCCCTTCAGCCGCGGTGGTGTCGCCGACCCGTCCCGGACCGCCACGCTCATCGTGTCGCCGTGCCGGGCCAGCAGCACCCGCATCGGGGTGTGCGCGTGCGCCACCACGTTGTTGACCATCTCGGTGGCCACGATGCACGCGCTGTCGGCCAGACCGGGCCGGTCCCACCGCCGGCACGCCTCGGTGATCAGCTCCCGGGCCCGCCGGGCCGCACCGGGCACCGGGTCCAGTTCGGCGACGACCCGGTGATCCGCCGGCCCCGGCTCGCCCATCCCGGCGAAGGCGCCCGCCTGGTCCGGCCACCGGGTCCAGCCGGTGACCCGCCAGTCCGGCAGCCCACCCGGGCCGCACAGCGCGAGCCGGCTGCCCGGCCAGTCCCGGGTCTCGTCGAACACCTCGCCCAGGATGGTGAGCGCCTCGGCCCGGGCCACCCGCAGCTCGGCCACGTCGACGACCACCGCCTCCGGCTGCCCGGCCAGCTCGGCCAGCAGCGTGGACCGGATCGTCGCGGTGGTGTCGTCGTCGAGCACCCCGGTCAGCCGGACCAGCGGATAGGCCCGGCCGCGGTCCACCAGGTGACGAACCTCGCTCGGCATGATCGCTCCAGTGTGGAAGAAGTCGGCTGCGGGGCACGTGCGGGATACCCCGGGGCCGGGAGGTCATGCCGGTGGGCGGATCAACTCCGGCGGGCCAGCGCGGTCAGCACGCTCTCGTGCAGCAATCCGTTCGTGCCGATCACCGAGCTCTTGTCGGCGGTCGGTCGGCCGTCCAAGTCGGTGATCTTGCCGCCCGCCTCGGTCACGATCGGGATCAGCGCCGCCATGTCCCACAGCGACAGCTCCGGCTCGGCCATCGCGTCCAGCGCGCCCTCGGCCAGCAGCATGTAGCCGTAGAAGTCGCCGTAGGCCCGGCTGCGCCACACCCCGAGCAGGATGTCCATCATCTGGTCGAGCCGGCCGTTGTCGGCCCAGCCGTTCAGGCTCGCGTAACAGAAGCTGGCGTCGGTCATCTTGCGCACCGACGACACGCTGATCCGGCTCGCCGAGTGCTGGTTGCGCCCGGCGAAGGCGCCCAGCCCGCGCCCGGCCCACCAGCGACGGCCCAGCGCCGGCGCGGACACCAGCCCGGCCACCGGGGTGTCACCCTCCATCAGGGCGATCAGGGTGGCCCAGATCGGCACCCCGCGGACGAAGTTCTTGGTGCCGTCGATCGGGTCGATCACCCAGTACCGGTTGCCCGGCCCGGCGGTCGCGTCGGTCCGGCCGAACTCCTCACCGAGCACCCCGTCACGAGGCCGGGCCCGGGCCAGGGTGGCGCGGATCGCCTTCTCCACCGCGGTGTCCGCGTCGGACACCGGGGTCAGGTCGGGTTTCGACTCGACCCTCAGATCCAGGGACCGGAACCGCGCCATCGAGATGGCATCGGCCGAATCGGCGAGAACGTGGGCGAGCGCGAGATCGTCGGCATATCCGGCCATGCCGGAAAGTTAGCCCATCAACCCGTCGCCGGTCCCGTCGAGTTCGCCTTTTTGAGATCGACTTCCGGCGTTCTCAGACGCCGGGCCCGCTCTCCACCGGTTGATCCCGCGCGTCACCCTCACCGGCACGGGAGGCGAGAAGCCTTCGGTACGAGGCCAGCCGGCGCTCGTCCGCCTTCCCCTCGGCCACCCAGGCGTCCAGCGCACAGCCCAGGTCGGCGGCGGTGTGCCCACAGTTCGGCTGGTCGTCCAAGGTGCCCTCGACCAGGTCCGGGAAGCCGTGCAGCAGGCTCTCCGCGCTCACGTGGGCCAGCCCGAAGCTGCGGATCCCCGGCGTGTCGATGATCCAGCCCGGATCCTTGCGCGAGCGGCCCACCACCGGCAGCCGCAACGCCACCGCGCTGGTCGACGTGTGCCGGCCCTTGCCGATCGCGCTGACCACACCGACCGCCCGCAGCGCGTCCGGCACCAGCCGGTTCACCAGCGTCGACTTGCCCACCCCGGAATGGCCGACCAGGACCGAGATCCGGCCGGCCAGCCGGGCGCGCAACTCGGCCAGATCACTGCCCGGACGGACCAGCACGTGCGGCAGGTCCAGCTCGGCGTAGTAGCCGAGCACCTGCTCCGGCCCGGCCAGATCGGCCTTGGTCAGGCAGAGGAGCGGTTCCACATCGGCGTCGTACGCCGCCACCAGGCACCTGTCGATGAAACCGGTCCGGGGTGGCGGATCGGACAGCGCGCTGACGATGACCAGCTGGTCGGCGTTCGCGACCACCACCCGCTCCAGCCGGCCCTCGGGCGTGGTGTCGTCGTCGTCAGCGGTCCGGCGCAGCACCGAGGTCCGCTCGGTGATCCGGACGATGCGGGCCAGCGCCCCGGCCGCGCCGGAGACGTCCCCGACCAGGGCCACCCGGTCACCCACCACCACCGACTTGCGGCCCAGCTCGCGGGCCCGCATCGCGGTGATCACCTCATCGCCGGAGCCGTCCTCGCGGACGCAGCCGTAGCGGCCGCGGTCCACCGTGATGACCAGGGCGTCGACGGCGTCGTCGTGTTTCGGGCGCGTCCGGGTACGCGGACGGGACGACTTGCCCGGCCGGATCCGGACGTCGTCCTCGTCGTACTCGCGCTTACGTGGTGGCAGGTCTAACTCCTCTGGGCCACGAGTCCCGCCCAGAGTTCCGGGAACTCGGGCAACGTCTTCGACGTACAACCTACGTCGGCCAGCTCGACGCCCGGCACGGAGAGTCCGATCACGGCCGCCGCGTGCGCCATCCGGTGATCGGCGTACGTCTCGAAGACCGCCCCGTGCAGCGGCCCCGGCTCGATCCGCAACCCGTCCGGGAACTCGCTCACCGTCGCGCCCACCCGGCCCAGCTCGGTGGCGAGCGCGGTGATCCGGTCCGTCTCGTGACCCCGGATGTGCTCCACCCCGCGCAGCTCGGACGGGCCCTCGGCGAGCGCGGCCAGGGCCGACACCACCGGGGTCAGCTCGCCCACCTCGGACAGGTCGGCGGTGACGCCGCGCAGCGTGCCGGTGCCCCGCACGGTCAGGCCGTCAGCCGACCGGGTGACCTCGGCGCCCAGCGCCCGGAAGATCCCGATCGCCTGCTCCACCGGCTGCCAGCTGTCGGCCGGCCAGCCGGCCAGGGTGACCGCGCCGCCGGTCACCGCGGCGGCGGCGAAGAACGGCGCCGCCCCGGACAGGTCCGGCTCGATCGTCCAGGTCCGCCCGCGCAGGGTGCCCGGCTCGACCACCCACACGTCGGCCACGCTGTCGTCCACCACCGCGCCGGCCGCCCGCAGCATGTGCGTGGTCATCCGCAGGTGCGGGGCGCTCGGCACCGGCGGGCCCTCGTGCCGCACCGTCAGCCCCTTGGCGAAGCGCGGCGCGGAGAGCAGCAGCCCCGACACGAACTGGCTGGACCCGGACGCGTCGATCACCACCTCGCCGCCCTCGACCGGGCCGGTGCCGTGCACGGTCAGCGGCAGGCCGTCGATCGGCGAGGCGTCGACCGTCACGCCGAGCGTGCGCAGCGCCGCCACGATCGGGCGCAGCGGCCGTTTCCGCATGTGCGGGTCGCCGTCGAACTCGATTGGGCCGTCGGCCAGCGCGACCGCCGGCGGCAGGAACCGGGTGATCGTGCCGGCCAGGCCGACGTCGATCCGGGCCGGGCCGCGGAACGGGCCGGGCGTCACCACCCAGCGGGCCGGGTCGGTGGTGTCCACGCCGACGCCGATCGCCCGCAGGCCGGCCGCCATCAGCTCGGTGTCGCGGGCGCGCAGCGGCGCCTCGATCACCGAGGGGCCGTCGGCGAGGGCGGCGAGGATCAGGGCGCGGGCGGTCATCGACTTGGAGCCGGGCAGTCGCACGGTCGCGGTGACCGGGCCGGTGGCGGGCGGTGCGGACCAGGGGCGCGATTCAGCAGTCACGCCCTCATTCTGCCGCCGTGACCCTTTCCAGCCGTGCACCCTCCACCGCTCCCACGTGCCGAGAAACGGTCCGGATCGCACCGCGGGTGGCCACACGCCCGTCGTCCGGTGCCCGCGTGGTGCCGTGTGGTTCGGATCGCGCCGCGGGTGGCCACGCGCCCGTCGTCTGGTGCCCGTGTGGTGCCGTGTGGTTCGGATCGTGCCGCGGGTGGCCACGCGGCTGTTGTCTGGTGCTCGTGTGGTGCCGTGTGGTTCGGATCGTGCCGCGGGTGGCCACGCGGCTGTTGTCTGGTGCTCGTGTGGTGATTTGTGGTTCGGATCGTGCCGCGGGTGGCCACGCGGCTGTTGGTGGGTCCCGGCGGGTGGGAGAGTCTCCACGGACGGGGTTTCGGGGCGGACGTGCGTTCGCGCGGGGCGTAACCTGCCGCTTATGTGCGGCCGATACGCGACCACCAAGAGCAACGCCGACCTGAGCCAGCTGTTCGAGGCCGTCGACGTGGCCGAGCCGCTGCGGGCCAGCTGGAACGTCGCGCCCACCAGCGCGGTGCCGCTGATCCGGATGTCGAAGGAGCACGACGGCCGGGTGCTGGACTCCGCGCTCTGGGGCCTGGTCCCGCACTGGGCCAAGGATCTGAAGGCCGGCGCCCGCATGATCAACGCGCGTGCCGAGACGGTCACCGAGCTGCGGTCGTTCGCCTCGTCGTTCGCCAAGCGCCGCTGCCTGGTCCCGGCCGACGGCTGGTTCGAGTGGGTCCGGGACGGCAAGAGCAAGCAGGCGTTCTACATGACTCCGGCGGACGGTTCGACGCTGGCCTTCGCCGGGATCTGGTCGGCGTGGGGCCCGGAGTCGGTGCGCACCTGCAGTGTGATCACCACGGCGGCGCTCGGTGGGCTGGCGAAGGTGCACGAGCGGATGCCGCTGATCCTGCCGGCCGATCGCTGGGCGGACTGGCTGGCCGGTGGTGGCGACGCGGCGGAGTTGCTGCGGCCGCTGTCCGAGACCGATCTGAACGGCATCGAGATCCGTCCGGTCGGTGCCGGGGTCGGCAATGTGCGAAACAACGGACCGGAGCTGATCGAGGCGACGGCCAAAGTTACGCTTTTTTGAACTCTCAAAGATCAACGAGATTCTTTGTCGCGATATGTAGTAATTCCGAACCGGAAACTTTGCGTAAAGATAGATAACCCCCTTGTTCTGATCTTGTTGCCTGCGGTACAAACCAGCGCCGGAGTGGTGCTGGACCGTAAGGTGCGGCCCGGCCGCCACATGCAGTTCCGGTCCCACGGGGGAGGTGGGCTGATGACACGAGCACGCATGCCGCGTCCGCACGAAGTGGCCATCGCGCGACGCGACCCGCGGCTGCTCGAAGCGATCGCGCAACGCAGCACCGATGAGGCCTGGCGCACGCGGGGCGCCTGCCGGACGGTTGATCCGGAGACGTTCTTCCCCGCCCCGAACGAGCCATCCGGCGGAGCCGTCGCCCTCTGCGGCGGTTGCGACGTGCAGGGCCCGTGCCTGGCCTGGGCGTTGCAGGTCGGCGACTGCCACGGCGTCTGGGGCGGCACCACACCACGCGAGCGGCGGGCCATGCTGGTCGCCTGGCGGGAGCGGATCCAGGCCAACGGCGACGAGGTCGACGACGTGCCGGACGCCGAGGACCGCAGGCTTCTGACACTCCTCCCGGTCAGCCGCTGACCGGCGGGAAACACCTGGTAGAACGGAGCGCGTGCCCCGCTCCGAGATCACCGTAGAGACCCCGCGCGGCCCCGCCGCCGCGATCGTCACCGAGCCGGCCGGGCCGGTGCGCGGACTGCTCGTCCTCGGCCACGGCGCCGGGGGTGGAGTCGACGCCCCGGACCTGGTGGCGGTGCACGACGCGGCGGTGGCCGCGGGGGTGCGGGTGGCCCTGGTGACCCAGCCGTACCGGGTCGCCGGCCGGCGCGCGCCCGCACCCGCCGGGCATCTGGACGAGGCGTGGCTGGCGGTGGTGCGGGCGTTACACGTACCCCCGCTGCCGTTGATCGTGGGCGGCCGGTCCAGCGGTGCGCGGGTCGCGTGCCGGACCGCGGCCACCCTGGGCGCCGCGGGGGTTCTCGCCCTGGCCTTCCCGCTGCACCCACCGGGCAAGCCGGAGAAGAGCCGGGCCGGCGAGCTGCCGGAGACGACGCCCACGCTGGTGGTCAACGGGGACCGCGATCCGTTCGGGGTGCCGTCGCCGGCCGGGCCGGTGGAGGTCGCGATTCGTCCCGGCGCGGTCCACGATCTGCGAAAGGATCTGCCCGCGACGGTGACGATCGTGCTGGAGTGGCTGCGCCGCTATTCCTGGGCGCGGTGACCCCGGGGAAAGATCACAAGGGAATGTCCGGCCCCGCCGCCGGCGTTATCCGAGCTGGAAACATGTCGGCGGGAAGGGGTTTCTAGTGCGTGCCGGTACCGAAAGCGCCGAGCGTGGCGGCCGGGAGGCGGACCGGGTGCGGAGCCTGCTCGGCTCGCCCGAGTGGCCCGCCACCGTGACGCCATCCGTGCAGCCGTCGGTGAGCGTGAGCACACCCGCGGGTTTCAAGAGCCTTACACGGGTGATACCCGTATCCTCGGCGGGGCGGTCGAGGGGAGAGTCCAGGGTGGCCCAGAAGGAACGGACCGATGAGCGCCGGGAGCGCTTCGAGCGTGACGCGTTGCCGTTCGTCGACCAGTTGTATGCCGCCGGCCTGCGGATGACCCGCAATCCGGCCGACGCCGAGGACCTGGTGCAGGAGACGTTCCTCAAGGCGTTCTCCGCGTTCCACCAGTTCGAGCAGGGCACGAACCTGAAGGCCTGGCTGTACCGGATCCTCACCAACACCTACATCAACTCGTACCGGCGCAAGCAGCGGCAGCCGGTGCAGGCGCCGACCGAGGAGATCACCGACTGGCAGCTCGCGTCCAGCGAGTCGCACACGTCGCAGGGTCTGCGGTCGGCCGAGACCGAGGCGCTGGACCGGTTGCCGGACAGCGACATCAAGGAAGCGCTCCAGTCCCTGCCGGAGGACTTCCGGCTCGCCGTCTACCTCGCCGATGTCGAGGGTTTCTCGTACAAGGAGATCGCCGACATCATGGGCACGCCGATCGGCACGGTCATGTCCCGGCTGCACCGCGGCCGGCGCAACCTGCGCAAGCTCCTCGAGGGGTACGCCGCGGACCGGGGCATCACCCGCACCGCCACGTCCGAGCCGCAGGAGGCCTGACGACATGGCTGCCAACGAAGAGACCGATTGCAGTGCCGTGCTCGGCGAGGTCTACCTCTACCTGGATCTGGAGTGCTCGGAGGAGCGCCGCAGCCTGATCCAGAAGCACCTCGCCGAGTGCTCGAAGTGCGTGCGCGAGTTCGGCATCGAGAACGAGGTGAAGGCGCTGGTCGGCCGCTGCTGCGGGGACGAGCGGGCGCCCGCGGAGTTGCGCGAGCGGCTGCGCCTGAAACTGGGCCAGCTGGAGACCCCACACTGATCACGAAAAGGCCCGGCATCCGCCGGGCCTTTCTCGTTCTCAGCTGTTGGGGCGCTTGCCGTGGTTCGCGCCGCTCTTCTTCCGGGCCTTCTTCTTGCGGGCCTTCTTCGCCATCTCGGCACTCCCTTCCCTGGTGCGGTAACTCGCCTGCCGATCGTAGTGGGCGCGTCGCCGCGGGCCGGACCTACCCGCGCCTGATCCGTGGTTTGATGACCTCACCGGCAGTTGACGAGGGAGGTGGTCGATCCATGACGGACGAGATCCGGGCCGAGATGGTGGCCAACGTGTGGAAGGTCGTGACGGCGCCCGGCGCCACCGTCGCCGAAGGGGACACGCTGGTGATCCTCGAGTCGATGAAGATGGAGATCCCGGTGCTGGCCGAGCACGACGGCACGGTCACCGAACTCAAGGTCAACGAGGGTGACGTCGTCCAGGAGGGCGACCTGATCGCGGTCATCAACAGCTGACCGTCACTCCCGCCGCCAGCGCAGCAGCGACCGGCCCCGGCCACGCGGCCGGGGCACGGCCGGAACCCGGATGGTGGCCGCGGCCAGCTCCCGGGTCGGCCGGTCCAGACCCGGCGCGGCGAGAGCCAGCTCGGCGACCGCCCGGGCGTTCGGCCCGGACGCGGTCTCGGTGAGCCGGCCGGCCACCACGGCGGCCACGTCCGGCCGGGCCTCCGGGTCCACCCAGGCGTAGGCGATCAGGGCGAAGAGCGCCGCCTGGGTCACCCGGTCCACGTCACCGTCGAGCAGCCCGAGCAGCAGGCGCCGGCGGCTCGACTCCAGCCACGGCTCCTCGGCGCCGTGGTGCAGCAGCCCGAGACAGGCCCACACCTCCAGACCACTCTGCTGGTCGGCCCGTGCCGTCTCCGGATGCGCCAGCAGCGCCAGCAGCTCCCACGGCTCCACCAGCACCAGGCCCAGCGCGCGGTCGTAGGCGCCGGGCGGGTGCGGCCAGGACGCCCCGGCCACCCGCTGCAGCCGGTGCAGGGCGTCAGCCGACGGCCGGGCGTTCACCGGGGCGCGGCCGGCCGGCAGTGGCGCCCCGGACGGCAGACCGCCCAGCCACGGCGTGTTGCGGCAGCACTCCTCCAGATCGGTGTGCTCGTGCGCGTCGTCCGGGTGGTCGCGGACGAAGTCGGCCAGCCCGACCAGGTGCTCGACGTCGCCGTCGGCCCGGTGGCGCAGCCGGTGCGCGGTGTGCACCACGCAGTCGAAGTGCGGGTCGCGCTCCAGGGCCAGCTCGGTCCAGCGCAGCGCCTCGTCCAGCCGGCCCAGGTCGGCCAGGGTGGCGGCCACGTCGGCGTAGACCGAGAGGTCGTCCGGGTCGTAGGCGACGGCCCGGCGCAGTGCGGCCAGGGCTTCGGGCATCCGTCCGGCGCTGCGGTACGCGTACCCCAGCCAGATCTCGGCCAGCTTGGACGGCTGAGCGCGAGCGCCGCGGCCGGCCCATTCCACCGCCAGACGGACCTCGCCGAGCCGGCGCGCCAGCGCCGAGCCGGCACCGAGCAGCATCGCGTGCTCGCCGTGCGCGGCCACCGCGAACCGGACCACACTCAGGTAGGGCCGCAGCGGTGTCACGGTCGTGGGCGGCGCGGGGTCGCCGACCGCGGTGCAGAGCCGCATCACCGTCCGGGCCAGCAGCCCCGGGGCGATCCGGGTGCCGAGGGCCGGGTCGGCGACCCACGGCACGCCGGCCCAGTCGTGCGCCGGTGCGAGCCCGCTGGCCGCGGCGAGCAGCGGCAGGCCCTCCTCGGGGCGGCCGGCGGCGGCGAGCAGGTGGGCGCGGGCGGCGAGCCGGCCGGCCGGGGCGTGCGCCTCCAGCGGGAAGAGGTCCAGGCCGCCACCGGCGCGGGCGGCCAGGCGGCCGAGCAGTTCGTGGATCTCGGGCAGGGCCGGGGAATGGGCCAGAGCCGCGGCGAGATGGGTGGCGAGGGGCGTGGTTTCGCCGCGTTCGAGGGCGTCGCGAGCGCGCGCGACATCACGGCGGGCCGAGGGGGAATCCACGAGTGAAGACCCTAGGGGAACAGCCGCCAGTTGTCAGTCCTCACGTTTGCTCATTAGTGCACGAAACCTTGACTCAATGAGCAGCTTCTTGCAAGACTGAGCATGGACAGCGCAAGGATCGCGCCAGATGGGGAGGATCACGTGACACAGCGAGGCCTGGGGATGGCGGCGGACATCGCGGAACAACCCGCCGGTTTCGCGCGGCTGCTGGAGGAGGAGCCGTCCGGCGCGATCGCCGAGGTGGCCGCCGAGGTGGCCCGCCGCGCGCCGCGCAGCATCCTCTTCGTCGGCCGCGGCACCTCCGATCACGCCGCGCTCTACGGCGCCTACCTGGCCGAGATCCGTCTCGGGCTGCCGGTGGCCAGCGCCTCGCCGAGCGCGATCACGCTCTACGGCGCCCGCCCCGACCTCACCGGCACGCTGGTGATCGGGGTCAGCCAGAGTGGCGGCTCACCCGACCTCACCGGCGTGCTCGAGGTCGCCCGGGAGACCGGGGCCACCACCCTGGCCGTCACCAACAACCCCGACTCGACGCTGGCCAAGGCCGCCGAGCTGTCCATCGACGTGGTCGCCGGGCACGAGCGGGCGGTCGCCGCCACCAAGACCTACACCGCCGAGCTGCTCGCCCTGCTGATGCTGATCGAGGGCGTCCGGGCCGGTGACGGCCGGCTGCCCGCCGAGGAGCGCGCCGCGCTGGAGCGGCTGCCCCGGCTCGCCGAGCAGACCCTGGCCGGCACCGCCGCCACCGAGCTGGCCCAGCGCTACCGCTTCGCCTCCAGCCTGGTCGCCACCGGGCGGGGATACGCGTACCCGACCGCCCGGGAGACCGCGCTCAAACTGATGGAGACGTCCTACCTGCCGGCGCTCGCCTTCTCCGGCGCCGACCTGCTGCACGGCCCGCTCGCCATGGCCGACCCGGACATCCCGGTGCTCGCCGTGGTCGGCGAGGGCCCCGGCGGCAACGCGATGCGCGACGTGGTGACCCGGCTCGGTGAGCGCCGTGCCGACGTGGTCACCGTCGGTGCCGCCGACGTGCCCGGCGCCTCCGGGCGGCTCGCCGTCCCGGCCGTCGACGAACGGTATTCGCCGCTGCTCGACATCCTGCCGCTGCAGCAGCTGGCGCTCGCGCTGGCGCTGGCCCGCGGCGAGGACCCGGACGCGCCCCGTGGCCTGAAGAAGGTGACCAGCACGCTCTGACCCGCTGTCTCGCGGGTCACGGTCCTCGGGTGACCCGCGAGGTGGCGGCGCCGCATAGGCTGGGTTCGTGTCCACGCTGCGTGATCTCGTCGAGGAGCACACCACCCTCAACGCCGGCGACATCGACCACCTGCACCGGCTCGCCGGTGACTGGCTGTTGTTGTCCGACCTGTCCTTCGCCGACCTGCTGCTCTGGGTCCCGATCAAGGGGGATCCGCGGCAACCGCGGAAGCCACGGGAGTTCCTCTGCGTGGCCCAGGTGCGGCCGGTCACCGCGCCCACGGCATACCAGGACGACCAGGTCGGCAAGATCGTCGGCGGCCCGGAGGTGGCGCATCTCGAGGTGGCGCTGACCCAGGAGCGGATCTGGCGGGAGGGTGACCCGGTCTGGTATGGGGACACTCCCGCCCGCCACGAGGCCATCCCGGTGCGCCGCCGCGACGAGAGCGACGTGGAGGAGGGCTTCAGCGAGGTGATCGCGGTGATCGGCCGGGACACCAACCTGAGCACCGCCCGCACCCCGAGCCAGCTCGAACTCAACTATCTGACCACCGCCGACGACCTGGCGCAGATGGTCGCCGACGGCACCTTCCCGCCCCCGCGGCACCCCGGTGAGATCACCTCGGCGCCGCGGGTCGGTGACGGCCTGATCCGGCTGGACGCGTCCGGCAAGGTGACCTACGCCAGCCCGAACGCGCAGTCCGCCTACCGCCGGCTCGGGTTCAACGCCCACCTGGTCGGCGAGGAGCTGGCAAAACTGTCCAGCCGGCTGTCCGGCGACCCGCTGGAGGGCAACGACGCCGCCGAGCGCATCCTGTCCTCGCTGCGCGGTGAGTTCCCGGCCCGGATGGAGATGGAGGCCCGCGGGGCGACCGTGCTGATCCGGGCCCTGCCACTGTTGCCGGCCGGGGTGCCGATCGGCTCGCTGGTCCTGGTCCGGGACGTGACCGAGGTGCGCCGCCGGGAGCGCGCGCTGATGACCAAGGACGCCACCATCCGGGAGATCCACCACCGGGTGAAGAACAACCTGCAGACCGTCGCCGCGCTGCTGCGCCTGCAGGCCCGCCGGGTGGACGCCCCGGAGGCCCGGATGGCCCTGGAGGAGTCGGTGCGCCGGGTGGCGTCGATCGCCCTGGTGCACGAGACCCTCTCGATGTCCAGTGACGAGGCGGTCGAGTTCGACGGCATCGTGGACCGGGTGGCCACCGCCGCCACCGAGGTCGCCGCCACCAGCTATCCGGTGCGGATGCGCCGGGAGGGCACCTTCGGCGTGCTGCCCGCCGAGATCGCCACCTCGCTGGTGATGGTGCTCAACGAGCTGCTGATCAACGCGGTGGAGCACGGTTTCCCGGCGCCGGAGGACGACGACGCCGAGCCGGTGGTGCCGGAGAGCCCCGGTGAGGTGGTGGTCTCCGCGCACCGGTTCCGCAAGCAGTTGCACGTCACGGTCGCCGACAACGGCCAGGGCCTGCCGGACGGGTTCAAGCCCGAGGGCGGCAAGCGGCTGGGTCTGCAGATCGTCCGGGCGCTCGCGACCGGGGAACTGCGCGGCAGCATCGAGCTGCGCAACCGGGCCGGCGGCGGCACCGAGGCGGTGCTGGTGGTGCCACTCGGAAAGCGGTGACCAGATGGCCGTCGGCGCGCCGGACGGCCATCTGCTGCGGTACCCCGAGGGCGGCCACCAGGACCACCGCGATCAGGGTCCGGGCGCGCAGCCCGCGGACCGCGGCCGCGGCGCAGAGCACCACCGGGGGCAGGGCGATCAGCGCGTGCCGGGGCGCCCACAGCGGCCCGGCCGGGAACGACCCCGCGACCAGCGTCACCGGCGGCAGCAGGGCGAGCACGGCCAGCTCGCGGAGCAGGGCCCGGTCGGTCCAGCGGGCGGCCAGGGTCATGCCGATCAGCACCAGCCCGGCGGTGAGCGAGCCGAAGAACTCCGCCGGAGCGGCGCGGGCCAGGTCCCAGGGCGCGTCCGGGCGCCAGGAGAACAGGGCGGTGTGCTGGCGCACCCCGAGGGAGATCAACGGCGCCGGGGGTACGAGGGACGACACGGTCACCGGGAACCACCAGAACAGGGCGCGCTCGCGACTCAGCCGCCACCGGGACAGGACCGTCCACGCGTGCCCGCCGAGCATCAGCAGTGCCGCCGGGTGGACCAGGCCGGTCAGCGCCACCGCCGAGCCGTACCCCAGCCAGCGTGCCCAGCCCGGCCGGTCCAGCGCCAGGTAGAGCAGCAGGGTCGCCAGCGTCCCGAGCAGCAGCGACAGTCCCCACGGCTGGGCGCTCTGCGCCGCCCGGCTGACCGCCGGCAGCGACACCAGCAGCAGCCCGGCGCACAGGCCGGCGCCCGGGGTGAGCAGCCGCCGGCCGAGTTCGCCGGTCAGCCCGGCGGCGAGCACCACCGCGATCAGCGACGGCACCCGGAGCGTCGTGATCGAGTCGCCGGCCAGCTCGCTCCAGGAGAACAGCAGCAGGTGGTAGCCGAGCCCCACGGAGTCCTCGGCGCGGGCCAGCGCGATGATCGTGGCCGGGCCGGCGGCGGGCAGCCCCTCCCCGGGGCCGGGCGCCGGGGTGTCCAGGCCGGCACGCCCGATGATCAGCATGGTGACGGCTGGGATCAGGAACGGGAGGGCGGCCCGTCCGCGCATGCGCGCCTCCCCACCATCCCGACCCACTGTGCTGGAATGGTAACCGGGAGTGGCGATACAGCTTAGAGGTCAACTGTTACAAGATGTTGGCGTTGTGTAACTCGGCACACTCCCGAAATCTGGACCGCGCTGGCCCAGAATCCCCGGGCGTGAGAGGCTTGCCGACATGACCGCTGCAGTTGACCGCCGCTTCGTGGCCCGCCGCCACGTCGACTACGGCCGTGTCCGCAGCGCCATGTGTCCGGCTTCCTGACGACGCCCGATTTCCATTTTCCGGGTGCGCGACCGCCGGGCCCACTCCTGACACAGATGTCACGAGCCTCCGAGGGCCGTGAGCGGGTTCGTGCGCCCACGAAACCCGGAGGACCGCCGAGATGGCGATTGGAAACACTGCCGCCGCCCGCCCGCGTAAGGCGCGTGGTGAGGGTCAGTGGGCGCTCGGACACCGGGAGCCGCTCAACCCCAACGAGCGCAGCAAGAAGGACGACAACCCGCTCAACGTCCGGGCCCGGATCGAGAACATCTACGCCCACGGCGGCTTCTCCTCGATCGACCCGGCCGACCTGCGCGGCCGGTTCCGCTGGTGGGGGCTCTACACCCAGCGCAAAGCCGGCATCGACGGCGGCCGCACCGCGGTGCTGGAGCCGGAGGAGCTGGAAGACGAATACTTCATGCTCCGGGTCCGCTGCGACGCCGGCTCACTCAACCTCGCCCAGCTGCGCGTCATCGCGCAGATCTCCACCGAGTTCGCCCGGGACAGCGCGGACATCACCGACCGGCAGAACATCCAGCTGCACTGGATCCGGGTCGAGGACATGCCGGAGATCTGGCGCCGCCTCGAAGCGGTCGGCCTGCAGACCACCGAGGCGTGCGGCGACTGCCCCCGCGTCGTGCTGGGCAGCCCGGTCGCCGGAGTCGCGGTCGACGAGGTGATCGACGCGACGCCGGCCATCGACGAGATCGTCAAGCGGTACGTCGGCGACCCCCGCTACTCCAACCTGCCCCGCAAGTTCAAGTCGGTGATCTCCTGGCTGCCCGACGGGCCGTACCAGGCGAACGACATCTCGCTCGTCGGCGTGGTGCACCCGGACCACGGCCCCGGCTTCGACCTGTGGGTCGGTGGCGGCCTCTCCACCAACCCGCGACTGGCCGAACGCCTCGGCGTCTGGGTGCCGCTGGAAGACATCCCGGACGTCTGGGAGGGCGTCGTCGGCATCTTCCGCGACTACGGCTACCGCCGCCTGCGGCACCGCGCCCGCCTCAAGTTCCTGCTCGCCGACTGGGGCGTGGAGAAGTTCCGCGAGATCCTGGAGAAGGAATACCTCGGCCGCGCCCTGCTCGACGGCCCGGCACCCGAACTGCCGGAGAAGCCGCTCGACCACATCGGCGTGCACAAGCAGCGGGACGGCCGCAACTACATCGGCGCCGCCCCGGTCGTCGGCCGGTCCTCCGGAACCCAGCTCACCAAACTCGCCGACCTGGTCGAACAGCACGGCTCGGACCGGGTGCGCCTCACCGCGTACCAGAAACTCCTGGTCCTGGACATCGCCGACGACCAGGTGGAACCGTTCATCACCGGCCTGCGCGGGATCGGGCTGGAAGCCCGCCCCTCGGCCTTCCGCCGCGGCACCATGGCGTGCACCGGCATCGAATACTGCAAACTCGCCATCGTCGAGACCAAGGCCCGCGGCGAGGAACTGGTGGCCCGGCTGGAGAGCCGTCTCAAGGACTTCGACGCCGACCTGTCGATCCACATCAACGGCTGCCCCAACGCCTGCGCCCGGACCCAGGTCGCCGACATCGGGCTCAAGGGCCAGCTGGTCATGAACAAGCACGGCGAGCAGGTCGAAGGCTTCCAGATCCACCTCGGTGGCGCACTCGGCATGGCCAAGGGTGAGACCGCCGGATTCGGGCGCAAGGTCCGCGGTCTCAAAACCACCGCCGAAGAGCTTCCGGAGTACGTGGAACGAGTCGCCAAGCACTACCTCAGCGGCCGCTCCGACGGCGAGACCTTCTCCAACTGGGTGCTCCGCGCCGAAGAGGAGCTCCTGAAATGAGCGAACGACAGGCTCCGATGTACTGCCCGTACTGCGGCGACGAGGACCTGCGTCCCAACGAGGCATCACACGGCGCGTGGGAGTGCCACTCCTGCGCCCGTGTCTTCTCGATCAAGTTCGTCGGTCTTCTGTCCAAGGGAGTCAACAGATGAGCCTCCTCAACGCCTCCGGCCTGAGCCTGATCAATCTCAGCGAACCCGCGGACTCCACCCGCCGAAAACCCGCCGAGCTGAAGGCCCTCGCCGACACCGCCGCCCAGGAGCTCGAAGGCGCGCCCGCCGAAGAGATCGCCAAATGGGCGGCCGACACGTTCGGCGAACGGTTCTGCGTCACCAGCTCGATGGCCGACGCCGTCGTCGCCCACCTGTTCTCCCGGGCCGCCCCCGGCGTCGACGTGGTCTTCCTCGACACCGGCCTGCACTTCCCGGAAACCCTCAAAGTCCGGGACACCGTCATCCGTACGATGAACGTCAACGTCCGCTCCGTCCGCCCCCGGCTCACCGTCGGCCAGCAGGACGGCGAATACGGGCCCCGGCTCTTCGCCCGCAGCCCCGACGAATGCTGCTTCCTGCGCAAGGTCGAACCGCTGGAACGCGCCCTCGCCGACTACGACTCCTGGGCCACCGGCCTGCGCCGCGACGAATCACCCACCCGCGCCAACACGCCCGTCGTCGCCTTCGACGCCAAGAAGGGCAAGGTGAAGGTCAACCCGATCGCCGCCTGGACCCAGGACGACGTGGACGCGTACATCAGCCGGTGGAACGTGCCGGTCAACGAGCTGTTCAAAAAGGGGTACGGGTCGATCGGCTGCTGGCCGTGCACCCGCCGCACCAAGGCCGGGGAGGACCCGCGCGCCGGCCGCTGGGCGATGTTCGAGAAGACCGAATGCGGTCTGCACGTCTGATCGGCGATCACCGGCCGGCCGTGGTCCTGGTAGCCCACGGCAGCCGTGATCCCCGCGCCGCCGCCTCCACCACCGCCCTGGCCCGGGCGGTCCAGCGGGCCCACCCCGGCTGGCGGGTCCGCGCCTCCTACCTGGACCACGCCGGGCCCCGGCCGCTGGACGTGCTGGCCGCCCTGCCCGGCCCGCGCGCCGTCCTGGTGCCCCTGCTGCTGACCGCCGCCTACCACGGCCGGGTCGATCTGCCCGCGGTCATCCGGGAGGCCGAGGCCCTGCCGCTCACGGTCACCGCGACCGACGTCCTCGGCCCGGCGTCACCGTTGCTGCTGGCCGCCCTGACCCGCCGCCTCGCCGCCTCCGTCACCCACGGTCTCCGCCCGGCCGCGTCTACCGCCCACGGTCTCCGTCCGGCCGTTTCCACCACCCACGATCTTCGGCCTGCCGCGGACGCCGCCGCCCACGGCCTTCGGCTTGATGTGGACGGCTCCGCTGCTCACGACTGCCGGTTGTTCGCTGCTGGATCCGGCGACCCCGGTTGCCGGGCGAGCGCCGGCGACCTGGACGCGGTGGAACTCCTCAGCGACCTGGACACGGTGGAACTTCCTGGCGACCTGGATGCGGTGGTGCTCGCCGCGGCCGGGACTCGGGACGCCGCCGCCCGTCAGACCGTCGCCGACGCGGCTGCCGCGCTGGGCCGACGGCTGGGTCTGCCGTCCGCTGTCGCCTACGCGTCCGGTCCCGGAGCCCGTGCGGACGAGGCCGTGACCCGTCTGCGTGAGGCCGGTGCCCGGCGGGTCGGAGTCGCCGCCTACTTCCTGGCGCCGGGACTGCTCTACGACGCCGCGATGGACGCCGCCAGGTCCGCCGGGGCGGTCACGGTCGCCGAGCCGCTGGGCGACACCCCCGAGCTGGTACGCCTGATCGGCTCCCGAGCCGAATCAGTCCTGAACCGCCCGCTCCCGTTAGCCGCCTGAGCCCTCGACTCCAAGGCCCGACCCACGAGCCAAATTCCGGCCCGAATCAGACCATATTTCGGCACATACGGTATCGCAGGCTCTGACGTGCCGCCGCCCGGCGAGGATCGCACCACAAATCGGCACGCACGGCGGTGGTGCGTTCTGGTGTGCCGTTTTTCGGCGCGGATCGGGCCGGAAGTTGGCACGTGCGGTAGCGCGGGCTTTGGCGTGCCGCGTTTCGGCGTGGATCGGACCGTGAGTTGGCACGCATGGCGGTGGTGCGGTTGGTGTGCCGATCTTCGGCGCGGGTTGAGCCGAAGGTCGGCACATGATGAGGCGCCGGTTTGGTTTGCGCTCTCGGCCGGTTCATGCCCGGACGTGTATTGCCCGCCCCGACCTGGGTGCCGCGCTGTGGTGAGGAGCGGACCGGGAGTTGGCGCGTGTGGTGGTGCCGGGTTTGGCGTGCCGAGTTTCGGCGGGGGTTGGGCCCGGTGCCGGCATGTGCGGAGGTGGTGGTTCTGGAGTGCCGCGTTGTGGTCTGGTCGGCCGGAAAGTGGGGCGGTTCTGCCCGGGCCGTCCACACCGACCGGGGCGTCCATACCGACCGGGGACCCGCCGGTGCTGGAAGTGGCGCGGGGCGGGGCGGTGGGGCGTGTTACGGGGTGGGGTTCTGCGGCTGGAGATCCACTGTGCGCGGTGGAGAACGTTCTGTCTGCCCCCGACTGAGGGGTGAGGGCTTCAGCGGGCTCTGCGCGGCTCAGGGCGGGCTGCCTGAGAGATGGCTGCCAATGTCAGCAGAAGTTGCTGAGAGGCCGACCGAGCGATCACTCTGGGTGTTGATCACTCTGCGTTGTGCGACGAAACGGCAATAGGTTGCGGGGAATCGCGATCGTCCTATGCGGAGTGTGCCGGAGTGGCGACGCAAAGCGGCTTGATCGGAATTTCGAGATCATTTCGTGGATCCGGCTAAACGTACCGTGATCGCATTAGCGCACTGTGGAATGGGAACGCAGGGTGAGTGACCGCAAACAGCAAGACGCCCCGTGCCGACCGGCCCGGGGCGAAAATGCTGTGTGGGGGATTGATTCAGGCGGTGGGGGCGCCGACGCGAAGACCGCCGCGACGCTTGACGGCGCGCCGTTCGTCTTCGCTCATCCCGCCCCAAACGCCGGCGTCCTGACCCGACTCCAGTGCCCAAGCGAGGCACGACTCGGTCACCGGGCACCGCCGGCACACGGCCTTGGCCTGCTCGACCTGCAGGAGCGCCGGACCACTCGTCCCGATCGGGAAGAACAGCTCGGGGTCCTCGTCGCGGCAGATCGCATCGTGACGCCAGTCCATGGCGGCAAACTCCTTGTTTCGGATGGGGTAATGAAAACAGTGCTGTTTACCTATATGCGAGCGCAGTGGCTGGCGACGGCTTGTGCCCGTACGCTCACCGATGCGTTAGCAAGCTTTTGTGTTTGGTGCTCTTCTGCGCTTCTGTATTAGGAACGCGCACAAGCGGCAACCGGTTACTTCTTATCGCTTGTGAATGCTTTCACGAACTCACGCGATGTCAAGGGTAGCGCCGGAAGTTTCTCCGGGCGGGTGAGCTGGCTCACGCACCCATATGTCCGGTTCTGCCGTTCCTGCCAGAGCCGGTTGACGAACGCTCCCATCAATGTAGTACGGTCTCGGCCACTTCGCCGACCTTTTGCCCGTGTTTCTGTAACGGATCGTGAGCACCTGTCCGGTACTCCTACCCCGCGATCAGCAGATCACACGCAAAGCCGAGGGGACGGACACGAAGTGCACCTTCTGTCGATCCCCTAGGTAGTCGCCGTCCAGCTGGAAGGGCTGGGGCCGGGACGCCACGACGGTGAACTCCGCGACGTCGTGGCGTCGCAACACCTGTTTACCTCGTGGATCACCGGCGCGCCACGCGAGTTGTGTCACGGTCCGGGCACTGCTCGGAATGCTCAGCTTTCGCAGGGCGGCCACATCGAGCCCGAGATCGAACGAGGCGTCCGGATTCAAATGGACAGGACGGTCACCGACGTACGTCCAGGGCGCGGTGTTCTGCACGATCACGGTGCTGAGCAGGGTGTCCGGCGTCTCACCCGGCCACTCCACGGTCAGCGCCGGGTTCTTCCGGTCGACGCCGGTGAGGAACTGGCCGAAGGTCGCCCGCAGGTAGAGGGACGGCGTCGAGGTACGGCCGCGCCGGCGGGCCCGTTCCACCTGGCGGATCGTCGCGGCGTCCCAGCCGAGCCCGGCGGTGAAGGTGAACCAGCGGTCGTCGGCGCGTCCGAGACCGATCACCCGGTGCCGGCCGTCGCGGATCCCGTCCAGGATCACGCTCGTGCCGTCGGCCCAGTCGCGCGGCAGGCCCAGCGCGCGGGCGAAGACGTTGGTGGATCCGCCGGGGACCACGCCGAGCGCCGGAAGCCGGCCGGCGATCGGGCCGGGCAGCCCGCCGAGCGCGGTCGAGGCGGTGAGCAGCCCGTTGACCGCCTCGTTCACGGTGCCGTCGCCGCCGAGTGTGACCACCACGTCGACACCGCTCTCGGCCGCGTCGCGCGCCAGCCGGGTGGCGTGCCCCCGGTGCTCGGTGTAGGCCACGGTCAGGTCCACGGCGCTGCGCAACGCCCGCACCAGCACGTCGCGACTGCGCTCACTGGTCGTCGTCGCCCGGGGATTGACGACAAGCAGCGCGCGCATGCGCGGCACTGTACCGGTAACCGGTGTGCTCAGGGGTGGGTAAGGTGCAGCAGTGACCAGCGTTCCTACCCTCGATTGGGGGGTGCGCCTCCTCTATCTGGAGAGCGCCGGCCTGGCCGTGCTCACGGCGTACCTAATCGTTCTCGAATTGACCCGCGACAACGTCATCATCGCGATCGCCGCCTCGCTGACCGTGATGGCCGCCCTCGCCGCGGTCTCGGTCTTCCTGGTCGCGCGCGCTCTCGGGCGCCGCGCCGTCCGGGCCCGCGGGCCGGCCGTGGTGGTGCAGCTGTTCCTGCTGGCCACCGGCGGTTTCCTGATCCAGTTCGGCACCGTCTGGGCGGGTGTCGCCCTGCTCGTTCTGGGGGTGGTGACCGCAGCGCTGGTGCTGGTGCCACCGAGTAGTCGAGCGTTGGGCGTCGATTAACGGGTCTCCGGAAGCCGATCAGGGCCTAACCTGAACGGGTGACCGGCTCAACGGTGCGCCCACCCGCCTATCAGCAGCTCGCCGACGAGTTGCGCGCGGAGATCACATCCGGGCGCCTGCAACCCGGCGAGCGTCTCCCACCCGAACCCGAGCTGTGCGTCAAGATCGGCGTCAGCCGGAGTACGGTACGGGAGGCCCTTCGCCTGCTCGCCAGCCAGCACCTCATCGTCACGACGCGAGGTGTCACCGGCGGTAGTTTCGTCGCCCATCCCGACGCCGAGCAGTTGGCCGACGGGCTCTCCACGGGTTTCGCCCTGCTCACTCACTCGGCCGCGGTCGGCTTCGCCGATCTGCTGGAGTTGCGCCGGGCCCTGGAGGTGCCGGCCGCCGGGCTGGCCGCGTTGCGCCGGGAGGAATCGCATCTCACCGAGCTGCGCGGGGCGCTCTTCGATCCGGTGATCGACGACTTCGACACCATGATGGCCGCCCATTCGGCGTTCCATCGGGCGATGGCGAAGGCGACCGGGAACCCGCTCTTCGAGCTGGTGGGGCGGCCGCTCTACCAGGTGAGTTATGGCGAAGAGGTGATCGGGGACCTGCCCGAGGGGTATTGGGTGCGTATCGACGCCGACCATCGGGCGATCCTGGCCTGTCTCACCGAACGCGACGCGGAGGGCGCACGGCGTGCCGCCGCGGCCCACCTCGACTACATCGCGGAGACGGTGCGCTGAGATCCGGGGTCGGCTGAGATCCGCGAGGTCAGTAGTCCGTCCGGCGGGTGAGCAGACGGATGGTCGCCTGCCTGCCGGTCGCCGCGGCCTCGGCGGAGGTGGTCAGCGCGGTCAGCACCTTCCACGCGAACGACGACTCCGACGGCAGTTTCGCCCCGCGCACCGTGGCGACGGTCACCTCGACGGTGAGCGCGTCCTCGGTCACCGCGAACCGGCACTCCAGCTCTGCGTTGCGCGTGGCGATCGCCAGCAGCATGGCGCAGGCCTCGTCGACGGCGATGCGCAGGTCCTCGATCTCGTCGAGGGCGAAATGCAGGCGGGCCGCCAGGCCCGCGGTAGCCGTCCGGAGGACGCCGAGGTATCCGCCGTCGGCGGGCACCGTCAGTAGTACGACGTCGTCTCCGACGTCCGGCCCGGTCTCCGTCACCTGAGTCACTCGGCCCCCTCCTCCCGATGGGGAGACTCTAGCGGCTGGCGGACGCTGCGGGACCACCTGGTCACCGCCTGTTTTCCACAAAGGGGCGGAAAACACGACAGCCGACCGCCAAAGGGCGGCCGGCCGGCGGATGAATCGCGAGGCTCAGGCCTGCTTGGTCTCCCAGAAGATCTTGGAGATCTCCTCGATCTTGCCGAGCAGCTCGTCGGCGACCGCGACGTCGACCTTGCCCTTGGCGCCGGCGGCGCCGGCCAGCTTGGTGGCCTCGTTGAAGAGCTGGTGCAGGTGCGGGTACTTCTCGAAGTGCGGGGCCTTGAAGTAGTCGGTCCAGAGCACCCAGAGGTGGTGCTTGACGAGCTCGGCGCGCTGCTCCTTGATCAGGATGGCGCGGGTGCGGAACTCGGGGTCGGTGTTGGCCGCGTACTTTTCGGCGATCGCCTTGACCGACTCGGCCTCGATCCGGGCCTGGGCCGGGTCGTAGACGCCGCACGGCAGGTCGCAGTGGGCGCTGACCACGGTGCGCGGGGTGAGGAAACGCGGAAGTCGCATCAGGACTCCTCCATAGAGTTTGCGATGATCCAGGATTGACCCTACCCCTTACATCCCGGACGTAACGCGACGGAGGCTTGATGCCTTGAGATGGCAATTACCCGTGTTCGCCGTGCTGGTCAGCGGCCCCTCGATGGTTCCCACGCTGCGGGCCGGAGACGCCCTGATCGTGCGGCGGGGCAGCCGTGCGGTAAGGAGCGGTGACGTGGTGGTCGCGCGCTTCCGGTCCCGGCCCGGTCTGCTGGTCGTCAAACGAGCCGTGGAGGAACGCGACGGCGGGTGGTGGCTGGTCGGTGACAACGAGTTCGTGACCGACGATTCCCGTGCTCACGGCGTCGCCGACGTCATCGGGCGTGTGATATTCCGGTACTACCCGAGACCATCACGGGTACGTTAGTGTCCTCTGATCCCCAGCGCACACCCGCGCTGGTGGTGGTTGTACCGGGTGATCCCCGCATCGCACCGCGGTCCAGGCGCATACTCGCGACCAGGATTCCAGTAGGTGCCACGTATCAATGTCGATGCAGTGTGGAGTTTCACCGTGTCATTCTTCAGTTTCGAGCTCGATCCCGCCCTCGCCGCCGATCCGGTCTTCGACCTGCACCGCCGGGGCAAGATGACGATGAGCGCGACGGTCCCACTGGCCAGCAAGGACGACCTCTCCCTGGCGTACACACCAGGGGTGGCCCGGGTCTGTGAGGCGATCGCCGAGGACGAGACGCTCTACCCCGACTACACCTGGACCGCCAACACGGTCGCCGTGGTCAGCGACGGTTCCGCCGTGCTCGGCCTCGGCAACATCGGGCCCCGGGCCGCCATGCCGGTGATGGAGGGCAAGTCGGTCCTGTTCAAGCAGTTCGGTGGCGTCGACTCGATCCCGATCGTGCTGGACACACAGGACGTCGAGGGCATCATCGCCACGGTCAAGGCGATGGCCCCGTCGTTCGGCGGGATCAACCTGGAGGACATCAGCGCGCCGCGCTGCTTCGAGATCGAGCGCCGCCTGGACGCCGAACTCGGCATCCCGGTCTTCCACGACGACCAGCACGGCACCGCGGTGGTCACGCTCGCCGCGCTGCGCAACGCCGCCCGGCTCCTCGGCCGCGCCGTCGACGACCTGCGCGTGGTGGTCAGCGGGGCCGGCGCGGCCGGTGTCGCCATCACCCGGACGCTGATCGCGGCCGGTGTCCAGGGCGCCAACATGATCGTCGTCGACTCCCGCGGCATCATCCACGCCGAGCGCGGCGACCTGAGCGGGATGAAGGCGGAGATCGGCGCGACCACCAACTTCTCCGGCCGGACCGGGGCGATCACGGAGGCCCTGATCGGCGCGGACGTGCTGATCGGGGTCTCCGGCGGCAGCATCCCGGAGGAGGCGGTGGCCGGCATGGCGCCCGGCGCGATCGTCTTCGCCCTGGCCAACCCGACCCCGGAGGTCCACCCGACGGTCGCCCACCGGCACGCCGCGATCGTCGCCACCGGGCGCAGCGACTTCCCCAACCAGATCAACAACGTGCTGGCGTTCCCGGGGATCTTCCGCGGGGCGCTGGACGTGCGGGCCACCACGATCACCGACCGGATGAAGGTGGCCGCCGCCGACGCCATCGCCGCGATCGTCGCCGACGACCTGCGCCCGGACGCGATCGTGCCGTCGCCGCTGGACCCGCGGGTCGCTCCGGCGGTCGCCGCCGCGGTGGCCGCGGCCGCCATCGAGGACGGTGTGGCCCGGCTCTCCGTCGCCCCGGCCGCCGAACGGGCCGTGGAGACTCAGCACGCGTGAGGCCTTAATGGAGGCTAAGGTCGGAGGATGCGTGCCGCGTACGCCTCCGACCTGAGCCCCGACGATCCGCTCACCGGACTGACGGTGGGGGAGCTGCCGCTCGCCGTCCCCGACGGCTGGGTGGCCGTCGAGGTGCGGGCGGCCTCCCTCAACCACCACGACCTCTGGTCGCTGCGCGGGGTGGGCCTGTCCGCCGACCGGCTGCCGATGATCCTCGGCTGTGACGCCGCCGGGGTGGACCCGGACGGCAACGAGGTCGTGGTCTACCCGGTGGTGGAGGACAAGGCCGACCCGCGGGGCTTCTCGCTCTTCTCCGAGCGCCACCCGGGCACCCTGGCCGAGCGGCTGGCGGCCCCTCCGGGCAACCTGGTGCGCAAACCGGCCGGGGTGTCCTTCGCCGAGGCGGCCTGCCTGCCGACGGCCTGGCTGACCGCCTACCACATGCTGGTGACCCGGGGCCGGGCCGCGGAGGCCGGCGCGGTCCTGGTCCAGGGCGCGGGCGGGGGAGTGGCGACGGCGGCGGTGGCGCTCGCCGTCTCGATGGGCAAGCGGGTGTACGCGACCAGCCGTGATCCCGGGAAGCGGGAGCGGATCGCCGGGCTGGGCGCGACGGCGGTGGAGCCGGGCGCGCGGCTTCCGGAGCGGGTCGACATCGTGATCGAGTCGGTGGGTGAGCCCACGTTCGACCATTCGATGAAGTGTGCGGCGCCGGGCGCCCGGATCGTGGTCTGCGGCGCCACCGCCGGGCATCTGGCCCGGGTGGATCTGCGCCGGGTGTTCGCCATGCGGCTGGAGATCCTGGGCAGCAGCATGGGCACCCCGGACGAGCTGGCCGCCCTGCTCGGCCTGGTCGCCGACGGCACGGTCCGGCCGGTGATCGACTCGACGTTCGCCCTCGGCGAGGCCACCGCGGCTTTCGAGCGTCTCGCTGCCGGCGATGTGTTCGGAAAGATCGTCGTCGAGATCTAGAACGTGCTGCTCAGGCCGGCCACCCCACCCTTGGCGGCGTCCTGCGGCAGCCGGTCCTTGGCGGCCTCGTCACCGGTGAGGGTCCAGCGCCAGAAGTCGGTGGTGGTCTCGGCCACCACCGCCGGCTGGTCGCGGTGCGGCAGGTGGGTGCCCTGCGGGAGCTCCAGGAAGCCCTTGGGCCAGGTGACCTCGTTGTACGCCCCGTACGCCTGCTCGTAGGTGACCGTCTCGTCGAGTTTGCCCTGCACGAACAGCAGCGGCGCGGCGGGCCCGGTGAACGGGGCCGGCTGGGGCATCTGCCGTCCGGCGATCAGCAGCCCGGCCTTGAGCCGTTCGTCCCGGCTGCCGCTGAACAGGCCGACGGTGGTGATGGCGCCGGCCGAGTGCCCGGCGGCAGCGATCCGCTGCGGGTCGACGGTGCCGGCCAGCGCGGTCAGCAGCTCGGTGATCACGAATTGGGCGTCGGCCGGCTGGTTCACCACGTCGTCGGCGTTGAACTGGGGGGCCTCATACCAGGTGTTCGGATATCTCGGTCCGGCCACCACGAACCCGGCGGTCGCCCAGGCGCTCAGCAGCTCCGCGTAGTCGTCGGGCTGAGAGGTGAGCCCGTGACTGAAATAGATCAGCGGGAAGGGTCCGCTGCCGGCCGGTAGCCACACCTTCGTCGGCAGTGCACGGTCGCCACCCCGGTTGAACTCCAGCTCCCGTGTCTGCACTCCACCAGGAGCGACGGACGCGGAGGGTTTCTCCACGACGGGGGAAGCGGGGGTCGAACAGGCGGCGAGACCCGTCAGAGCGGCCAGGGAAAGGAAGGAACGGCGACGCAACACCCGGCTCATTGTGCCCGCGAAAGATCAGAGTTACCTGGTAGCGGGGGGTAGCCGATATCACACCGGGTTCCGCCGAACGGGCGCAGCGCTTCGCCATCCTTGAAACGTTTGGCTAGGGTCCTACCCATGTCTGACAACCACGTCGACCCGAGCGGCAACACCGAGGCGTTCCGCGCCTTCACCCGGACGACGCCCGACTCCGAGGCGTCGTCCAAGGTCCCCTACTTCGTCATCGGCGGCGTCGTCGCGCTCGTCGTGGTCGCCCTGCTGGCCTGGTTAACCCTCTGACCCGATCGCCTTGCGGGCCTCCGAGGCGATCTCCAGCTCCTCCTCGGTCGGCACCGCGCACACCGCGATCGGTGAGCCGTCCGGGGAGATGACCCGCTCGTTGCGCGCGTTGCGCTCCGGGTCGATCGAGATGCCCAGCGCCTCCAGACCGGCCAGCGCCCGGGCCCGGATCGTCCGCGAGTTCTCGCCGACCCCACCGGTGAAGGTGATCGCGTCCACCCGGCCGAGAACGGCCAGGTAAGAGCCGGTGTACTCGCGGATCCGGCGGCAGTAGACGTCGATCGCGAGGGTCGCCTCCGGATCGCCGGCCAGGCAGCGCTCCTCCACCGACCGCAGGTCGTTGTCCCCGGCCAGGCCGGCCATCCCGGAGCGGCGGGTCAGCAGGTCCTCGATCTCGTCGATCGGCATCCCCGCCTCCCGGTGCAGATGGAAGATCAGGCTCGGGTCGACGTCACCCGACCGGGTGCCCATCACCAGGCCCGGCAGCGGGGTCAGGCCCATCGAGGTGGCCACGCTCCGGCCACCGCGCACGGCGGCGGCACTCGCCCCGTTGCCCAGGTGCAGCGTGATCACGTTGGTCTCCCCGGCCGGCTTGCCGAGCAGCCGGGCGGTCTCCCGCGAGACGTACGCGTGTGACGTCCCGTGGAACCCGTAGCGCCGGATCCCCCACTTGGCCGCCACCTCCCGGTCGATCGCCCAGAGCGCGCCCTCCGGCGGGATCGTCGAGTGGAACGAGGTGTCGAAGACCGCCACCTGCGGCACGTCCGGCAGCAGCCGGCGGGCCACCCGCAGCCCGGTGAGCGCGGCCGGGTTGTGCAGCGGCGCGAGCGGGATCAGCTCCTCGATCGCGGACAGCACCGCGTCGTCGACGACGGTGGCCGTGGTGAACCGCTCACCGCCGTGCACCACCCGGTGCCCGACCGCGGCCAGCCCGGTCAGATCCAGCTCGTCCATCAGCCGCCGCAGCGCCTCGCCGTGGTCGGCCGCGTCGCCGCCGGACTCGCCGATCCGCTGCACCAGCCCCTTGGCCAGGACCTCGGCGCCGTCGAAAAGGCGATACCGCAAGGACGAAGAACCACTGTTGAGTACGAGTACCCGGCTCATTGTGCTCCTGCCTGGATCGCCGTGATGGCGACCGTGTTCACGATGTCCTTGACCGTCGCGCCCCGGGACAGGTCGTTCACCGGCCGGCGCAGACCCTGCATCACCGGGCCGACGGCGACCGCGTTCGCCGACCGCTGGACGGCCTTGTAGGTGTTGTTCCCCGTGTTCAGGTCCGGGAACACGAAGACGGTGGCCTTGCCGGCGACCTCGCTGCCGGGCAGTTTCGCCGCGGCCACCGCCGGGTCGATCGCCGCGTCGTACTGGATCGGGCCCTCGACCGGCAGGTCCGGCCGGCGCTCGCGGACCAGCGCGGTGGCCGCGGCCACCTTGTCCACGTCAGCGCCGGATCCGGAGCTGCCGGTGGAGTAGGACAGCATCGCCACCCGCGGCTCGATGCCGAACGCGGCGGCGGTCTGCGCCGAGGAGAGCGCGATGTCGGCGAGCTGCTCGGCGTCCGGATCGGGGTTGACCGCGCAGTCGCCGTAGACCAGCACCCGGTCGGCGAGCAGCATGAAGAACACGCTGGACGCGACGGTCAGGCCGGGCACCGTCTTGATGATCTCGAAGGCCGGCCGGATGGTGGCCGCGGTGGTGTGGGTGGCGCCGGACACCATGCCGTCGGCCAGCCCGCCGGCGACCATCAGGGTGCCGAAGTAGTTCACGTCGCGGACCACGTCGTACGCCAGATCCAGGGTCACGCCGCGGTGCTTGCGGATCTCCGCGTAGCGGACCGCGAAGTCCTCCCGCAGCGACGACGTCGCGGGGTCGATCAGGTGGGCTCCACCGATCTCCACCCCGATCTCGCGGGCCCGGCGGTTGATCTCCTCCGGGTCGCCGAGCAGGGTCAGATCGGCCACCCCACGGCGCAGCAGGGTCTCGGTGGCCCGCAGGATGCGCTCCTCGGTGCCCTCCGGCAGGACCAGGTGCCGGCGGTCGGCACGGGCCCGGTCGATCAGGTCGTTCTCGAACATCAGCGGCGTCACCCGGCTGGACCGGGACACGTCGAGCAGCCGGGACAGCTCGGCGCCGTCGACGTTCTCCTCGAAGACGCCGAGCGCCGCCTCGATCTTGCGCGGGGTGCTGAGCTGCGCCTCGATCCGGTCGGCGGCGGAGATCGTGTGATAGCTGTCGGTCTTGGTGACCAGCATGGCCAGGCCGGTGTTGAGACGCTCGATGACACGCACCGCCCGCTCGTCGGCCGGCTCACCGAGGGTGAGGACCAGACCGGCCAGGGTGACGTTGCCGGCCGCGTGCGCCGCGCTGGCGGCCACCAGCAGGTCGGCCCGGTCACCGGCGGTGATCAGCAGGGCCCCGTCGGTCAGCGCGCCCAGCACGGTCGGCACCTGCCCGGCGCCCACCACGTAGTCGAGCACGTCCCGGTCCAGCGCCCCGGCCGCACCGGAGACCACCGTCGCGTCCAGCGCGGCGGCCACCTCGCCCACCGTGGGCGCGGCGATCGCGGGCACCTCGGGTATCGCCCAGAACGGCACCGGCAGCCCCTCCGGCACACAGCCGAGGGCCGGCGGCCGGACCCGGTTGGCGATCACCGCGACGACCGTCGCGTTCAGGTCGGCCAGCGAGTGGTACGCACTGCGGGCCGCCGATGCCAGCGACTCACACGTCCGTGCCTCGCCGCTGACCACCGGCACCACCACGCTGCCGAACTCGGTCGCCAGCCGGGCGTTGAAGGCCAGCTCCCGGGGCAGCTCGTCGTGCCCCTCACCGGGTTTGTCACTGAAGTCGCTGCCGATCACCACCACCGCGCTGGACCGGCGCTCGACCTCGCGATAGCGCTCGACGATCCGGCCGATCAGCTCCTCCCGGCGGCCGTCGGCGACCAGCGCCGCGGCCTCGGCGAGGGTCACGCCGAACGAGTCCTCCACCCCGACCGGGCCGGGGTATCGCTCTCGCAGGACCGAGAGCAGCGGATCCTGCCCGGTCCCGGAGACCAGCGGCCGGAACACGGCCACCTTCGCCACTTGACGGGAGAGCAGCTCGACGATGCCGAGAGCCACTGTCCCCTTACCGACGGACGGGCCCAAGCCCGCTACGTAGACGCTGCGTGCCACGCGTTTCAACCTACCGGCCCGGAACCTGCCGGACCGGGCCGAAAGTCCCGACTAGAAGGTGAGGACCATTACTCGTCGTCGTCGTCGCGCGCCAGCCAGGTGGCGAGCCGCTCGATCGGCGTCTCGAACTCCGGGTGCATGTCGACGAAGGTGCGCAGCTGCTCACCGAGCCACTCCAGCGTGACTGTCTCCTCGCCACGACGCTGGACCAGTTCCTCGATGCCACGATCGGTGAAGTACATGCCTGAATGCTAAAAGGGCCGCCCCGGAAACCCGGAGCGACCCCTCGTCAGCGCGAGACGGAGCGCGTCACGGGCGCGGAAGCGCCGCCTCGATCAGCGCGGACTGCTCGGCGTCGTGCATCTTCGCCGAGCCGACCGCCGGGGCGGCCGCGGCCGGGCGGGAGATCCGCCGCAGGCGGACACCCTCCAGGTGCTCCAGCAGGTTGAGCGCCACGAACGACCAGGCGCCCTGGTTGGCCGGCTCCTCCTGGACCCAGGCGAAGTCCTCGGCGTTCGGGTACTGCGACAGGACCGCCTTCAGCTCCTCGACCGACAGCGGATAGATCTGCTCCATCCGGATGATCGCGGTGTCCGTGATGCCCCGGTCGCCACGCGCCTGGAGCAGGTCGTAGTAGACCTTGCCGGAGCAGAGCAGCACCCGCTTCACCGAGGCGGCGTCCAGCGGCTGGCCGCCGTTGCCGACGTCGCCGAGAACCGGCTGGAACGTGCCCTGGGTGAAGTCGTTCACCCCGGACACCGCCAGCTTGTGGCGCAGCAGCGACTTCGGCGAGAAGACCACCAGAGGCTTGCGCTTGCTGGACAGGGCCTGGCGGCGCAGCAGGTGGAAGTAGTTCGCCGGGGTGGTCGGGTTCGCCACCCGCATGTTGTCCTGCGCGCAGAGCTGCAGGAACCGCTCCGGGCGGCCGGACGAGTGGTCCGGGCCCTGACCCTCCATGCCGTGCGGCAGCAGCAGCACCAGCGACGACTGCTGGCCCCACTTCACCTCGCCGGAGGAGAGGAACTCGTCGACGATCGACTGGGCGCCGTTGACGAAGTCACCGAACTGGGCCTCCCAGAGGACCAGCGCGTCCGGGTTCTCCACCGAGTAGCCGTACTCGAAGCCCATCGCGGCGTACTCGCTGAGCAGCGAGTCGTGCACGAAGAACCGGGCGCTGCCGGTGGCCATCGAGCTGATCGGCAGGAAGTCCTTGCCGGTGACCGAGTCGACGATGGCCGCGTGCCGCGAGGTGAAGGTTCCCCGCCGCGAGTCCTGGCCGGCCAGCCGGACGGTGACACCCTGGGCCAGCAGCGAGCCGAACGCGATCAGCTCGCCGAAGCCCCAGTCGATGCCGCCGTCGGTGGACATCTTGGCCCGCCGGTCGAGCAGCTGCTGGACCCGCTTGTGCGGGGTGAAGCCCTCGGGCAGCTCGACGTGCGACTGGCCGACGGCGCGGACCACGCTCGGGTCGATCGCGCTCTGCACCTCGGGCTCCGGCTCCTCGGCGATGATCCGCGGCCGGGGCGGGCTGCCCGCGGTGTCCCGGGTGGCCTTGAAGACCTCCTCGAGCCGGCCCTGGTAGTCGCGCAGCTGCTCCTCGGCCTCCTGCACGGTGATGTCACCGCGGCCGATCAGCTCCTCGGTGTAGAGCTTGCGCACGCTGCGCTTGGTGTCGATGATCTGGTACATCCGCGGGTTGGTCATCGACGGGTCGTCGCCCTCGTTGTGACCGCGGCGGCGGTAGCAGATCATGTCGATCACGACGTCCTTGTTGAACGCCTGGCGGTACTCGAAGGCGAGCCTCGCCACCCGTACGACAGCCTCGGGGTCGTCGCCGTTGACGTGGAAGATCGGCGCCTCGACCATCCGGGCGACGTCGGTCGAGTACATCGAGGAGCGGCTGTACTCCGGGGCGGTGGTGAAACCGACCTGGTTGTTCACGATCACGTGGATCGTGCCGCCGGTGCGGTATCCCCGCAGCTGCGACAGGTTCAGCGTCTCGGCGACCACACCCTGACCGGCGAACGCGGCGTCGCCGTGCACCAGCACCGGCAGCACCGTGTAGCCGTGCAGGCCCAGGTCCAGGCGGTCCTGCTTGGCCCGGACGATGCCCTCCAGGACCGGGTCGACGGCCTCCAGGTGGGACGGGTTGGCGACCACGCTGACGGTGGTGGAGTGCTCACCGTCGGGCGTGGTGTACTTCCCGGTCTGGCCCAGGTGGTACTTCACGTCGCCGGAGCCGTGCGCGGTCTTCGGGTCCATCTGACCCTCGAACTCGTTGAAGATCTTCTCGTACGGCTTGCCGACGATGTTGGTGAGCACGTTCAGCCGGCCGCGGTGGGCCATGCCGATCACCATCTCGTCCAGCCCGGCCTCGGCGGAGTCCTGCAGCACCGCGTCCAGCAGCGGGATCAGCGACTCGCCGCCCTCCAGCGAGAACCGCTTCTGCCCGACGAACTTGGTCTGCAGGAAGGTCTCGAACGCCTCGGCCGCGTTCAGCCGGTGCAGGATGTGCTTCTGCTCCTCGGTGTCCGGCTTGGTGTACTTGACCTCGATGCGCTCCTGGACCCAGCGGCGCTCCTCCGGGTCCTGGATGTGCATGTACTCGATGCCGATGCGGCGGCAGTAGCTGTCCCGCAGCACGCCGAGCACGTCCCGCAGCTTCATCTTCTGCTTGTTGCCGAAGCCGCCGACCGGGAAGGACCGGTCCAGGTCCCACAGGGTCAGGCCGTGCTGGAGCACGTCCAGGTCGGGGTGCTTGCGGATGGTGAACTCGAGCGGGTCGGTGTCGGCCATCAGGTGACCGCGCACCCGGTACGCGTGGATCAGCTCGACGACCCGGGCCGCCTTGTCGATCTGCCCCTCGGAGGTGCGGGCCACGTCACGGACCCAGCGGACCGGCTCGTACGGGATCCGCAGGGAGGTGAAGATCTCGTCGTAGAAGCCGTGCCCGCCGAGCAGCAGCTCGTGCATCACCTTGAGGAACTCGCCGGACTGCGCGCCCTGGATGACCCGGTGGTCGTAGGTGCTGGTCAGCGTGGTGACCTTGCTGACGCCGTGGTCGGTGAGCGTCTCGTCGCTCATCCCGGCGTAGGGAGCCGGGTACTCCATCGCGCCGACGCCGATGATGGCGCTCTGCCCGTTCATCAGGCGCGGGATCGAGTGGACCGTGCCGATGCCGCCCGGGTTGGTCAGCGAGATCGTGGTCCCGGAGTAGTCGTCCATGGTCAGCTCGTTGCGGCGGGCGCGCCGGACGATGTCCTCGTACGCCTGCCAGAAGCCGCGGAAGTCGAGCGTCTCGCAGTTCTTGATGGACGGCACCACCAGGGTGCGCGAGCCGTCCTTCTTCTGCAGGTCGATCGCGATGCCCAGGTTGACGTGCTCGGGCTGGACCAGGGTGGGCTTGCCGTCGATCTCGGCGTAGGTGTTGTTCATCTCCGGGTGCGCGACGACCGCGCGGACCAGGGCCCAGCCGATCAGGTGGGTGAAGCTGACCTTGCCGCCCCGGCCACGGGAGAGGTGGTTGTTGATGACGATGCGGTTGTCGACCATCAGCTTGGCCGGGACCGAGCGCACCGAGGTGGCGGTGGGAACCTGGAGGGAGGCCTCCATGTTCTGCACGATCTTGCCGGCCACCCCGCGCAGGGTGACGGTATTGGCGCCACCGGACGGCGCCGCGGCGGCGGCCGGCTTGGCGGCGGCCGGTGCGGGCTTCTCGGCCGGCGCCGGGGTGGCGGCCGGTTTGGCCGGGGCCGGCGTGATCGGCTTGGGCGCCGCGACGGTCGCCGCCGCCGGGGCGTCGGTGCCGGCCTTGGCCGCGGTTGCCTTGGCGTTCGCGGCGGTGGCCTGGTCCGGGGTAGCGATCGAGCCCTGGGACGTCGCCGGCTTGTAGTCGGCGAAGAAATCGTGCCAGGCAGGGTCGACGCTGGTCGGGTCGGCCAGGTACCGCTGGTACATCTCATCGACGATCCACTCGTTGGGACCGAAGTCCGCGAGTGGATTGTCCTGCGAAGTCTGCTGCGTCGACACTGCCGCGTTCGCCTCTTTCACCGTTTTTGTCATCACGTGACCACTTCGTCACGCGGGACGGGTAGGATTCGGTGTCCAGGCTACGCCGTGCGTGGGCACTGTCGGTCCGGACGTCCCACGCCCTATGGGCAACAAGGCCCCTGACCGACAGCTCCGGTTCCGGCCGTACCGTCGCGACCGGGCGAGTCTACCGAGTTCGGCGGGCCGGTGAGAGATAGCCCACCCACCGGCCCCACTCGTTACGAGACGTCCCGCTGTTTGGTGATCAGCGTGCCGACCACCGCCGTGATCGCGGCGTAGGCGACCAGGATCAGGCCACCCACCCAGCGCGGCGGATCGTCCGGCATCTGCGGGCCGGTGATCAGCAGGTCGGAGGCGAGGGTCGGGATCAGGATCCGCAGGGTCAGCAGCGGCTCCCAGACGTACTCGCTGAGCAGGAAGAAGATGACGTTGACGACCTGGGTGCCGAGCACGTAGACGACGGACAGCGTGATCACCGCGCCGATCTGGCTGCGGATCAGCACACCGGCGCCCACCCCGAGCAGCGACCAGAGCACGAAGGCCAGCCCGCTCAGCCCGATCGCCTGCCAGGCGAAGGACTCCTCCAGGTACGACGGCTGGTCGAGCCCGCTGAGCACCAGCGGGGCGATGGCCAGGTTGAGCAGCGTGGTGAACAGCCAGACCGCCACCGCCACCAGCGCCGCGACCACCATCTTGGCCCCGATCACCAGCTCCCGGCGCGGCGTGGCCAGGAACGTCGAGGTCGCGGTCAGGTGGAAGAACTCGCTGGTCACCAGGATCGCGCTGAGCAGCACCACCAGCAGCACCCCGGAGAACTGCCCGCTGGTGTAGAGGCCGGCGACCACCTGCTCGACACTGCCGAAACTCGCGCCGCCGAGGTCGGAGGCGTCCGTCGTCAGGGTCACGTTCGCGGACAGCCAGTTGTAGGCGAGCGCCAGGCCCCAGAGCGGCAACAACACGATGGCGAAGATCCACCACATTGCTGTGGTACGGAGTTTCAGCAGCTCGGCACGGATGAGGTTCATCGGGCGCCCGCCTTTCCGGCAGTCAGTTCCAGGAACGCCCGCTCCAGGTCGGCGTTCTCGCCGATCAGCTCGTGCAGCTCCACCCCGGCGGTGAAGGCGATGTTGCCGACCCGGGCCGGCTCGGCGCCGAACACCCGCAGCGAGCCGTCCGGATCGGCGCCGACCTCCAGCCCCGCCTCCTTGAGAGCGGCGGTGAGCTGCTCGGCCCGCGGGGTGCGCACCCGCACCCGGGCCGCCCCGGCGGTGGCGCCGAGCACCTCGCCGACCGGGCCCTGCCGGATCAGCCGGCCGGCCGCGATGATCACCACGTCGTCGGCGAGCTGCTGCATCTCACCGAGCAGGTGGCTGGAGACCAGCACCGTGCGGCCCTCGGCGGCGAGCGCCTTGAGCAGGTCGCGCATCCACCGGATGCCCTCCGGGTCGAGCCCGTTGGTGGGCTCGTCCAGGATCAGCACCCCCGGGTCGCCGAGCATCGCCGCGGCGATGCCGAGCCGCTGCTTCATGCCCAGCGAGTAACCCTTGAACTTGCGGGTGCCGACGGTGTTCAGCCCGACCAGGGCGAGCACCTCGTCGGCCCGCGAGTCCGGCAGGCCGGCGGCCCGGCAGATCACCCGCAGGTGGTTGCGGGCGCTGCGGCCGCGGTGCGCGCTGGACGCCTCCAGGACCGCGCCGACCTGCCGCAGCGGGTCGGGCATGTCGAGGTAGCGCACACCGCCGATGGTGGCGGTGCCGGCGGTGGGGGTGACCAGGCCCAGGATCATCCGCAGCGCGGTGGTCTTGCCGGCCCCGTTCGGGCCGAGGAAACCGGTGACACGGCCCGGATGCACCGTGAACGAGAGATCGTCGACCGCCCGCAGACCGCGGTACTGCTTGGTGAGGTGCTCGACGGTGATCCCCGCGTAGTTCGGCCGGGTCATGCGGCCCCTCCCTGTGAATGGAAGCGCCCAACGTACTAGATCAACGCCATCGTGAGCCCGCGCACACGCCGTTCATCCACCGGTCACGCATCGCCACCTGTCGCGACACGCCATCGGCAGACGTCGGCCTTAGACAGATCACATGGCAGTTCTGATGACCGCCGCCGCACCCACCGGGACCAGCGGCTACACCCTGTTCCTCGCCGACGACCCGGCACTGGTCGAGGCCGCGCAGCGCCTGCGCCACGACGTCTTCGCCGGCGAGCTCGGCGCCCGTCTCCCGGACACCGCCGAGGGTATCGACGCCGACGAGTTCGACGCCTTCTGTGATCACCTGATCGTCCGTGACGACGCCACCGGCGAGGTGGTCGGCACCTACCGGATGCTGCCGCCGCGCGCCGCCGAACTGGCCGGCCGCCGGTACGCCGACGCCGAGTTCGACCTGAGCGCGCTCCGGCCGCTGCGTGACCACCTGGTCGAGATCGGCCGCTCCTGCGTGCACCCGGACCACCGCTCCGGCGCCGTGGTCAACCTGATGTGGGCCGGCATCGCCCGCTACCTGCACCTCAACAACCTGCGCTGGCTCGGCGGCTGCGCCTCGGTGCCGCTCGGTGACGGCGGGGCGACCGCGGCCGGCGTCCGGGCCCGGCTGAACGCCAGGCATCTGTCCCCGCCCGCGCTGCGGGTCCGGCCGCGCACGCCGTGGGTGCCCGGCGATGATGTGCCGGCCGACCCGAGGACCGCGGTGCCGCCGCTGCTGCGCGGCTACCTGCGGCTGGGTAGCTGGGTGTGCGGCGAGCCGGCCTACGACCCGGCGTTCGACTGCGCCGACTTCTACGTGCTGTTCTCGATGGACCGGCTGGACCCGAGGTACCGCCGGCACTTCCTGGGCGCGTCCCGATGACCGGGCCCGTCCTGATGGCCGGGTCCGTCCCGAGGCCGGCCACCCTCTGGCAGCCGGCTTCGGCGTGTGACGACCGGTGCCGTACCGGCGGCTTCACCCGCTCCGGCCCGGTCCGGGTGGCGGTGCGGGTGACCGCGCTGGTGGCCGTACTCCTGCTGGGTCTGCTCCCGGCCGCGCTGCTGCGTGGCGCCGCGGTGCGCGCCCTGGGCCGGGCCATCCTCGCGGCCCTCGGGATCCGCCTGGTGTGGCGCGGCCCGGCGCCCCGGCCGGGCAGCCTGCTGGTCGCCAACCACGTCTCCTGGCTGGACCCGGTGGCGCTGGCGGCGACACTGCCGGTGCGGGTGGTGGCCAAGCACGACGTGCGGTCCTGGCCGGGGCTCGGCTGGGCGGCGGGGCGGATGGGCGCGGTCTTCATCGACCGGAGCCGGCCGCGGACCCTGCCGGGGACGGTGGCCGAGGTCGCCGCGCAGCTGCGGGCCGGGAGTTCGGTCGCCCTGTTCCCGGAGGGTACGACGTACTGCGGTCCCGATCAGGGCCGGTTCCGTCCGGCGCTGTTCCAGGCGGCGATCGACGCGGGCGCCCGGGTGGTGCCGGTCTCGGTCGGCTACGACTGTGCCGAGGCGTCCTTCCTCGGCGCCGAGACGCTGTGGGAGTCGGTGCTGCGGGTGGCCCGGGTCCGTGAGCTGACCGTGACCCTGGTGGCGGCGCCCGCGCTGCGACCCGACCCGGACGCCGACCGCCGGGTGCTGGCCCGTGCCGCGCAATCCAGCCTGGCGGGTGGGGGATATCACCTGGCCGCGTGATCACCGACCAGGCTCACAGAAAATTTTCAGCGAGTGCGCAGGCAAGCCGCAGCGGCTGGGGAAATACTGGGCGCATGGCTACCCAGACCCAGCCCAAGCAGAGTGAGGCCAAGCTCCTCGTCGTCGAGGACGACGCGAACATCCTCGAGCTGCTCTCCGCCAGCCTGCGTTTCGCCGGGTTCGAGGTGACCACCGCGACCAGCGGCAGCGCGGCCGTCAGCGCCGCCCGCAACGCCACTCCCGATCTGGTCGTCCTCGACGTGATGCTGCCCGATCTGGACGGGTTCGAGGTGATCCGGCTGATGCGCGAGGGTGGGCAGCGGACGCCGGTGGTCTTCCTGACCGCCCGCGACGGCACCGACGACAAGATCCGCGGTCTGACCCTGGGTGGCGACGACTACGTGACCAAGCCGTTCAGCCTGGAGGAGCTCACCGCCCGGATCCGGGCGGTGCTGCGCCGCACCAACGCCGGTGACGAGCAGCCGTCCCGGCTGGTCTTCGCCGACCTGGAGCTGGACGAGGAGACCCACGAGGTCTACCGGGCGGGCAACCGGGTGCAGCTCTCGCCGACCGAGTTCAAGCTGCTGCGCTATCTGATGCTGAACGCCAATCGGGTGCTCTCCAAGGCGCAGATCCTGGACCACGTGTGGAAATACGACTTCCGCGGTGACGACAACATCGTCGAGTCCTACATCTCGTATCTGCGCCGCAAGGTCGACAACGTTCAGCCCCGCCTGATCCACACCCTGCGCGGGGTGGGTTACGTGCTCCGCAAGCCAGCCGTCTAGGCCGCGGGGGTGAGTTTCGCCGACCGGGTCCGGACGGTCCTCCCGCGCCAGCCCAGCCTGCGCAAGATCTCGCTACGGACCAAGCTGGTCGCCTCGGTGCTGACCCTGGTGTTCGCGGCGCTCGCCCTGATCAGCGCGTCCAGCACCTTCGCGCTGAACCAGTTCATGGTGGAGCGGATGGACGCCCAGCTCAAGTCGTTCGCGCAGGGCACGGTGGGGGCGATCAACGAGGGCGTCCGGATCAACATCTTCCTGCCGCCGGACTACTTCCTGGCCGAGACCTCGGTGAGCGGCGCCGGCAACAACATCCACTACGACAAGACCAAGCTCACCGTCGAGGAGCTGCCGCGCCTCTCCGCCGGGGTCGACGAGATCACCGCGCACATCGAAGACCCGTACACGGTGCGTTCTCTGAACGGCAAGCTGATCTGGCGGATGGTGGTGGCCCGGGTCGACAACGGCGACGTCCTCCACATCGCCCAGCGGATGACCGGCGTCGACGCGGTCATCGCCCGGCTGATCTGGGTCGACTTCCTGGTCGGTGTGGGGGTGATGATCACGCTGGCCACAGTGGGTGCCGCCCTGGTCCGGCAGACCCTAGTCCCGCTCGGGCAGATCGAGCGCACCGCGGCCCGGATCGCGGCCGGTGACCTCACCCAGCGGGTGCCCGACCCGGAGGAGGACGGCGAGCCCACCACCGAGCTGGGCCGGCTCTCCAACGCTCTGAACGCGATGCTCGCCCAGATCGAGTCGGCGTTCATCGCCCGCGCGCTGTCCGAGCAGGCCGCCCGGGCCGCCGAGCAGATCGCCCGGGACAACGCCGACTCCGCCCAGCGCTCCGAGTCACGGGCGCTGGAGTCGGAGCAGAAGATGCGGCAGTTCGTCGCGGACGCCTCGCACGAGCTGCGCACCCCGCTGACCACCATCCGCGGGTTCGCCGAGCTCTACCGGCAGGGTGCGGTCTCCGACCCGGAGCAGGTGGCCCGGCTGGTCCGGCGGATCGAGGACGAGGCCGCCCGGATGGGCCTGCTCGTCGAGGATCTGCTGCTGCTGGCCCGGCTGGACCGGGAGCGGCCGCTCACCCTGGCCCCGGTCGAGCTGCCGGTGCTGGCCATGGACGCGGTGCAGGCCGCCCAGGCCACCGCGCCGGACCGGGAGGTCACGCTGGAGGTCCGGGACGAGCCGGAGCGCCTGGTGGCCAACGGCGACGACGCCCGTCTGCGGCAGGTGATCGGCAACCTGGTCACCAACGCCCTGACGCACACGCCGCCGGACGCCTCGGTGACACTGCGGCTCTCGGCCGGGGTGGGGGACACCGCGGTGGTCGAGGTGTCGGACACCGGGCCGGGGCTGAGCCCGGAGCAGACCGAGCGGGTCTTCGAGCGTTTCTACCGGGTGGACGAGGCGCGCACCCGCAAGACCGATCGGGAGGCCACCGGCACCGGTCTGGGGCTGGCGATCGTGGCGGCCATCGTGCGGGCACACCAAGGTTCCGTGGAGGTTCTGTCCGAGGCGGGACGTGGTGCCACCTTCCGTGTCACCCTACCCACCATAAACCCGGACAAAAGCTTCACAGAAAACGTCCAGGGGTAACACAGTTCGGTACGAGTCCGACGGGGCAGAGTTAGCGACATGAACGAGAACGAGACCAACCCGCGGCCCGCGGACGCCGCCGCTGACAACAGCAGCGCGGAGCGGGTCGAGTCTGAGCAGCCGACGCTTGCGCAGCCGCCGGTTGCCCCGCAGTCCGATGCTCCCCAGTCCGCGGCACCCCCGCCGCAGCAGAGCTCCTGGGCGCAGCCGTCGCCCTGGCAGCAGCCGCAGCAGCCGGCCGGCGCCACCCCGGCGCCGGCTCAGTCCACCGCCGGTCAACCGGACGCGGCGCCGGTGTCGGCCCAGCCGATCGGGCAGCAGGTGTCCGGCCCGCCGCTCTCCGGCCGGCCCGTGTCGGCCCAGCCCATGTCTGCCCAGCCGGCGTCCGGGCAGCCCTACCCCGGCCGGCCGGTGTCGGCCCAGCCGGTCACCGCGCAGCCCTACGGCCAGCCGCACTACGCCTACCAGACCCCGCAGGGTTACGGCGGGCAGACCGGTTACGACTACTCACAGCACCAGTCGGCCTATCAGGCCTGGCACGCCGCCGCGACGCAGGCCGCCGCCAACGGTGGCGACGGCACCACCCCGCCGTGGACCCCGGCCCCCGCCGGTGGTGACGGCCGCCCGCCCGGCCGGGGCCGCAAGATCCTGCTGGCCGGAGCGGCCGCCGTGTTGATCGCGCTGGTCTCCGGCGGGGTCGGTGCCGCCACCGCGCTGGCGCTCAGCCCCGACGGCGGCTCCGCCGGGGTGCAGACCGGCAACACCTCGGTCACCCGGGTGGTGGACCGTTCGTCGCTGGCCCAGATCGCCGCCGCCGTGCAGGACAGCGTCGTGTCGATCACCACGGGTTCGGGCGAGGGCTCCGGTGTGGTGCTCACCGCCGACGGGTTCATCGTCACCAACAACCACGTGGTCTCGACCGCCCAGGGCGACAGCGTGACGGTGATCTTCGCGGACGGCACCAAGACCACCGCGTCCATCGTGGGCACCGACCCGCGCACCGACCTCGCGGTGATCAAGGCGACCGGGGTGACCGATCTGAAGGCCGCGAAGTTCGGTGACAGCTCGCAGATCCAGGTCGGCGACACCGTCCTGGCCCTGGGCAGCCCGCTCGGGCTGGAGGGCTCGGTGACCGCCGGCATCATCAGCGCCAAGGACCGGAGCATCCAGTCGGCCGGCGAGCAGGAGCAGCAGCCGCAGAGCCCGTTCGGCGGCGGCCAGCAGCAGCAACAGCAGTCCGGCAGCACCACGATGACCGGTCTGCTCCAGACCGACGCCCCGATCAACCCGGGCAACTCCGGTGGCGCGCTGGTCAACACCAACGGCGAGGTCGTCGGCATCAACTCGGCGATCGCCACCTCCGGGCAGGGCACCGGCAACATCGGCCTCGGCTTCGCCATCCCGAGCAACAAGGCCGCCGAGGTGGCCGAGGCCCTGATGCAGGGTAAGAAGGTCAGCCACCCGGCCCTCGGCGTCAGCGTGGCCAACGCGGAGAACGGCGGTGCGCTGATCAGCAGCGTGACCCCGGACAGTGCGGCGGCCAAGGTCGACCTGCAGCAGGGTGACGTGGTCACCGAGGTCGACGGCAAGGCCATCGACGAGTCCGAGGACCTGGTCGCGGCGGTCCAGGCGGGCAGTGTCGGCCAGCAGATGACGATCACCTTCACGCGCAACGGCGCCAAGCAGACGGTGACCGTGACGCTGCAGGAGGCTCAGTAATCCATCGACCCCTCTCGCTGCGGCGGGTGACGTGACCCGGGGTGGGCACGTCACCCGCCGTATTCCTATGGATGCCGGGATTCTGGACCTTTCGCGACCAAGGGGACGCTTTTCCCGCCCGGGTCTCGCGTTTGCGCAGGGGAGCGCCTAATCTGCGTTCGCCACTGGCGCAACCCTCGTCCGCCGGTGCGGACACGTGGTGCTCGCTACGGCGGAGTGAAAGGCCCCCTCAGTTGACGTACGTCGAAACCCGGACCAACGTCTGGGAAGCCCTGGCCGGACGGGCTCCGGGGGTGCCGTCGGGACCGGCCGACACCGGCTTGTGGCACACCGTGGCGGACCGGCTCGAACCGGGCAGTGCCCGGCCGGTGCTGCGCCCCGGCATCGAGGTCCGGCACCGGACCGCGGTGCGCGGCGGCCGGTACGTGATGCTGCGCTCGCCCGAGGACGGCGGCCGTTCCTCCTACCTCCGGCTCACTCCGGAGGAATACCAGCTCGCGCTGATGATGGACGGCGACAGCACGGTGGCCCGGCTGGTCGCCGAGTTCGCCCGGATCGCCGGCCGGCTCGCCCCGGACCAGGTCCGCCGGGTGGTCGCCGACCTGGCCGCGAACCGGATGCTGGAAGAGCTTCCGATGGACGCCTTCCGCCCGTTGCGCGAGCTGCGCCGGGACCCGCTGCCACGCCGGGTGGGTGACTCGCTGGTCGCCGCCGCCCGGGGCCGGGTGGTGCTGTCGGTGCCGGTGGACGGCCTGGTCTCGACGCTCTACCGGACCGTCGGGCGGTTCCTCTTCACCCGGCCGGTGGTCTGGCTCGGCACCCTGCTCGCGATCGCCGGGGTGCTGCTGTTCGTGCTCACCTGGCATCAGGGTGGCCGGTCGCTCTTCCTGGTGGGTGACTCGTACCTACTCGGTGCGATCGTGCTGGTGTCACTGAACGTGGTGGTGCTGGCGGTTCACGAGTTCGGCCACGCGCTCGCCGCGAAACGGGTCGGCCGCGAGGTGCCGGCCGCCGGGCTGATGCTCTACTTCGGCATCCCGTCGGTCTTCGTCGACACCAGCGACGTGTGGATGGCCGGCCGCCGGGCCCGGATCGCGGTCACCGCCGCCGGCCCGGCCACCGCGCTCGGGCTGGCCGGGCTGCTCCAGGTCGCCGGCTTCGCCGTGCCCGCGATCTCGGCGATCACCTTCAAACTGGCCTTCCTCTTCTACCTGCACACCTTCTTCAACCTCAGCCCGCTGCTGCCGCTGGACGGCAAATACCTGCTGATGGACTGGCTGGAGATCCCGGACGTCCGGGCCCGCGGCCTGGCCTGGCTGGGCGGCCGGCTGCGCCGCCGTGGCCCGCGCTGGCGGGCGCTGGACCGGGAGGGCCGCCTGGTCGCCCTGTACGGCTTCCTGGCACTGCTCTGGCTGGTCGGCGCGGCCGGGCTCGGGTACCGGCTGTGGACCGACCGGATCCACGGTCTCGCGGTCGGCCTCTGGTATGAGGGCCCGGTCTCCCGGCTGCTGCTCGTGGTGATCGTCCTGGGTGTGCTCGCCCCGCCGCTCTACTTCCTGCTCGGCCGCCTGGCCCGGGGCTTGCGCCGGTTGCGCCAGCGGGCCGCCGAACGCGACCGGGACGCGGACATGCCCCGCCGGGTGGCCGCGCTGCGCGCCTCCGAGCTGGGTGGCCTGCCCGAGCCGTCGCTGAACGCGCTGGCCACCCGGGCCCGCTGGGCCCGCCCGCCGACCGGCCGGCAGATCGTGCGGACCGGGGACGTCCAGGGCGCCGTCCACGTGGTGGTGGAGGGCGCGCTGCACGGCCGTCGCCCCGGCGACCCGGGCGGCACCATCCGGCACCACGTCGGCCCCGGCGGGGTGGTCGGCCTGGCCACCGCCCTGACCGGCCGCAGCGCCCAGCTCGACTGGTACACCGCGGGGGTGACCCTGCTGTCCATGCCGGCGTCCACGGTGGCGACGGTGGTCGGCCCGATGCCCGGCCCGCCGCCGCACGAGCGGGACGAGGCCGAGGCGCTGTTCGCCGACACCCCGGCGCTCGCCGCCCTGGAGGAGGACCAGCGGCTGGCCCTGATCGCCGCCGCGCACCCGGTCGACCTGGATCCGGGCGCGCCGGTCATCCTGCCCGGCCCCACCCACGCGGTGGTCGTCGAATCCGGTGTGATCGCCATGCCGGACGGCGTCGAGCTGCGCCGCGGCACCCTGGTCGGCCCGGTCGGTGACGGCAGCCCCGGCATGGTGGCGCAGGCCCGCACCCCGGTGCGGCTGTGGGTCATCCCGAACGCCTCCGACCTGCCCCCGCTGATCGGCTCGTACGGTCCCGGCGTCCCGATGCCGGCCCTGCGCCCGAGCACCCCGGCGGTGGCCCGGCCCGGATCCGCGCACCCGCCGCTGGCGGTGCCGCCCGGCCCGCCGGACGCCGACGAGCAGTACGACGTGGACCGTCACTTCGAACGCCGGATGTGGGGTTTCGTCAGCCTGATGCTGGTCTTCGCCGGCGGCAGCCTGCTGGTGAACGTGAGCGGCAGCCCGGCCTGGGCGGAGATGCCCGCCGAGCGGGTGCTGCTCACCGTGCAGCGCGGCTCGGCGACCGCGATCGCCGACCGGGAGACCTCCACCCTCGCCCCGCGGGACCGGCGCTACCTGTCCGCCGGTTCCCGGATCGACGTGCCGGGCGGCGGCGTGGCCATGCTGACCTTCCCGGGCGGCGCCGCGGTGGTGCTGTGCGGCGGCTCCCGGACCGAGATCGACGAGGCCGGGGTGGCCGCCGGCCGGCAGATCGCGCCGTCCGGCCGGCTGCGGCTGGAGAACGGGCGGCTGCTGGCCGACACCAACAGCCCGAGCGGGGCCTTCCAGCCGCTCGGCCTGACCGTGCTGCGCGCCCAGGGCGACGTGGCCAGCAACGGGCCGGCCTGGTATTCGGTGGACGCGTCGGCCGTCGCGGTCTCGGCCGGCACGGTCACCGTCGCCGGGGCCGGCAGCCCGGCCACCGACGAGTCGCTGAACTGCGGCGACGGCGTCGAGGTGAAGAAGCCGACCGAGGCCGAGCCGTCCGAGGAGCCGGTCGACGAGCCGGGCGCGCCGGAGTCGCCCAGCCCCAGCCTCAGCCCCTCACCGAGTGTCAGCCCTTCCCCTTCGAGTAGCGAAGAGGGTAATGAGGAGGGGGACGAGCCGACCCTCGTCCCGACCACCGACATCACCACCCGGCCGACCACGACGGCACCGACCAGCAAGTCGCCGTCCAGCCGGCCGTCCACCAGCCGGAGCAGCAGCCCCCGGCCGCCGGCCTCCCCGCCCCCGCCGTCGGCCAGCAGCCCGAGCCCGCCGCCGCAGAACTCCCCGTCCGTCGCACCGTCCTCCGTGACCCCCGAAGAACCGGAAGAGCCGTCCGGCAGCTGAGCACGGGCGGCCGACTGTGAGGAGTGGCCGCCCATGCTGTGCTGGTTCTGTGCCGAAGGGGCGCGCGCGACGTGCCGGTTCTGCGGCCGGGGCGTGTGTGCCGAGCACGCGCGTTTCGGGCCGTACCTGCTGGAGGTGAGCCGGTCCCGGGTCCGGGACCGGACCGAGGCGCTGGTGGTGGAGGACGCCGTGCAGTGCGGCACCTGCCGTCCCCGCCCACACCCGGTGGCCATGCCGGAGCTGGACTAGGTGTGATGTTCGGAGAGGTTGTCCAACCGGGTGATCGGTGAGACACCGCCGATGGCGGTGTGGGGTCTGTGATGGTTGTAATCGTGCAGGA
>NZ_JBNZCE010000050.1:0-86352 GCF_050589265.1 Actinoplanes sp. G11-F43
CAGACCGCTCCGGCGGGACAGACCGCTCCGGCCGGGTAGGCGGCCCCGGCCGGAGCTAGAGCTCTACCTTCTGGCCCTTGCCGATCACCACTACGCCGTTGTCGCTCACCGTGTACAGCTTTCGGTCTCGGTCCAGGTCGACGCCGATCTGGGCGCCCTCGGGGATCACCACGTTCTTGTCGATGATGGCGTTTCTGATTACCGCCCGGCGGCCCACCGAGACGCCCTCCATGATGACCGCGCCGTCCACGTGGGCCCAGGAGTTGACCCGGACGTTGGGGGAGATCACCGAGCGTTCCACCAGGGCGCCGGAGACCACCACGCCCGGGGAGATCATCGAGTCGATGGCGCGGCCCTGGCGGTCGTCGTACCCGTGGACGAACTTGGCGGGCGGCCACGAACCGTAGTTGGTGAAGATGGGCCAGTCGTGGTTGTACAGGTTGAAGATGGGCAGGGTGGCGATCAGGTCCATGTGGGCCTCGTAGAACGAGTCCAGCGTGCCCACGTCCCGCCAGTATCCGCGGTCCCGGTCCGTGGAGCCGGGCACGTCGTTGTCGCGGAAGTCGTAGACGTTGGCCTCGCCGCGCTCCACCAGCATCGGGATGATGTTGCCGCCCATGTCGTGCTTGCTGTCCGGGTTCTGCGCGTCGGCCGACACCGCCTCGCACAGGGCCCGGGTGGTGAAGACGTAGTTGCCCATCGACGCGTACACCTCGTCGGGGGAGTCGGGCAGGCCCACCGCGTCCTTCGGCTTCTCGCGGAACGCCTTGATCTTCTTGCCGTCGGGGCCGACGTCGATGACACCGAACTGGTCGGCCTGCGAGAGCGGCTGGCGGATGCCGGCCACGGTCACCGCGGCGCCCGAGGCGATGTGGTCGTTGACCATCTGCTTCGGGTCCATGCGGTAGATGTGGTCGGCGCCGAACACGATGACGTAGTCCGGGGACTCGTCGTTGATCAGGTTGAGGCTCTGGTAGATCGCATCGGCGGAGCCGGCGAACCAGCGCGGGCCCAGACGCTGCTGGGCGGGGACCGGGGTGACGTAGTTGCCGAGCAGTGTCGACATCCGCCACGTCTTGGAGATGTGCCGGTCGAGGGAGTGCGACTTGTACTGCGTCAAGACGACGATCTTGAGGTAACCGGCGTTCGCCAGGTTCGACAGCACGAAATCGATCATGCGATAAATGCCGCCGAAGGGCACGCCGGGTTTGGCCCGGTCCGCCGTCAACGGCATCAGGCGCTTGCCTTCCCCACCAGCCAGAACGATCGCAAGCACCTTGACAGCCATGGGGAGGACGCTAATATTCCGGCCGCCCCCGCGCCACCCGAAAGGGCGGTTCGAAATATCTTGCTGCCGTTGCAATCGTCTTGCCGGTCAGGCGGCCGCGCGAATCGCCGCCTTCCGCAATAGTACGTCGATCGCCTCCGGCGCCGACGGGCGGCCGAAATGATAGCCCTGTACGAGCGGGCAGTGCAGATCCCGCAGCAGCTCCGCCTGCCCGGCCGTCTCCACTCCCTCGGCGACCGCGAGCAGCTGCTGACCGCGGGCCAGTTCCAGGATCGCCCTGGTCAGGCTCACGTCCTGGGGCCGTGGAGGGTCCTGGTGGCGGCGGATGAAGGACTGATCGATCTTGAGGATGTCGACCGGCAGGGTGTGCAGGTAGGCCAGTGACGAGTACCCGGTGCCGAAGTCGTCGATGGCGATCCGGATGCCGTGCGCGCGCAGTTCACCAAGCACCGAGGTGTCCGCGGCGTCGACGAGCACCGATTCGGTGATCTCCAGCACCAGACCGGCGGCGGGCAGCCCGGAGTCGGCCAGGATGCCGAGCACGGTGCTGGTGAAGCCGGGGTCGCGCAGCTGGTGGGTGGAGACGTTGACGGTCAGGTAGAGGCCGTGCTCGTGATGCCAGACCGCGGCCTGCCGGCACGCCGACCCCAGGGCCCGGGCGCCGATCGCCCCGATCAGGCCGGTCTGCTCGGCCACCGGGATGAACACGGCCGGCGGGATCAGCTCGTCGCCGCGCCGCCAGCGCATCAGCGCCTCCACCCCGGCGATCCGGCCGGTCTCGGTGTCCACCACCGGCTGGTAGTGCATGAACAGGCCACCGTCGGTGAGCGCCTGCCGCAGTCCGGCGGCGATCCGGGCGCGTTCGGACTGTTCGGCCCGCAGCGACTCGTCGAACCGGGCGATCCCGCCGCCGGCCTGTTTGGCGGCCCGCAGCGCCAGGTCGGCGTCACTGAGCGCGGTGTCGCTGCCGGGTGCCCCGCCGGCGATCCCGGCCCGCGCGGTCAGCGGGATGAGCCGCTCGTCCACCACGAAGGGTGACGCCCCGATCGCCTCGACGATCCGTCGGGCCAACTGATCCGCCCCACTAAAAGACGATAAAGACGAAAAATCAGGCGATTGTGTACGGGTGGGAGAGGCCGAACCGGAGAGGGGGAAGGAGCCGGCGGAAGAGGACAGCAACGGGGCGGCGGGAGCGGCGAAAGGAGTGGCGGAAGTGGGAGGCATGGAGGAGGCGGTGGCGGAAGAGGACAGCAACGGGGCGGCGGGAGCGGCGAAAGGAGTGCTGGAGGCGGGGGAGGCGGTGGCGGACGAGGAGGGGAAGGGGGCGCCGAGAGAAGTGGAAGTGGGAGGGGCGGTGGTGGACGAGGAGGGGACGGGAGCGCCGAGAGAAGTGGAAGTGGGAGGGGCGGTGGTGGACGAGGAGGCTGAGAAGGGGGAGGAGGCGGATGGGGAAGCGGGGCCGTGGTCGGTGAGGAGGAAGACGAATTCGTCGCCGCCGATGCGTGCCACCAGTTCCACCTCGGGGGCGAACAGCAGCAGCCGCCCCGCCACCTGCCGCAGCACCGCGTCGCCGACCCCGTGCCCGTACGTGTCGTTGACCTCCTTGAACCCGTCCAGCGCGCACAGGATCAGCCCGTACGGCCGATCCCCGGCGACCGCCCGCCCCAGATGCTCGGTGAGCAGGTCCCGGTTGGCCAGCCCGGTGAGCGCGTCGTGCCCGGCCCGGTGCGCCAGCCGCTTCTGCAGCACCCGCTGTTCGTCGAGGGCGGCGCGGGCCTCCCGGGCGCGGCGTTCGGCGAGCCGGGCCAGCATCACGATCCGCAGCAGCAGGAGCGCGCACAGTCCGGACGTGAGCAGCGCCGGCACCACCACGACGGTGCTGGGGTCGGCGAACGCGGGCAGCAGCGGGGCGGCGACCGCCGCGGTGTACATGGCGATCAGCGCGGTCCGCCCGTGGCGGGCGTCGCCGGCCCGGAACCGTCCGGCGTCCGGGTGCACGGAGGCCGCGGCGAGCAGCACCCACCAGAACTGGATGAGCAGGTAGCTGACGCCTCCGGGCCGGAACGCGGCGGTGCCTTCCGCGCCGGTGGCCGCGTAGTACAGGTGGGCGGCGAGCAGCAGGACACCGCCGGCGGCGAGCATCCGGGCCGGGCCGCGGCGCTGGTCGGCGAGGTTGCGCAGCACGGTGACCAGCAGGGCCAGGTCGATGACCGCGTACAGGGTGGCGACGCCGTGGTCGACCTGCAGGTAGCCGGGGTCGCCCAGGTAGGGCAGCACGATGAACGACCAGGCCAGCATCGCCAGCCCGAGCACCACCGCACCGGCTTCGGCCGCCGATCCGGGCCGCCGGAGCCGGCCGAACTGGTAGGCCCCGGCCGCGAACAGCGAGTACTGCACGGCCAGTGACAGCCCGTTGGTGGTGGTGGTCGGTTCCGCGCCGGACAGGGCCCAGCCGGCGGCGACGGCCAGCCCGGCGGCGGCGGACGTGAAGAGCAGCCACCAGCTGCACCGGTGCCGGACCGCGGCGCGCTGGAGCAGCAGCACCCCGGCCGCCTGGAGCAGCAGCCAGACGACGGTGCTGTCCAGCGCGTGGGCGGCGAGCACGGCCAGTCCGCCACCCGCGAGGGTGTACTGCCAGGCCGGGATGCGGGGGATCTGCACGTCCGCCATGGTCGCCCGGGCCGGGTTGCGGCACGGTTGCGCCGGAGGTCGAATCGAGGGGCAGGCTAAGCTTCCCGGGTGTTGCGTGCAGATCTCATCTCCCGTGAGTACCCGCCCGAGGTCTACGGCGGCGCCGGGGTCCACCTCGAATACCTGGCCCGTGACCTGCGCGCGCTCGCCGACGTGCGGGTGCACTGTTTCGGCGCGCCGCGCGACGAGCCGGGGGTGACGGCCTACCCGGAGCCGGCCGAGCTGGCCGGCGCGAACGCGGCGCTGCGCACGATGGGGGTGAACCTGGCGATCGCCCAGGGCTGCGAGGGCGCCGACGTGGTGCACAGCCATACCTGGTACGCGAATTTCGCCGGTCACACCGCGAAACTGCTGCACGGTGTCCCGCACGTGCTGACCACGCACAGCCTGGAGCCGCTGCGCCCGTGGAAGGCCGAGCAGCTGGGCGGTGGTTACGCGCTCTCGTCGTTCTGTGAGAAGACGGCGATCGAGGCGGCCGACGCGATCATCGCGGTGTCCGGCGGGATGCGGCGGGACGTGCTCAAGGCGTACCCGTCGGTGGATCCGGACCGGGTGCACGTGGTCTACAACGGCATCGACACCGAGCTGTACAAGCCGGATCGCGGCACCGACGTGGTGGACCGGCTGGGCATCGACCGGAACCGTCCGAGTGTGGTCTTCGTCGGGCGGATCACCCGGCAGAAGGGTCTGCCGTACCTGGTGCGGGCCTGTCAGGATCTTCCGGCCGACGCGCAGATCGTCCTGCTGGCCGGCGCGCCGGACACTCCGGAGATCGCCGCCGAGGTGGCCGGGCTGGTCGCCGAGCTGCAGCAGACCAGAAGCGGTGTGATCTGGGTGCAGGAGATGCTGCCGAAGCAGCAGGTGATCCAGGTCCTGACGCACGCCACGGTCTTCGTCTGCCCGTCGATCTACGAGCCGATGGGCATCGTCAACCTGGAGGCGATGGCCTGCGAGACCGCTGTGGTGGCCACCGCGACCGGCGGTATCCCCGAGGTGGTGGCGGACGGCGACACCGGCCTGCTGGTGCCGATCCGGCAGCTGGAGGACGGCACCGGCACCCCGGTGGACCCGGACGGGTTCGTCGCCGATCTGGCCGCCACGCTGACCCGGCTGCTGAACGATCCGCAGCTGGCCGAGCGGATGGGTAAGGCCGGCCGGCGCCGCGCGGTGGAGAGGTTCAGCTGGTCGCGGATCGCCGAGGACACTCTCGAGATCTACCGGACGGTGCTGTGATCTCTCTCCGCCGGCCGCCGGTGTGGGCGGCGCTCCTGCTCTGTGCCGGGTTGTTCACGGTGGCCGTGCTCGGGCTGGGCCTGGTCCGGGCCGCGTTCCACGACGAGCCGGAGCCGGCCGCGGGTGAGCGCCTGGTGGTGGCGGACGCGCCGGCCCCGAGCGAGGACGGCGTCTGCGGGACGGTGCCGGTGAAGGCGGCCCGTGAGCTGCGCGGCATGTGGCTCACCACGGTCTACAACATCGACTGGCCGAGCCGGCCGGGGCTGGCGGAGGCGCAGGTCAAGTCGGAGTACCTGAAGTGGCTGGACCTGGCGGTCGCGCAGCGCCACAACGCGATCTTCGTACACGTACGGCCGAGTGGTGACGCTTTCTGGAAGTCCGATTACGCGCCGTGGTCGAACTGGCTGACCGGGAAGTTCGACGACACCGATCCGGGCTGGGACCCGATGCGGTTCATGGTGGACGAGGCGCACGCGCGCAACCTGGAGTTCCACGCCTGGTTCAACCCGTACCGCGGCACCCAGCCGGCTCCGTCCGGCACCGGCACCGACCTGTCCAAGCTGGTGAAGGATCACCCGCTGCTGCAGCACCCGGACTGGCGGATCGCCTACCCGACCGGTAAGACCGGCCGGCTCTACTTCGATCCGGGTGTGCCCGAGGCGCGCAAGTTCGTCGAGGACGCGATGCTGGAGGCGGTGGAGAAGTACGACGTGGACGGTGTGCACTTCGACGACTTCTTCTACCCGTACCCGGAGAAGGGTGAGGATTTCCCGGACGACGCCTCGTTCAAGAAGTACGGCAAGGGGAAGTCGAAGGCCGACTGGCGCCGGGAGAACGTGAACACCCTGGTCCGCGAGATGCAGACCCGGATCGCCGAGATGAAGCCGTGGGTGAAGTTCGGGATCAGCCCGTTCGGCATCTGGCGCAACGGCGGGCAGGGTTCGGACACCGCCGGCCTGGAGAGCTACAGCGCGATCTACGCCGACACCCGTAAATGGGTGCGCGAGGGCTGGCTCGACTACATCGTCCCCCAGCTGTACTGGACGATCGGGTTCGACAAGGCCGACTACGCCAAGACGCTGCCGTGGTGGACCGAGACGGTGAAGGGCACCGGCGTGCAGTTGTGGATCGGGATGGCCGACTACCGGGTCGGGGAGAAGGGCGACTGGAGCGATCCGGGGCAGCTCGACCGGCAGATGGCTCTCAACGACAAGTTCGGTGTGCAGGGCCAGGTGCACTTCAGCGCCAAGCAGCTGCGGCAGAACCGGCTCGGCGCGGTGAGCCGCTACGTGGGCAAGCACTACGCCTCACCGGCGCTGCTGCCGCGGATGGCCCGGTTGCCGTCGGCGCCGCCGGCGGCGCCGCGGATCACCGGGGCGCAGCGCGCGGGGTCCGGGGCGGTCACGCTGACCACCGCGGCTCCGGGCGGCGGCGCCAGCTGGGCTCTTTACCGTACGGGTGACGGCGCGGCGGCCCTGGTGGCGACCGGCCGGGCGGGGAGCGCGGTAGTCGATCCGAAGGCGCCGGCGGGTCCGGCCACCTACTGCCTGAGTGGTCTGGACCGGTCCGGTAACGAGGGGCCGTTGAGCAGCCCGTTCACGATTGCCGGATAGTTACCGTTTGGCCCGAATCGTGCCGGTTGCGGCGTTAGCGTGAGCCATGCCTGGAATCCTCGGCCTCACGGCCACGCTGACGCTCTCCGCCGTCCTCGCGCTGCCGTCCGCCGGCCACGCGACCCCGGACGCCGATCCGATCCGCTCCCTCCGAGAGTTGATCTCCGCTCCGGCGGCCGGGGAGAAACCGGGCCCGGACAGCAGCAAACTGACCGAGGCTCTCCTCAGCGGCGCCGACGACCTCCCGGCCGGCTTCACCCCGCAACTGGACGCCATCGACGACCTGTTCGCCCGGATCCCGGCCGAGATCGCCACCTGTGGCCGCACCTCCGGCGTGCAGAACGGCACCGTCTACCGCGAGTTCGTCCGCGGCCCCAAGGACGAGGAACTACTCGTCGAGACGCTGTCCGCGCCGGGCCCGAAGAAGGCCCGCGCCGCGGTCGCCGCGGTCCGGACGGCGTTGCCGAAGTGCGCGTCGTTCGTCCGGCCGCCGGGTGAACTGCCGATGGAGCTGAAGTTCAGCGTCTCCCCATACGACACCGCCCCCGCGCTGGGTGACTCGTCGGCGGCGGTCGCCTTCGTGATGGACGTGCCGGAGATGAGCCTCACCGTGCACGGCCGGCTGCTGACCGCGGCGGTCCGCGGCGCCACCGTCACCCTGGTGCTGATGACCGAGGACGAGCCGAAGGCCGCCGACCTGGAGGCCGCCGCGCGCGGTGCGGTGGCGAAGGCGGCCTCGGTCCTCAGCCGGTGACCCGGCCGCCGGCCACCTCCAGCCGCCGGTTCGTCGCCACCGCCGCCAGCATCCGGCGGTCGTGGGTGACCAGCAGCAGCGTGCCGGTGTAGGACGACAGCGCCGACTCCAGCTGCTCGATCGCCGGCAGGTCCAGATGGTTGGTCGGCTCGTCGAGCACCAGCAGGTTCACCCCGCGGGCCTGGAGCAGGGCCAGGGCCGCGCGGGTGCGCTCGCCGGGGGAGAGGGTGCCGGCCGGCCGCAGCACGTGGCCGGACTTCAGGCCGAACTTCGCCAGCAGCGTACGCACGTCGGCATCGCTCCAGTCCGGGACCGCCGCGCCGAACGCCCGGGACAGCGGCTCGTCGCCGAGGAACAGCCCGCGCGCCTGGTCCACCTCGCCGACCACCACCCCCGGGCCGAGATGCTGGGAGCCGTCGTCGACGGGCAGCCGGCCGAGCAGCGCGGCCAGCAGCGTCGACTTGCCGGAACCGTTGGCGCCGGTGATCGCCACCCGGTCGGCCCAGTCGATCTGCAGCGTCACCGGCCCGAGCGTGAACGAGCCGCGCCGCACCACCGCGTCGCGCAGGGTGGCCACCACGGCGCCGGCCCGGGGCGCGGTGGCGATCTCCATCCGCAGCTCCCACTCCTTGCGCGGCTCCTCGACCACCTCCAGGCGCTCGATCATCCGCTCGGTCTGCCGGGCCTTGGCCGCCTGCTTCTCGCTGCTCTCGCCCCGCATCGACTTGGCGATCTTGTCGTTGTCCGGGGCCTTGCGGCGGGCGTTGCGCACCCCCTTGTCCATCCAGGCGCGTTGCATCCGGGCGCGTTCGAGCAGGTCGTCCTTCTTGTCGGAGTACTCCTCGTACTGCTCGCGGGCGTGCCGGCGAGCCCGCTCCCGCTCCTCCAGATACGACCCGTAGCCGCCACCGAACAGCTTGACCTGCTGTTGGGCCAGATCAAGTTCAAGGACCTCGGTCACCGTACGGGTGAGGAACTCCCGGTCGTGACTGACCAGCACCACCCCGGCGCGCAAGCCGGCCGTGAACGCCTCCAGCCGGGCCAGCCCGTCCAGGTCCAGGTCGTTGGTCGGCTCGTCGAGCAGGTAGATGTCGTACCGGCTGAGCAGCAGCGACGCCATCCCGGCGCGGGCCGCCTGGCCACCGGAGAGCGCGGTCATCGGCAGGTCGAGGTCGAAACCCAGGTCGGCCTCGGCGATCCGCTCGTCCAGGTCGGCGCCGCCCAGGTCGAGCCAGCGGTCCAGGGCCGCGGCGTACCGGTCGTCGGCACCGGGCGCGCCGCCGGCCAGCTCCTCGGCGGCCTGATCCATCGCGGTCTGCGCGGCGGTCACCCCGGTGCGGCGGCCGAGGAAGTCGCGCACGGTCTCGTCCGCACGCCGCTCCCGTTCCTGCGGCAGGTAGCCGACGTTGGCGGTGGGCGGGCTCAGTGTGACGCTCCCGGCCTCGGTGGGGATCAGCCCCGCGAGGGTGCGCAACAGGGTCGTCTTGCCCGCGCCGTTGACGCCGACCAGGCCGATCACGTCGCCGGGCGCGACGACCAGATCCAGTTCGCTGAAGAGGGTGCGGTCCCCGTGTCCCGCCGCGAGTTGCCGGGCGATCAGTGTGGCGCTCATCAGGGCAGAGTCTAGGCGCACCCCTGATATCGACGTTTGGCGATACGGTGTGCGGATGCGACTGCTGGCCAGGAGCCTCAGCCTCCTCCTCGTACTCGCCGGTTCCGCGGTGATCACCGCGACACCGGCTGCCGCAGCGACCGGGACCCAGCCGGTCCACGACTACGCGAGCGCCATCCGTGAGCGGGTCTGGGTGCAGACCCCGGTGGACAGCGACTCCGACGGCAAGCCCGACCGGGTCGCGGTGCGGATCATCCGGCCGGACACCAGCGCCCGGGTGCCGGTCGTCTTCCAGGCGAGCCCGTACTACGCGGGCCTCAACGACATCCCCAACCACGACGACGTGGACCGGGACGGATCGTTGAAGAAATCGCTGTCCGCGTCCCGGGCCGAGACCATCACCTTCGCCGGATACCTGGACAACTACTTCGTACCGCGCGGCTATGCGGTGATCTTCGCGGACAGCCTCGGCTCCGGCGGCTCGGACGGCTGCCCCACCTCCGGCGGCCGCAACGAGACCCTCGGCATGAAAGCCGTCGTCGACTGGCTGAACGGGCGCGCGCCCGGCTTCGACCCGTCCGGCGCCCCGGTCACCGCGGGCTGGTCGACCGGGCGTACCGGCATGATCGGCGTCTCCTACAACGGCACCCTGCCGAACGCGGTCGCCGCCACCGGAGTCCGCGGCCTGGAGACGATCGTGCCGATCGCGGCGATCTCCAGCTGGTACGGCTACTACCGCGCGAACGGTGGCGTGGTCGCGCCCGGCGGCTTCCAGGGCGAGGACACCGACATCCTCGCCAAAGCGGTGCTGACCAGGGCGAACCCGGAGGTCTGCGCCGATGTGACGGCACATCTGGAACAGGCGCAGGACCGGGAGACCGGCGACTACAACCGGTTCTGGGCCGAACGGGACTATCTGCGCGACGCCCACCAGGTGAAGGCCAGTGTGCTGCTGGTGCACGGCCTGCACGACTTCAACGTCCGCACCGGGCAGGCCGGGCAGTGGTGGGAAGCGCTGGCCCGCAACGGGGTGCCCCGCAAGATCTGGCTGCACCAGGCCGCGCACACCGACCCGTTCCACATCCGCCGCGCCGAGTGGCTGAGCACGCTGCACCGGTGGTTCGACAAGTGGCTGTACCGGATCGACACCGGCATCACCCGGGAGCCGATCGCCGACGTCGAAGTGGCCCCGAACCAGTGGGTGACCTCGGCGAACTGGCCGCTGCCGAAATCCCGTACCGAGGTGCTGAAGATCGGCTCCGGCACCTTCACCGACGACACCTCGCGGACCGCGGCGAGCCTGGCCGCCGCCCCGGACAGCCTCGACGCGAACCGGCTCGTCCAGCTCAGCGCGCCACTCACCCGGGACGTGCGGCTGTCCGGCACCCCACGGGTCACCGTCCGGGCCGCGATCGACGGCCCCTCGCCCTACCTGACCGCGCTGCTCGTCGACTACGGCACCGCCGAACGGTTCGCCGGCACCCGGACCCTCCCCGAACAGGACTGCGTCGGGCCCGGCGTCGACGGCGACCCCGGATGCTTCGCCAGACGGCAGTACGTCACCGCCACCACCGACTACGAGATCGTCACCCGAGGCTGGACCGACGTGCGCAACCGCTTCTCCCCGGCGGTCACCACCCCGATCAGACCCGGGACCGGGTACGGGTTCCGCTGGGATCTGCAGAGCACCGACCACGTGTTCAAGGCCGGGCACCGGATCGGTGTCGTGCTGATCGCCACCGACCGGGACCACACGCTGCGCTACCCCTCCGGAACCGTCGTCGACGTCCGCCCCGGCTCCTCGCTGGAACTGCGGCTCAACTGATCGGCACGGCCGGGCCGCTCACCCGGACCCCCTTGATCGCCGGATCGAGGCGGACCGTGATGCGGCTCGGCCGGCCCTGATCGTCACCCTGCCGCAGCGTCAGTGTGGCCTCGGCCGGGACCAGCCCCAGCTCCCGCAGATAGCCGCCGAACGCCGCGGCCGCCGCACCCGTCGCCGGATCCTCGTAGACGCCACCCACCGGAAACGGATCCCGCACATCGAACGTCTCCGGGCCGTCACGGAACACCAGCTGGATCGTGGTCCACTCACGCTCGGTCATCAGCGCCGTCAACGCCGGCACGTCGTAGTCCAGATCCGCCAGGCGCTCCCGGCTGGTCACCGCGACGATCGGGTGGTACGCCCCACCGAACGCCACCCGGGGCGGCAGCTCCGGGTCCAGCGCGTCCGCCGGCCAGCGCAGCGCCGCCAGCAGAGCCGCCAGATCGGCCGCCGGCAGCTCACTGACATGCGGATCCACGCTCGTCAGAGTGGCCACCCCGGAGTCGTCCACGGTCACCGGCACCTCACCCGCGTTCGTCACGAACAGGTGCTCGCCCGGACCCAGCGCCACCGCCGCCGCCACCGTCGCGTGCCCACAGAACGGCACCTCGGCCAGCGGGCTGAAGTAACGCACCCGGAACCGGCCACCGTCACGCGACGTCACGAACGCCGTCTCCGAGTAGCCTACCTCCGCGGCGATCGCCTGCATCCGCGCGTCGTCCAGTCCCGCCGCGTCCAGCACCACACCCGCCGGATTGCCGCCGGACGGATCCAGCGTGAAGGCCGCGTACCGCGAAATCTCCGTCATGCCGCCGAGCGTGCCGCGCCCCGCCCACCGGCGGCCAGAGCCAATCCGGCGCGGTTGGTCTGTGTGAATGTCATATCCGCGGAGTAGCGTTCCGACGGTGACAGAGGCGCCCGACGCGATCGACATGCCCCGCACCGTGGGCGAACTGCGAGCCAGCGGCCACGAGTTCCGCACCGTCAAGGAGGAGCTGCGCGACAACCTCCTCGCCCGGATGCGCTCCGGCGAGCCGCGATTCCCCGGCATCGTCGGCTACGACGACACCGTGCTGCCCGAGGTCGAGCGGGCCCTGCTCGCCGGCCACGACATGGTGCTGCTCGGCGAGCGCGGCCAGGGCAAGACCCGGCTCATCCGGGCCCTGGGCGGGCTGCTCGACGAGTGGACCCCGGTGATCGCCGGCTCCGAGCTGCACGAACACCCCTACCATCCGCTCACCCCGGCGTCCCGCCGTCTCGCCGCCGAGACCGGCGACCGGCTGCCGGTGGCGTGGCTGCACCGCTCCGAACGCTACGGGGAGAAACTCGCCACCCCCGACACCAGCGTCGGCGACCTGATCGGCGACGTCGACCCGATCAAAGTCGCCGAGGGCCGCGCCCTCGGCGACCCGGAGACCATCCACTTCGGCCTGGTGCCGCGCACCAACCGGGGCATCTTCGCCGTCAACGAGCTGCCCGACCTGGCCGAGCGCATCCAGGTCTCGCTGCTCAACGTGCTGGAGGAACGCGACATCCAGGTCCGCGGCTACCAACTGCGGCTGCCGCTCGACATCCTGCTCGTCGCGTCCGCCAACCCGGAGGACTACACCAACCGGGGCCGGATCATCACCCCGCTCAAGGACCGGTTCGGCGCCGAGATCCGCACCCACTACCCGGTCGACCTGGAGCTGGAGACCGCCCTGATCCGGCAGGAGGCGGCCCTGGTCGCCGCACTGCCCGAGCACCTGGTGGAGGTGCTGGCCCGCTACACCCGCGCGGTCCGGGAGTCCCCGTCGGTGGACGCCCGCTCCGGGGTGTCCGCCCGGTTCGCGATCGCCGCCGCCGAGACCGTCGCCGCGTCCGCGCTGCGCCGGGCCGGCCTGCGCGGCGAACCCGAGGCCGTCGCCCGGATCGGCGACACCGTCTCGGTGACGTCCACCCTGCGCGGCAAGGTGGAGTTCGAGAGCGGCGAGGAGGGCCGGGAGACCGAGATCCTCGGCCACCTGCTGCGGGTCGCCACCGCCGAGACGTTCCGCGCCCACCTGGCCGGCCTGGACCTGTCCGGCTTCACCGCCCTGGTCGCCGAGGGCGCCATCATCGAAACCGGCGACCTGGTCAGCGCCGACGAGCTGCTGTCCCAGATCGGCCCGGTCCCCGGCCTGGCCAAGGTCCTGGACCGCCTGGGCTTCGGTGACGCCCCCAGCCCACCCCAGGCCGCCGCCGGCATCGAATTCGTCCTGGAGGGCCTGCACCTGACCCGCCGCCTGGCAAAGGAACTGACAGACGACGGCCGAACCCTCTACGGCTCATGACCCTCCCCACGCCCCGCCCGGCGCCGCCCACGTCCTCGCGGGCGGCCACCGGCCCGGGCCGGGCGGGCGGTCGCGGGCGCGGATGGACTTCAGCGGGCGGTTCGGTGGGAGCGGGAGGTGCCGGGTGAGTGGGAACGTCTTTCGGTATGGGGCCTGGCGGGACGGGCCCGATCCGCTGGCGCCGCCGTACGACGTGCGGGCCGCCGTGGACGCGATGGGGGAGCGGGTGCTCCGCGGGGACAGTCTGCGGGATGCCCTGCGCGATCTGATCCGGCGCGGGCCGCGGGACGGGCGTGGGCTCGACGCGCTGCGGGAGCGGGCCCGGCGGCTGCGTAAGGACGCGCTGCGGCGGGGCAACCTGGACGGGGCGGTGACCCGGGCCCGGCAGATGTTGGACCAGGCGCTGGCCGCCGAACGGGACGCGCTGGCCGGGCGGGACGACGACGGGGCACGGTTCAGCGAGGCGGTGCTGGACGGGCTGCCCCGCTCGGTGTCGCAGGCGGTCGCCGAACTGTCCGGATACCAGTGGGCGTCGGACGAGGCGCGGCGGATCTACCAGCAGATCCTGGACGGGCTCCGGCAGGAGGTGGTGGAGCAGCGGTTCGCCGGGATGAGACAGGCGCTGCGGCAGGGTGACATGGCCGGTGTGCAGGAGATGCTCGGCGACCTCAACGACCTGCTCGGGCGGCATGCCCGGGGTGAGGACACCGATGACGCCTTCCGGGAGTTCATGGCCCGGCACGGGCGGTTCTTCCCGGACGGCCCGCGCAACGTGGACGAGCTGATCGACTCGCTGGCCCGGCAGGCCGCGGCGGCCGAGCGGCTGATGCGGTCGCTGAGCCCGCAGCAGCGGGCCGAACTGCAGGGGCTGATGGACCAGGCGCTCGGGGACGGGCCGTTGCGTGGGCAGCTCGCCGAACTCACCGACAACCTGCGGTCGTTGCGTCCCAACCTGAACTGGGGCCGGGGCGAGCGGATGCGCGGGCCCGCCGATCTGGGGTACGGCGACGCCGCCGAGGCGCTCGGTGAGATCGCCGACCTGGACGAGCTGATCGACCAGCTGGGTCAGGAGCATCCGGGCGCGACCCTGGACGACGTGGACGTGGAGGCTGTCGAACGGCAGCTCGGCCGGGGTGCCGCCGACGACCTGCGCCGGCTGCGGGAGCTGGAGCGGGAGCTGCGACGGCAGGGCTGGGTGCGGCGCGACGCGGGCGGGCTGACGCTGTCCCCGAAGGCGCTGCGCCGGCTGGGACAGAGCGCCCTGTCCGCGATCTTCCACGATGTCGCCGGGAGACGCGGCGAGCACGACATGCGTGACGCGGGTGCCGCCGGTGATCTGATCGGCTCGTCCCGGCGCTGGGAGTTCGGCGACGACCAGCCGATCGACGTGGTGCGCACGATCGGCAACGCGGTTCGGCGGAGTGCGGCGGGCCGGGCCGTTTCGTTACCCGTACGGCTGGCTCCGGAAGATTTCGAGATCGCCGAGACGGAGCGGCGGGCGTCGGCGGCGGTGGCGCTCTGCGTCGACCTGTCGTATTCGATGTACGCCGACGGGCGCTGGGGGCCGATGAAGGAGACCGCCCTGGCCCTGTCGCATCTGGTGGCCACCAAGTATCCGCAGGACGCGCTGCAGATCATCGGTTTCGGCCTGCACGCCCAGAATCTCAGTCAGGGCGAGCTGGCCGCGATCGAGCCGACCATGGAGAAGGGCACCAACCTGCAGCACGCCCTGAAGCTGGCGGGCCGGCACCTGCGCCGCCATCCGGGCGCCGAACCGGTGATCCTGGTGGTGACCGACGGCGAGCCGACAGCGCATCTGGAGGACGGCGGCGAGGCGGTCTTCTGGTGGCCGCCGCTGGCCGAGACGGTCAGTGCCACCGTGCACGAGGTGGACCTGCTGACCAGGTACGGGGCCACCCTCAACGTGTTCATGCTGGGCGAGGATCCGGGGTTGCGGCGGTTCGTCGGCGGGGTGGCGAAACGCAACGGCGGGCGGGTGTTCAGCCCGGACGCGGCGGAGCTGGGCCGCTACGTGATCGACGATTATGTACGGGCCAGGCGGGGCCGCCGCTGACCGCCGCACCGATGGGGGCTAGCCTCCTAGGATGCACTAGGGAGTGTGGCTGCTGTGACTGCGCGTCAGATGGGGCGACGCGGCTGGTTATAGTTGCTCGGCGAGCGACCGCGGACATCAGCACACAGCCGGCCCCGGTCCACGCACGAGCCGGGCGGGGGCCTCGGCCGAGGGGGAGAGGAAGTCGCGATGTCGCAGCAGCCTGCGCCGTCCATCGAATCCTCCAACCGGATCTGGACCCTTCCCAACGCCATCAGCTTCATCCGCCTGCTCGGCGTCCCGCTCTTCCTCTGGCTGCTGCTCGGTGTCGAGCAGGACGTGGCCGCGGTGATCGTGCTCGCGATCGGCGGCTCCACCGACTGGGTGGACGGCTACATCGCCCGCCGGATGAACTCGGTGAGCCGCCTCGGTGAGCTGCTGGACCCGTTCGCTGACCGGCTGTACATCGTGGCCACCCTGATCGGGTTCACCGTGCGCGAGGTGGTCCCGCTGTGGCTCACCGGCGCGCTGCTGGCCCGCGAGGCGGTGCTCGGAGTGGTGCTGCTGGTGCTGCGGCGCAAGGGCTACGGCCCGCCGCCGGTGCACTACGTCGGCAAGACCGGCACGTTCCTGCTGCTCGCCGCGTTCCCGATCATCCTGCTGGCGAAGGCGGTGCCGTCCATCGACGCGTTCGCCGAGCCGATCGGCTGGGGCCTGGCCTGGTGGGCGCTCGGGCTGTACTGGTGTGCCTGCTTCCTCTACATCGTCCAGGCGTACCGGGTGCTCCGGGCCGACCGCGAGGAGACGTCGTGACCGGTCCGGTGCGGCCGGCGGTGGACGGCCTCGCCGGGGTCGGGACGGTGCAGGACCCGCCGGACCCGGACGGCAAGACCAAAGGCAAGCGGACGTACGGGCCGGACTTCCTGACCGCCCTCTTCCAGAACCCGCTCGACCCGGGATACGCGGACGCCGCGGCCCGTCGGGCGGCCGAGGGCCCGCGCACCGGCGGGCGGCGGGTGCTGGCCGGCGCCTCGGCCGCGCTGACGTGCGCGGTGATCGGTGTCCTGCTGGCGGTGGCGTACCTGCAGACGGTCGCCGAGGAGCCGGCCCGGACACAGGCGCGGGCCACCCTGATCACCCAGGTGCAGAACCGGCGGGCCGAGACCGAGAAGCTGCAACGGCGGGCCGACGTGCTGGCCGACGAGGTGGCGGCGCTGCGGGAGAGCGAGCTGGGCGGTGCGGCGGTGGCCCAGCTGCGCGACCTGGAGGCGGTCACCGGGGTGGCCCGGGTGCGCGGTTCGGGTGCCCGGGTGACGCTGGTGGACGGTCCGACGTCGGTGAACGCGGTGACCGGCGAGCGGCGGACCGAGGCGCGGGTCAAGGACACCGATCTCCAGCTGGCGGCGAACGCGCTGTGGGAGGCGGGCGCCGAAGCCATCATGATCAACGGCCAGCGGCTGACCGCCACCTCGCGGATCCGGCAGGCCGGTGAGGCGATCCTGGTCGACATCCGGCCGGTGGCGTCGCCGTACCAGATCGTCGCGATCGGGCCCGCCGATCTCGCCGACGACTTCCGCAAGGGTTACGCGGGACAGTTCTTCGACATGCTGTCGGCGCGGTTCGGGATCTCGTTCGAGGCGGTACGGGCCAAGGACGTGACCCTGGAGGCGGCGACCGACTTCAAGCTGCGGTCCGCCGAGCCGAGCCTCGCCCCGTCGGCGCCGGAACCGGAAACCTCTGTGACGGAAGGCGGCAAATGATCGCCGTACTCGCCCTGCTCGCCGGTGTCCTGCTGGGCATCGTGTTCGAACCGGCCGTGCCGCCCGAGCTGGTGCCGTACCTGCCGATCGCGGTGGTCGCGGCGCTGGACGCGGTGTTCGGCGGGGTGCGGGCCAAGCTGGACGGGATCTTCGACGACAAGCAGTTCGTGGTGTCGTTCATCTCCAACGTGCTGGTGTCCGCCCTGATCGTGTATGTCGGGGACCAGCTCGGGGTGGGCAATCAGCTGTCGACGGGTGTCGTCGTCGTGCTCGGTGTGCGGATCTTCGGTAATGTCGCGGCCATTCGACGGCACCTGTTCAGGGCGTAGGTAATCGATGACTGACGACACCGGCCGGGGCACGGGCGACGACGAGAGGCCGGCGCCCACGACGGGCGGCCACACCGGCGAGCACCGGATGGTCCCGGGCATCGGCCACACGGGTGAGCATCGGATGGTGCCGGGCATCGGGCACACCGGTGAGCATCGGATGGTCCCGGGCATCGGGCACACCGGGGAGCACCGGATGGTGCCGGGTGTGGGCCACACCGGGGAGCACCGGATCCTGGCGGAGGACGACGAGCCGACTGTGCCGATGGCGGGTGCTTCGGTGGGCGTACCGCAAGGTGGGGGTGATCCGCCGAAGGCGGACGAGACGAACAGCACGTCACCCGATCCGTCGATTTCCGTCACCCCCTCCAAAAGTGATCTTGATCGCCCGGGGAGCCCGGGGAGCCCGGGAAGTCCGGGGGACGCGGGGAGCCCGGGGGACGCGGGGGACGCCGAGGGGCCGGGCACGGAGAGTGCCGCCACGTCGGGGACGAGTCCGAGAAATCCGGCGGGCGAGGCCGGGGCGACACGACGCCGGCCCGCCCCGGCCGGCACCCTGATCTGGGTCCTGCTGGCCCTGCTCGGCTTCACCCTGGTCGTCCAGCTGCGCAGCAACGACGCCGACGACGGCCTGTCCGCGGCCCGCCAGGAGGACCTGGTCCGGATCCTGAGCGATCTGGAGGCCCAGGACAGCCGCCTGCTGGCCGAGATCCAGGCGCTGGAGCAGAGCAAGCAGCAGCTCAACTCGGGTGTCGCCGGCCGGGAGGCGGCGCGGGCCGAGGCCGAGCGCCGCAGCCAGGAGCTGGGCCTGCTGGCGGGCACGGTTCCGGGTCGCGGCCCGGGTCTGGACGTGACGATGCGCGACGTCCGGGCGTCGGACGTGCTGAACGCGGTGCAGGAGCTGCGCGGCGCCGGCGGCGAGGTGATGCAGCTGACCGGTGGGAACGGTGCCGCGGTCCGGGTGGTCGCGTCGAGCTTCTTCGTGGATGCTTCGGGTGGCGGCATCATCGCCGACGGCGAACAACTGACCGGGCCGTTCCATCTTCTGGTGATCGGCCCGGCGGAGACGATGAGTACGGCGCTGCAGATCCCGGGCGGGGTGGTGGCGTCGGCGAAGAACGACGGCGGTAGCGTGACCATGGACTCGCGTTCCACGGTCGAAGTGACGGTGGTCCGCAAGGCTGCGGCCTTGCGATACGCGCGTCCGGTTTCGTGATTAACGGAGGAAGCGTTGATTCCTGAGGATCTGCGGTATACCGCGGAGCACGAGTGGGTCGCCGGTGACGGCAGTGGGCCTGTGCGGGTGGGCATCACCCATTTCGCGCAGGACGCGCTGGGTGACATCGTCTACGTGCAGCTGCCCGACGAGGGCACGGTGGTGCAGGCGGGTGACTCGCTCGGCGAGATCGAGTCGACCAAGAGCGTCTCGGAGATCTACGCACCGATCGCCGGCACGGTGGTGGCGAAGAACGCCACTCTCACGGACGAGCCGGAGATCATCAACGGTGAGCCGTACGCGGCCGGCTGGCTGGTCGAGATCGCTCCGGAGGATCCGGCGTCGGTGTCGGCTCTGCTGGACGCCGCGGCGTACCGGGCGCTGACCGAAAGCTGACCCGGTGGGCATTTCCATGCCCGTCCATTCGTTCTTCCGCGAGTCCGGTTGCTCTGCGATATTGGCGCTGACTAGGCTCGCGGAGCACACGAAGAACTGTTATTCCTTTGAAACCGATAGTCGTGCGTCGGGCCGAATGGCCTCGGCGGGGCTGCAACGTCGCCGCCCGTGCCGGGAGGCGACGACCAACTGATCCGTGAGGTGGTCCATGACGCGCCCAGACGACGAGTTCCCCCCGCTCGACGTCACGTCCACGCTGAACCTTGGCGCCCTTGACGAGGTGCTGGAGGGACCCGAGACGGACGTGGTTCCGAGCCGGATGGCCGGCTCGCTCCCCCCGGGGATGGCTCTGCTGGTGGTGCGCCGCGGCCCGAACGCCGGGGCCCGCTTCCTCCTCGATCACGACGTGACGACCAGTGGCCGGCACCCGGACAGTGACATCTTCCTGGACGACGTGACGGTGTCGCGCCGCCACGCCGAGTTCCACCGGGACAGTGGTGTCTTCACCGTCCGCGACGTCGGCTCGCTCAACGGTACGTATGTGAACCGCGAAAGGGTTGAAGCCGCGACCCTCAGCAATGGTGACGAGGTCCAGATCGGCAAGTTCCGTCTGGTGTTCATCGCCGGTCCGCGGCCGGAGGGCGAGGGCCGGGCGTGACGGCGTCGGGGGCGGCAGCGCGTGATCCGGGGGCCTCGCGCCCTCAGGACGGGCGTGATGGTGCGCTGATGAGCATCGGGGAGGTGCTGGCCCATCTGCGCACCGAGTTCCCCGACACCACGATCTCCAAGTTGCGGTTCCTGGAGGCGGAGGGTCTGGTCGACCCGCAACGTACCGCTTCCGGGTACCGGAAGTATTCGTGGAACGACGTGGCCCGGCTGCGTTTCGTGCTGACCGCGCAGCGGGATCAGTACCTTCCGCTGCGTGTCATCCGGGAGCAGCTGGACCGGATGGAGAAGGAGCCGGTGGTTCCGCAGCGGCCCACGCTGGTGGCGGTGGGCACGCAGCAGGCCAATCCGGCGGATTCCCGGATCCCGAAGGCGGATCTGCTGGAGCGGACCGGGGTGGACGAGGCGATCCTGGCCGATCTGGAGCAGATCGGTCTGGTGGTGGCCCGTCCGCCGGGGTGGTACGACGCGGACCAGGTGATCATCGTGGAGGCCGTGGTCGGTCTCACCCGGTACGGGCTGGAGGTGCGCCACCTGCGTGCGTTCCGTAACGCCGCGGACCGTGAGGTGGGGCTGTTCACACAGTTGCTGGCGCCGCTGGCGCGTCAGCACGACCCGGCGGCCCGGGCCAGGGCCACGGAGACCGCCCGTGACCTGCAGGCGCTCTCGCAGCGCTTGCACGCGGCTCTGGTGCGCTCGGGTCTCCGGGGTGAGTTGGGTCGCTGAACCGGCCGCCGCCCGGATCGGGGACCCGTGGTGTGCGTGTACCGTGCAGGTACGGGCGGCATTGTCAAAACGGTCAAACCGCTTGAAGCTAGACAGCACGAACTGACGACACGGAGGCGGGCGATGCGCGAGCTGAGCGTGGTCGGGGTCCGGGTGGAGCTGCCCAGTAACCAGCCGATCGTGTTGCTGCGGGAGGTTGACGGCGACCGTTACCTGCCGATCTGGATCGGGGCGGTCGAGGCGACCGCCATCGCCTACGAGCAGCAGGGGGTCAAGCCGGCCCGGCCGCTGACCCACGATCTGCTGCGGGACATCCTGGCGGCGCTGAAGGCGCCGCTGAAAGCGGTGGAGATCACCGAGCTGAAGGACAACGTCTTCTACGCCGATCTGCTGATCGGGGACGACCTGCGGGTGTCGGCGCGGCCGAGTGACTCGATCGCGCTCGCGCTGCGGGTGGGCGCGCCGATCCGTTGCGCCGACCAGGTGCTGACCGAGGCCGGTATCGTGATCCCCGACGAGCAGGAGGACGAGGTGGAGAAGTTCCGCGAGTTCCTCGACCAGGTCCGGCCGGAGGACTTCGCGGGCTGACCCCGGCGGAGAGTCCCGGGGCCGGCCTGATATCGACGCCCGGAAGCGGCGTGTCGAGCGGTTACCTCCATGTTCCGGCTGCGATTGAGATATACGCTCGTGAAGTCCAGGTGAACCGGCACACCGCCTAGATTTTGATCATGGGCGCGGGGAGGTAGTCGCGTGCACGAGCAACCTCTTGAAGGCCCTCTCGTCGGCGAGGACGGGGAGCTCGGCTATCGGGGAGTGACCGCCTGTCAGGCGGTCGGGATCAGCTACCGCCAGCTCGACTACTGGGCGCGGACCACACTGGTGGTGCCGAGTGTCCGGGACGCGTCGGGCTCCGGCACGCAGCGGCTCTACTCGTTCCGTGACCTGGTCGTTCTGAAGGTGGTCAAGCGCCTGCTGGACGCGGGGGTGTCGCTGCAGAACATCCGGCGGGCGATCGACACGCTGCGGTCGCGGGGTGTCGACGATCTGGCCGAGATCACTCTGATATCGGACGGGACGACGGTGTATGAGTGCCGTTCCCCGGAGGAGGTCGTGGATCTGCTGCAGGGCGGTCAGGGCGTCTTCGGGATCGCGATCGGCGGGGCGTTCAAGGAGATCCAGGGTTCGCTGTCGCACCTGCCGGCCGAGCCGGCGACGGGTCCGCAGCCGGTCGGTGTGGACGTCCCGCAGCCGGTGACCGAGGGTGACGAGCTGGCGGCCCGCCGGGCCCGCCGTCGCGCGGGGTAACGGACAGATTCTGGCCGCTTCGGCCGATAGTGTTCCCGGGTGACCCACATCGCAGACAGCCACGATGTCATTCAGGTCCGCGGAGCCCGGGAGAACAACCTCCGCGACGTATCGCTGGACATCCCGAAACGGCGGTTGACCGTCTTCACCGGTGTCTCCGGTTCCGGCAAGTCGTCGCTGGTGTTCGGCACCATCGCCGCCGAGTCCCAGCGCATGATCAACGAGACGTACTCGGCGTTCCTCCAGTCGTTCATGGGCAGCCCGGCCCGGCCGGACGTGGACGCCCTGCACAATCTGAGCGCCGCGATCGTGGTGGACCAGGAGCGGATGGGCGCGAACGCGCGCTCGACCCTGGGCACCGCCACGGACGCGTACACACTGCTCCGGATCATTTTCAGTCGGCTCGGTGCGCCGGGTGCGGGCAGCGCGCTGGCCTACTCGTTCAACGCCGAGGGCATGTGCCCGGGGTGCGAGGGCCTCGGCAAGGTGTCCACGCTGGACATCGACGAGCTGGTCGACAGGTCGAAGTCGATCAACGAGGGCGCGATCACGGTGCCGAACTTCGCGGTCGACGGCTGGTATGTGCGCGGCTTCGCCGAGTCCGGGCTGTTCGACCCGGACAAGCCGGTCGGCGCGTTCAGCGAGCAGGAGCTGCACGACTTCCTGCACAAACCGGCGATCAAGATCAAGGTCAACGGCATCAACACGACGTACGAGGGACTCGTGGTCAAGGTGCAGCGCATGTACCTGACCAAGGAGCGTGAGTCGGTGCAGCCGCACATCCGCGCCTTCATCGACCGGGCCGCCACCTTCGCGGCCTGCCCGGACTGCGCCGGCACCCGGCTCAAACCGGCGGTGCTGGCGTCGCGGATCGACGGCCGCAACATCGCCGAATGCTCGGCCATGCAGGTCAGCGATCTGGCCGGGTTCCTGTCCGGGATCACCGAGCCGGCCGTCGGCCCGGTGGTGGCGACGCTGCGGCAGACGCTGGACTCGCTGGTCGAGATCGGTCTGGGCTATTTGTCGCTGGACCGGGAGTCGGCGACCCTGTCCGGTGGCGAGGCGCAGCGGGTCAAGATGGTGCGGCATCTCGGGTCCAGCCTGACCGACATCACCTACGTCTTCGACGAGCCGACGGTGGGCCTGCACCCGCACGACATCCAGCGGATGAACGGGCTGCTGCTGCGGTTGCGGGACAAGGGCAACACGGTGCTGGTGGTGGAGCACAAGCCGGAGACGATCGCGATCGCCGATCATGTGGTGGACATCGGTCCCGGTGCGGGTCCGGCCGGTGGGCGGGTGGGGTTCGAGGGCTCGGTGGCGGCGTTGCGGGAGTCGGGCACGCTGACCGGGCGGTACCTGGGGCACAAGGTGTCGCTGAAGAAGTCGGTGCGACCACATGTCGGAAATATCCCCATTCGGAACGCGGCTACTCACAATCTGCGGGACGTCTCCGTCGACATCCCCACCGGAGTGCTCACCGTGGTCACCGGGGTGGCCGGCTCCGGCAAGAGCTCACTGATCTACGGCGCCCTGCCCCGGCGCGAAGGGGTCGTGGTCGTCGACCAGTCGGCGATCCGCGGCTCCCGGCGCAGCAACCCGGCCACGTACACCGGCCTGCTCGACGCCGTCCGGGCCGCCTTCGCCAAGGCCAACAAGGTCAAACCGGCGCTGTTCAGCGCCAACTCCGAAGGCGCCTGCCCGAACTGCAAAGGCATCGGCCTGGTCTACGTCGACCTGGCGATGATGGCCGGGGTGGCCGGGACCTGCGAGGAGTGCGAGGGCCGCCGGTTCACCGCGCGAGTGCTGGAGTACAAGCTGCGCGGCCGCGACATCAGCGAGGTCCTGGCCATGCCGGTCAGCGAGGCGGTGGAGTTCTTCACCGAGAAGGCGGCCCGCGCCATCCTGGAGCGGCTGTCCGCGGTCGGGCTCGGCTACATCACCCTCGGGCAGCCACTGAACACCCTGTCCGGCGGTGAGCGGCAGCGCCTCAAACTCGCCGTCCACATGGGCAGCGGCACCGCCACCTACCTGCTCGACGAGCCCACCAGCGGCCTGCACCTGGCCGACGTGGACCAGCTGCTGGCCCTGCTGGACCGGCTCGTCGACACCGGCAACACGGTGATCGTCATCGAACACCACCTGGCCGTGATGGCCCACGCCGACTGGATCGTCGACCTGGGCCCGGGCGCCGGCCACGACGGCGGACGTGTGGTGTTCACCGGCACTCCTACCCGACTGGTAGACGAAGCGGATACCGTGACGGCTCAGCACCTCCGCGAATACGTCTCCTAGGGAGAACCGTTGCGCAACGAACGTCTGGCCGAGTTCGGGACGACCATCTTCGCCGAGATGTCGGCGCTCGCGGTCGCCACCGGATCGATCAATCTCGGCCAGGGGTTCCCCGACACCGACGGGCCCGCCAGCCTGCTCCAGTCGGCAGCCGACGCCATCCTGGCCGGGCGGGGCAACCAGTACCCGCCCGGCCCCGGCATCCCCGAACTGCGCGCCGCGGTCGCCGGGCACCGGTCACGGCACTACGGACTGTCGTACGACCCGGACACCGAGGTGCTGATCACCGCGGGCGCCACCGAGGCGATCGCGGCCACCCTGCTCGGGCTGCTCAACCCCGGCGACGAGGTGATCGCCCTGGAGCCGTACTACGACTCGTACGCGGCGGGTATCGCCATGGCCGGCGCCCGCCGGGTGCCGGTGACCCTGCACCCGCCGGGGTTCACCCTCGACGTGGACGCGCTGCGCGCCGCGGTCACCCCGGCCACCCGGGCCCTGCTGATCAACAGCCCGCACAACCCGACCGGCGCGGTACTGTCCCGTGCCGAGCTGACCGCGATCGCCGCGGTGGCGATCGACCACGACCTGGTGGTGATCACCGACGAGGTGTACGAGCATCTGGTCTACGACGACGCCGAGCACATCCCCCTGGCCACCCTGCCGGGCATGCGCGAGCGGACCGTGTCGATCAGCTCGGCCGGCAAGACCTTCTCGGTCACCGGCTGGAAGATCGGCTGGGTGCTGGCCGCCCCGCCGCTGCTGGCCGCGGTCCGCTCCGCCAAACAGTTCCTGACATACGTCAACGGCGGACCCTTCCAGTACGCGGTGGCCGAAGCCCTGGACACCCTCGGCCCCGGCTTCTACACCGGCCTGCGTGACTCCCACCAGGACCGCCGCGACCTGCTGGCGGCCGGGCTGACCGCGGCGGGCTTCCCGGTGTACGTGCCCAAGGGCACCTACTTCATCACCGCCGACGTGTCCCACCTGGGCGTCGACGGCCTGACGTTCTGCCGGTCCCTCCCGCGGCGGTGTGGTGTGGTGGCCATCCCGGCCTCGGTGTTCTACGACAACAAGACGGCCGGCGCGTCCCTGGTCCGCTTCGCGTTCTGTAAACGGACCCCCGTCCTTCAGGACGCCGTCGGCCGCCTCCGGTCAGCGTTTCAGGAAGGCGAGCGCCACCGGGGCGAATAGCGGCGAGTCCAGCAGGTCGTAGTGGGTGGTGCCGGGCAGGATCGCCAGCGCGTGCCCACCCGCCGGCCGGCCCTCGCCACCCCAGCCGCCGTCCCGCAGGCCGCCGCCCAGCAGGTTGAAGATCTCCACGAAGTGGCTCGGCGGAACCATGTCGGCGTCCGCGCCCATGATCAAAGTCGGCACCCGCAGGCCGCGGACCTCCTCGGTCAGGTCGTAGTCACGCCGCATCGTCTGGCCGATCTTGTCGAGCAGCCGCGGGAAGTCCTCCGGCCGGGGCGCCACCCGCTGGTACAGCTCGTACATCGGAGTGTCCTTCATGAACGCGGCCGCCTCGGCGTTCACCTGGGTCTGCTGCTCCAGGATCTCCGGATAGGTGGCGTCCCGCCGGATCCCCGCCGACCCGCACACCAGCCGCCCCACCTTCTCCGGGGCGATGATCGCCAGGTGCAGGCCGACCCCGCCGCCCATCGAGTAGCCGACCACATCCGGCCTCTCCAGCCCGAGATGATCGATCAGCGCCGCCACGTCCCGCGCCATCGTCCGGTAGTCGATCGGGCGATCCACATCGGCGGTACGCCCGTGCCCCTGCAGATCCGGCAGGATCACCTGGTGACCCTCGGTGAAGGCGGCCAGGCTGTCGCCGAACACCTCACCCGAGCCGAGACCGCCGTGCAGCAGGATCAGCGGCCGCCCGGAACCATGGGTCTCGTAGTACATGGTGATGCCGTTGACCTCGGCAAAGCTCATGCCGTCCCCCTCATCGTGTGCTCCTCAGGGGTAGACCAGCACAGCCGGCGCGACTCATCGGTGATTTCTCGATTAGATTGCGTCGGGTGAGCCAAGCCATCGAAATCGAGCTGGAGCGATACCGCCCCGAGCTGATCGGCTACTGCTACCGGATGATGGGCTCGGCGTTCGAGGCCGAAGACGCCGTCCAGGAAACCATGATCCGGGCGTGGCGGGGTCACGCAGCGTTCGAAGGCCGCTCCTCCCTGCGCTCCTGGCTCTACCGGATCGCCACCAACGTGTGCCTGACCATGGCCGACGCCGCCCAGCGCCGCATCCGCCCGATGGACCTCGGACCCGCCGGCGACGGCCACGCCACCCATCCCGGCGCCGGCCACCCCGAACAGATCTGGGTCGGCCCGATACCCGACGAGAAGATCCTGCCGGAAGCCGCCGACCCGGCCCACCTGATCGCCGAACGCGAAACGATCCGGCTCGCCTTCGTCGCCGCGCTCCAGCGCCTGCCCGCCCGCCAGCGCGCGGTGCTCATCCTGCGGGAAGTACTGGCCTGGTCGGCGCAGGAGACCGCCGACCTGCTGGACACCTCGGTCGCCGGCGTGAACAGCGCCCTGCAGCGGGCCCGCGCCACCCTGACCGCCGCCACCCCGTCAGCGGCCGACGCCTACCAGCCACTGGACGCCGGCCAGCGGGAACTGCTGGCCCGCTATGTGACGGCGTTCGAGGCGTACGACCTGGGCGCGCTCACCGCCCTGCTGCACGAGGACGCCACGTTGTCGATGCCGCCGCTGGCCCTGTGGCTGCGCGGCCCGTCCCACATCACCGCGTGGATGACCGGCACCGGCAGCGGCTGCCGAGGCTCCCGCCTGATCCCCACGATCGCCAACGGGCTGCCCGCTTTCGCCCAGTACCGCCCGTCCCCCGACGGCGACGGCCACACCCCGTGGTCCCTGGTCCTCCTGGAGATCACCGACGGCCGCATCGCCGCGATCAACAACTTCCTGGACACCGATCACCTGTTCCCACTGTTCAACCTCCCGGACCGGCTCCGGTAGAAACGAGAACAACCCCATTCAGACCCCTTTCCAGTACGCCGCACGGCTCCACCACGATCGGGTAGTCCCGTCCGGTCCACGCGACGCGGGCGCCACCCCGGACCGCCCCGCGGCCGCCGGGCGAATGCGCCACTCACCGCCCCGGGCCCCGACCACCTGCCACGTTCCGGCGCACTCCACCCCAGGCGGGCCGACCGCGTGCCGCGTTCCGGCGCGCTCCACCCCGAAACGTTCCACGCGGGGTGAGCGGGCCTGCCGCGTGCCGCGTTCCGGCGCGTTCCGCCCCGAAACGTTCCACGCGGGGTGGGTGGGCCTGTCGTGTGCCGTGTTCCGGTGCGTTGCGCCCCGGAATGTTCCACGCGGAGTGATCGGGCCTGTCGTGTGCCGCGTTCCGGTGCGTTGCGCCCCGGAATGTTCCACGCGGAGTGATCGGGCCTGTCGTGTGCCGTTTTCTGGTGCGTTCCGCCCCGGAAAGTTCCACTCGGGGTCGGCGGGTCTGTCGTGTGCCGTTTTCTGGTGCGTTTTGGGCCGGAAAGTTCCACGCGGGGTTCAGGGTGGGGGATCGGCGGTGAGGGGGCCGTCCAGGCCGAGCATGATGATCAGTTCGCGCAGGGCCGGGCCGGCGTGGTGGATCGACAGGCGGCGGCCGTGGCGGCGGGCGGTCAGCCGCAGCCGGGCCAGCGCCTCCACGGTCACGATGTCGGCCGGGGCCGTGCTCACGTCGCAGCTCACCGTCTCGCCGTCCGGGCAGTCGCCGAGCAGGCCGGTGAGCCGCGCGCACAGTTCGGGGATGCCGGCCCGCCGCAGGTCCGGCCCGATCAGGAGTACCGCCATGTGAGGTGAGACCACCGCCGGCCGGAAAACTCATCGCCGGGAAAATTGATTACATGATTACGCCGTATCTTCGTCTATGTTGGACGGCATGAACGAGCCGACACTGTACGAATGGGCCGGCGGCACCGCGGCGTTCGAGCGGCTGACCGCACTGTTCTACGCCAAGGTCGCCGATGATGATCTGGTCGGGCCGCTGTTCGCCGGGATGGATCCGGGGCATCCGCGGTTTGTGGCGATGTGGCTGGCCGAGGTGTTCGGTGGGCCGGAGCGCTACACCGCCGAGCGCGGCGGCTACCCGCACATGCTCGGCCACCATCTGGGTCTGGCGATCACCGAGCCGCAGCGGCGCCGCTGGGTGAGCCTGTTGCTGGATGCCGCCGACGAGGCCGGGCTGCCGGGGGATCCGGAGTTCCGGGCGGCGTTCGTGAGCTACATCGAGTGGGGCACCCGGCTGGCCCTGGCCAACTCCCAGCCGGGGGCGGACCCGCCGGCCGAGGCCCCGGTGCCGCACTGGGGATGGGGCGTGGCCCCACCGTATAAATCCTCATAACTCGGTGCATGGGAGACCGGTCAGGATCCGTGCCGGGCGGCGTGAGATCACCCAACTCTCCGTCGGCGTGAGGCCGTTGCCCGTACCGTAATCCGGACCTTGACCGGTCGTGCGCAGTTTCTATCACAACCCACTGTGCACATCGAAGGTGTCGCCACACGACGGGCAGTCCATCCGGCCGAACAGCAGCGCCACCGACGCCGCCACCTCCGGGAACCCGGCGGCCACCGCCTGCTCGTGCAACCGGGCCGCCAGCGGATGGTCGAGGGCGGCCGTCACCGGCGAGTCGGACGGGTCCAGCGAGACCAGCGTCTCGGTGTCGCAGGCCGGGCAGGTCACGTCCGCCTCGCCGTCGTTGACCAGGTCCAGGGCCCGGCCCCAGGTCTGGTCGCCGTCCAGGCCGAGGACCGCCTGCTGGAGGTAGACGTACATCCGGGCGTCCGAGGCCCCGGCCTCCAGCGACTCGCGGGCGAGCAGGCGCAGTGCGGTGATCTCGTCGGAGCGGTGGATCCGGTCGGTGGCGTCCAGGGCCAGGAATCCGGCCAGCACCAGCGGGCGTTCCCGTTCGGCCGGGGTGAAGTCCGCGCAGACCCGGGCCAGCCAGGGCAGGAGGCGTTCGCTGCCCTCGGTGGCGTACCCCTGGTCGCAGGTGTCGTTCCAGACGACGTCCCAGGCGGGCGACCGCGGGTCGGCGGCCGCCGCGTCCAGGATGTCCCGCGAATCCGGGATGTTCCGCGAACCGGTCACCCGCCGATCATGACGCAACTCCGGCGACGAGCGGGCCGCGGGGTGCCGTCACCGGCGGAGCCACCACGATCGACTTCTCCACCGTGATCGCGTGCCACAGGCAGAACATGGCCACCGTCCACACCTTGCGGGACCGGTCCGGGCCGCCGGCGCGGTGCTCGGCCAGCAGGCCCCGCACATATCCCAGGTCCAGGAACTCGTCGGCCTGGGAGGTGGCCAGCAGGTGGTCCACCCAGTCGCCGATCGGGCCGCGCAGCCACAGCCGGGTCGGGGTGGGGAAGCCCAGCTTGCGGGCGTGCCGTACCGACTCGGGCACGATGCCCTTCATCGCCTCGCGCAGGGCGTGCTTGGTGACCTGCGAGCCGTGCGGCAGTTTCAGTTCGGTGGGCAGCCCGGCGGCGGCCGCGTACACCTGCTGGTCCAGGAACGGCACCCGCAGTTCCAGGCTGTGCGCCATCGACATCCGGTCGGCCTTCACCAGGATGTCGCCGGGCAGCCAGGTGTGCAGGTCGACGTACTGCATCGAGGCCACGTCGTCCACGTCGGCGGTTTCGGCGTACAGGTGCGAAGTGATCGTGGTGTGCGGTTGTGAGGTGAACCGCATCAGCCGGGCCTTCTCGTCCGGCGTGAAGATCCGCGCGTTGCCGTAGTAGCGCTGCTCGATCGGGGTGGTGCCGCGTTCCAGGAACGACCGGCCGCGCACGCCCTCGGGCAGCACCTCGGCCAGGTGTTTGAGGCCGCGTTTCATTCCGGCCGGCAGCTTCTCCACCCCGCCCAGCGACAGCGGCTCCCGGTAGATGGTGTAGCCGCCGAACAGCTCGTCGGAGCCCTCCCCGGACAGCACCACCGTCACGAACTTCGACGCGGTCCCGGCCAGGAAGTACAGCGGGATCAGCGACGGGTCGGCCACCGGGTCGTCCAGCAGCTGGATGATCCGCGGCAGGTGGGTGAGCACGTCCTCGTCGGTGACCACGGTCGGGGTGAGCCGGATGCCGAGCTGGTCGGCGGTGTCCTGGGCGATCTCGATCTCCGAGTAGCCCTGGGCGGCGAACCCGGCGGTGAACGCGTGCAGGTCCGGCTTCTCCCGGGCGGCCAGCGCGGCGATCGCCGACGAGTCGACACCGCTGGACAGGAACGTGCCGACCGGCACCTCGGCGTGCATGTGCTTGCGCACACTGTTGGTCAGCGCGTCCTGGATCGCCTGGTAGGCGGCCTCCGGCTGGACGCGCAACGGCCGCAGCGACGGCTTGAACCAGCGGTGCAGCCGCACCCCGCCGCCGGCGGTCCAGACCAGGCGGTGTCCCGGCGGCAGCCGCCGGATGTGGCGGTGCAGGGTGATCGGGTCCGGCACGAACTGGAACGTCAGGTAGTGCGCGACCGCCTCGGTGTCCAGGCCCGGCCCGGCCGGCGCGGCGAACGGATCCAGGGCCTTGCGCTCGCTGGCCAGGTGCAGGCCGTCGGCGGTCTCCAGCACGTACATCGGCTTGATGCCGAACGCGTCGCGGGCCGCGTGCAGGGTGCCGGTGCGGTGGTCGTACGCGACGAACGCGAACATGCCCCGCAGTCGCGGCAGCGCCGCCTCACCCCAGTAGTGGAACGCGGCGGCGAGGACCTCGCTGTCACCGTCGGTGGCGAACGAGGCGTTGTGCTCGCGGATCAGCGCCGACCGTAGCTCCCGGTAGTTGTAGATCTCGCCGTTGAAGACCACGGTCCAGCGGCCGGCGTACTGGAGCGGCTGCACCGAGTGCTCCCGGTCGATGATCGCGAGCCGTTTGAAACCGAACGCGTACCCGTTGCCGGTCTCGATCTGCGTGTCGTCCGGACCGCGGTGGTGCAGGCTCGCCAGGGCGTCGGAGAAAGCCGACAGGAAAAGGGCGTCCAGCGGTCCGGCGTCGGGCCGGCTGCTGACGAAAGCGCTCAAGCCGCACATCGCAGAACCTCCTTGAAGAAACGAAGGAGGCGACCGTAGACAGCGACCTGTGAAGAACTTGTGCGGAAGCTGACGAGAACCCGCACGGCACGAATCCGGGATCTGATCTTCATCGGTTCCTCGCATTTCTCGACCTGCTGGACACGCTGGGTCAGAATGCGAAACGTGACAGCCCGTATCCTGGTCGCCGACGACGATCCCAAGCACGCCCAGCTGATCCGCCTGTACCTGGAACGCGAAGGTCATCAGGTGCTCACTGTGGGTGACGGGCGGGCGGCGCTGGAGCAGACCCGGGCCCGCCGTCCCGACCTGCTCGTGCTGGACTGGATGATGCCCGAGGTGGACGGCCTGGACGTCTGCCGGATCCTGCGCGCCGACCCCGACGCGGCCCTGGCCGACGTGGCGATCCTGCTGGTCACCGCCCGCTCGGCGGAGAACGACATGCTGCTCGGCCTGGACATCGGCGCCGACGACTACCTGGCCAAACCGGTCAGCCCGCGGGAGCTGACCGCCCGGATCCGCGCCCTGCTGCGCCGGACCCGCGGCAACGAGGCCTCCGACGTGCTGCGGGTCGGCGACATCGAGGTGGACGCACCCCGGTTCGAGGTACGGGTGGGCGGCGCCCCGGTCCGGCTCACCGCCAAGGAGTTCGGCATCCTGGAGTTGCTGGCCCGCGAACCCGGCCGGGTCTTCACCCGCGGGCAGATCCTGGACAAGACGTTCGGTTTCGAGAACGAGGTGTCCGAGCGCACCGTCGACGCCCACGTGGTCAACCTGCGCCGCAAGATCGAGGTCAACCCCGCCGAGCCGCGGTACGTGCAGACCGTCTACGGCCGGGGATACCGGATGGCCGAACAGTGAGCTTCCGGCTGCGGATCTTCCTGCTGGTGCTGGTCGTCGCGATCACCGCGATCGGGGCGACCGCCTGGCTCACCCTCAGCCTCGCCAAACACGAACTGACCCGGGCCGAGGAGGCCCGCGACCGCCACCAGTCCGCGGTCGTCGAGGCGGTCAGCACCTTCGGGCTGCTCAACGGCAAGTGGAACGGCATCGACCGGATCATCGCCGAACAGTCCGAGCGGACCGGCCTGCACATCCGGATCCTCACCCGGGAGGCCGACGAGGTGCTCGCCGACTCCGACAACATGGAGGGCCGCGCCGCCGGGCCGGTCCAGCTGCTGCCCGCCGACATCAACCCGGCCCCGCCGATGGACCAGAAGATCGTGGTCGCCGCCGCCCGGCGCGCCACCGCCCTGCAGCGCAGGACGCCCACCGCCGAACGCTCCGACACCTACATCCGGCCGTCCGGGGAGCGCGGCCGGGGCGCGGTCCGGGGCCGGCCCGACCTGCCCGCCGACCTGTTCGGCACGGCGCTCACCGACAGGCGCACCGGCGGCGACGCGGCCACCATGTCCCTGCTCCAGATCACCCAGTACCGGGCCGCCCTCGCCGCGGTGCGCTGCATGGCCGAGAAGAACACCGGCACCGCGCCGGCCCTGGTGCTCACCACGTCGCCCTACCTGGACGAGACGCGCCGCACCGCGGATCCGCGCTGCGCGGCGGTCAGCCTCGACCGGATCCTGACCGACGACACCTGGCTCGACGAGGTGTGGTTCCAGCTCGCCGCCTGCGACGAGTCCTGGGCCGGCTACGACAAATGCCTGAACCTCGCGTTCGGGCAGGGGCTGGCCAGCACCTCGGCCCTGCCCGTCGAGGTGTACTTCGGCGCCCGGCAGGACACCGAACTCACCCCGCTGCAACGGCCGGCCCTGCTCGGCGCCGCCGCCCTGATACTGGCCGCCGCGATCGGCACCGCCTGGATCGCCCGCCGGGTCAGCCGCCCGGTCCGGCTGCTCACCGGCGCCTCCCTGCAGCTGGCCGCCGGCCGCCTCGACGTGCGGGTGCCCACCAAGGGCCAGGACGAGCTGGCCCGGCTGTCCGGCGCGTTCAACGCCATGGCCGAGGCCCTGCAGCGCAGCGAGGAACGTCAGCGGCGGCTGGTCGCCGACGTGGCCCACGAGCTGCGTACCCCGCTGTCCAACTTGCGCGGCTACCTGGAAGGGCTCGCCGACGGGGTGATCGAGCCCACCCCCGAACTGTTCGCCTCCCTGCACGAGGAGACCCTGCTGCAACGGCGCATCCTCGACGACCTGCAGGTCCTGGCCCTGGCCGAAGCCGGCGAACTGGGCTACGACCCGGTGCCCCTGGACCTGTCCGAACTCACCGGGACCGCGGCCACCGTACACCGTGCGGTAGCCGCGGCGGCCGGCATCGAGGTGATCGTCGACGCCCCGCAGCCGGTCCAGGTGTGCGTCGACCCGGACCGCCTGCGGCAGGTCCTCGGCAACCTGATGAGCAACGCCATCCGCTACACCGACGCCGGCGGCCGCGTCGAACTGCGCGTCACCCGCGACGGCCCCGACGCCGTCCTCACCGTCCGCGACACCGGCGTGGGCATGAACGCCGACGAGGTCTCCCGCGTCTTCGACCGTTTCTGGCGCGCCGACCCGGCCCGCCAGCGCGCCACCGGCGGTTCCGGCCTGGGCCTGACCATCGTCCGCCGGATCATCGCCGACCAGGGCGGCGACATCACCGCCGACAGCGTCCCCGGCATGGGCACCACGTTCACCGTCCGCCTCCCCGCGGTCACCCACATAGGCCGCATCCTGGACAACTGACGCAGGTCCGCGTTCCACCGGGCCGCCGGCTCACTCCGGGCAGGCGGTGATTCTCCACCCCGCGGGGGTACGCTCCACGGCCCCACGGAAATCGGGCCGCCCCGCCTCGTCCCCGCGAGGAGGGCGCCCCACCGGACCGCCCGGCGACCGCCGGGCGAATCCGGCGCCCCAGGCCACCCTCGTAGCCGACTCGCGGCACACCGCGCTCCCGGCCACCCGTCGGAGCCGACTCGCGGCACGCCGTGCTCCCGGCCACCCCGTGTGGTGAGTTCCGGTGCGATCCGCACCGGAACTCACCACGCGGGAGTCGCGTTGACGCTGGCCTTGATCTCCAGGGCGGCCCGGCGCGGATCGCCACCCCAGCGGGACGGGAACGCGTCCACCAGCAGCCAGCCGGCCCGGTGCAGGGCGGACTGCCGGGCCAGATGCGCCGCCGGCCCGTCCGGATGCACCTCACACAGCACACCCACCACCGACTCGGCCGCCCCCACGCACAGGTCGAGCCGCCACGACCCCACCGCGTATCCCGGCCGGACCGGCACCTCGAGGCGTTCCAGCTCGACCGCGAGCCGCCCGGCCCATCCCCGCCCGGACGCCGCAGGTTCGGTGGCACCCGCCGGCGCGGTGGCATAGGCCAGATAGTCGCCGACCAGGCCGTCGGCCGAGGCGAGCGAGGTCAGCAGCACGAGCCGGCGCCGGGCCCGGGTGATCATCACGTTGAAGAGCTGCGGATCCGCGACGAACCGGCGGCGCCCCCGGGGATCGTCGCCGGACAGCGCCAGCGACACCACCACCGCGTCGGCCTCACTGCCCTGGAAGGCGTGCACCGTACCGACCCGCAGCCCCAGCTCCTCGATCCGCTCCGCCGGGAACTCCGCCACCAGGGCCTTCTCCAGCGCCTCGGCCCGCGCCCGGAACGGGGTGAGCACCCCGATGCTCCGGAATCCCGCCGCGGCCAGCTTCTCCACCTCACGCACCGCGGCACCCAGCTCATCGGTCTCCGGCGCGACGGTGACGACCTCGATCGCCGCCGCCGCGTCGGCTTCCGGGGTGCGGGTCATGACGGCGATCCGGTCGTCGTAGAAGCGCTTCGCGGAGAACCCGATCAGATGCGGAACACTGCGGAAATGCTCGGTCAGCCAGGTGGCCGGGGCGGCCGAGGCGGCCAGGTCGAAGGTGCTGACCCGGCGTACGTCCAACCGGTCGTCGGCCCCGTGCCGGGCCAGCACCTCTCCGACTCCCGCATCACTGACGAACGACACGAACCGCAACTGGCGCGGATCCCCGACGATCAGCGCCCGCCGCGCCCGGGCCAGCACCGGAGCCGCCCGGATCTGATCCACGTGCGAGGCCTCGTCGATCACCACCAGGTCGAACAGCCCAGGCGCGGCGGGCAGCAGATCCTCCACGTCGGCGACCGTACCGATCCACAGCGGCAGCGCCCGGACCAGCGGCGGTGCGTCCAGCCGGGCGAGCAGTTCCCGCCGCCGGTTACGCCCCGCCCGCAACGCGGTCGCCAGCGCGGCGGCGGCCCGGCGCCCGTCCCCATCCCAGCGTCTCGCACTGCGCGAGGCGTTCCGCACAGCGGTCCCGGCGACGTCCCGCAACGCGGCCTCAGCCCGGTGCAGCCCGTCCCACAGCCCCGCGAGATCCCCGCCACCGGTGACCGCGAGCCGAGCGGCCGCACGCTGCGCGACGGCCGCGGTGAGAGCTTCGGCAACCCGTTCCCCGGGTACGCCGGGACGAGCCCCCAACATCCGATAGGCCCGCTTCTGGGCGGCCGAGACCCGCCACCGCCGCCACCAGCCGTCACGCCCGCTCGATGTGCCGTCGAGTGGCCCCGACCAGAACGAACGTTCCGTCTCGGGCCGGAGCGGCGCGGACCAGTCGGGCGGCAGGCCGAGCAGCCGGGCCGCCTCGGTGAGATCCGTCGTGTCGTCGAAGGCGCCCGGCACGTCCGCGGCCAGTGCGGCCAGCAGCGGCTCCACGTCGGCGAGGCCGGCGGCCAGGCGTTCGGCGTGCAGGACGTCAGTCAGGGCGGCGCGCTGCGACCGTACCCGGGCGAGGGTCTGCTCGACGGCCTGCCGGTCGGCGCGCAACTGCCGGGACCCGACGCCCTCCTGGGCGCCGGACGCCAGCATGGTGGCCAGGTCGTCGCGGCTGCCGGTGTCGCCGAACAGTACCGGCCGGGGGCCCGGATAGCGGGCCAGCAGCCCGGCGAGCACGTCGGCGGCATGCGGTGACTGGGTGGCGACCAGGACCGAACCGCCGCGCGCGACGACCTCCAGCGCCGCCGCCACCACGGTGTGGCTCTTGCCGTTGCCGGGCGGGCCGGAGACCACGGTGACCGGTTCGGTGCGGGCCCGGGCGACGACCCGTTCCTGCGCCGGGCTCAGCGGCAGCGGCGAGACGACCGGCTCGTGTGCCGCGTAACGGCCCGAATCGGACCGCAGCGCGGCACGGTCGTCGTGGTCCCGGTTGTGTGCCGCGGTGTGGTGCGTTGCGGACCGCAGCGCGGCACGGTCGTCGTGGTCTCGGTGGTGTGCCGCGGTGTGGTGTGTTGCGGACCGCAGCGCGGCACGTTCGCTGGTGGGGGTCGAGTACAGGGCGGCCAGCGCGGTCGCGGACAGGTCGCGGGCGGCCCAGGACAGCAGCGAGTCGCGCAGGCCGCCGCCGAACACGTCGCGGACCACGAACAGGCCGGCCCGGGCGACGAGGACGAGGCGGTCCTTCGGCAGCCGGGCGGTGGCCTCGGTGACCGCGTCGACGGGCAGCCCGGTCGCCTCGGCCACTGAGGTCAGCCAGGCCCGGCTGCCGATCGCGGACAGCCAGCCGGGGGTGGCCAGGCCGGGGGCGGACTCCAGCGCGGCGGCCAGGTCCCGGTCGCCGACCAGCGGGGTGATCGCCACGTCTCCGGCGGCCACCACCCGGTAGCCGGTGAGTGTGCGTTCCAGACGGGCCGGCTGGGTCAGCAGCGGCGCCCGGATCTTGCGGGACGTCCCGTCGACGTCGGTCTGACCGGCCAGGAATCCCCAGCCCCGGTGCAGGATCCGCTCTTCGCGGTGCAGGGCGTCCAGGGCGGCCAGCCGGTCCGTCTCGGCCCGGCGCGGCGCTTTCTCCGCGTCGGTGAGCCAGACCAGCGGCTGCCCGCCCCGGGTGACGTCCAGCCCGCGATCGCCGGTGCCGGCCGGGGCCAGGTCGGCGAGTACCGCCAGGACGTCGGCCGGGCCCAAGGTCAGTGCGGTCCGACGGCTGTCACGGTGATCGCCGCCGATCCGCTCTCGTCCGACGCGGCCAGGTCGATGGTGGCTTCGATGCCCCAGTCGTGGTCGCCGTTCGGGTCCTCGAACACCTGCCGGACGGTCCACGCGGTGGCGCCCTGGTCGATGTGCAGGAACGCCGGGCCACGCGCGGACGGGCCGGTGCCCAGCGTGTCGTACTCCTGGTAGTAGTCCTGGATGGCCTTCTGCCAGCGCTCCGAGGTCCAGCCGGATTCGGCGTCCATCTCGCCGAGCAGGTCCCAGCGGCGCAGCGCGGCCAGCTCGACCCGGCGGAACATGGCGTTGCGGACCAGCACCCGGAAGGCCCGGGTGTTGCGGGTGACGGCGGGCGGCTTGTCGTCGATGCGGACCTCGGCGACCTCCTCGCCCGGGTTCTGCAGGCGCGACCACTCGTCGAGCAGGCTGGAGTCGACCTGCCGGACCAGTTCGCCGAGCCATTCGATCAGGTCGGTGAGCTCTTCGGTACGGGCGTCCTCGGGCACCGTCTGCCGCAGCGCCCGGTAGGCGTCGGCCAGGTACCGCAGCACCAGGCCCTCGGAGCGGGACAGACCGTAGAAGGAGACGTACTCGGTGAAGGTCATCGCGCGTTCGTACATGTCGCGGACCACCGACTTGGGCTTCAGCTCGTAGTCGGCGACCCAGGGATGACCCTGCCGGTACGTCTCGTACGCCGCCTCCAGCAGTTCCTTCAACGGCTGCGGCCAGGTGACGTCCTCCAGGAGCCGCATCCGCTCCTCGTACTCGATGCCCTCGGCCTTCATCGCGTTGACCGCCTCGCCGCGCGCCTTCTTGCGCTGCTCGGAGACGATCTGGCGGGGGTCCTCCAGGGTCGACTCGATCACCGAGACGACGTCCAGGGGGTACTCCGGGGCCTCCCTGTCGAGCAGTTCCAGGCAGGCCAGCGCGAACGGGGACAGCGCCTGGTTCAGGGCGAAGTCCAACTGCAGATCCTCGACCAGTTTGTACGTGCCGGTCTCGGCGCTCTTCTCGATCACGCCACCGGCGATCAGCGCCCGGGCGATGCCGACCGCCCGCCGGATGTGCTTGCGTTGCGCGGGCCGTTCCTCATGGTTCTCGGTGAGCAGGTGTTTCATCGCCGGGAACGGGTCGCCGCCCCGGTTCATCACGTTCAGCAGCATCGCGTGCGACACCTGGAACGACGAGGTCAGCGGCTCCGGGTCGGCCTCGACCAGCCGGTCGTAGGTGGGCCGGCCCCAGCCGATCTGCCCCTCCGGCGGCTTCTTGCGCACCACCTTGCGCCGTTTCTTCGGGTCGTCGCCGGCCTTGGCCAGGGCCCGCTCGTTGTCGATCACGTGTTCCGGGGCCTGCACGATCACCGTGCCGATGGTGTCGAACCCGGCCCGCCCGGCCCGCCCCGCGATCTGGTGGAACTCCCGGGCCTTGAGCAGCCGGGTCTTCACCCCGTCGTATTTCGACAGGCCGGTGAACAGCACGGTGCGGATCGGCACGTTGATGCCGACGCCGAGGGTGTCGGTCCCGCAGATCACCTTCAGCAGGCCGGCCTGGGCCAGGGTCTCCACCAGGCGGCGGTACTTCGGCAGCATGCCCGCGTGGTGCACGCCGATACCGTGCCGGACCAGGCGCGACAGGGTGCGCCCGAAGCCCGCGGTGAACCGGAAGTTGCCGATCGCGGCGGCGATCGCGTCCTTCTCCTGCCGGGTGCACATGTTGATGCTCATCAGCGACTGCGCCCGTTCCAGCGCCGCCATCTGGGTGAAGTGCACGATGTAGACCGGTGACTGCTTCGTCTCCAGCAGTTCCTCGATCGTCTCGTGCAGGGGCGTCACCGCGTACTCGAAGATCAGTGGCACCGGCCGTTCGGCGTTGGCGACGACGGCGGTCTCCCGCCCGGTCCGGCGAGTCAGATCGTCCTTGAACCGGGTGGTGTCACCGAGGGTCGCCGACATCAGGATGAACTGCGCCTGCGGCAGCTCGATCAGCGGCACCTGCCAGGCCCAGCCCCGGTCCGGTTCGGCGTAGAAGTGGAACTCGTCCATCACCACCTGGCCGACGTCGGCGTCCGCGCCCTCCCGCAGCGCCAGGTTCGCCAGGATCTCGGCGGTGCAGCAGATGATCGGGGCGTCCGCGTTGACGCTGGCGTCACCGGTCAGCATGCCCACGTTCTGCGCGCCGAAGACCTGGCACAGGGCGAAGAACTTCTCGCTCACCAGCGCCTTGATCGGCGCGGTGTAGAAGGTGGTCCGGTTGTCGGCCAGGGCCGCGAAGTGCGCGCCGATGGCCACCAGGCTCTTGCCCGAGCCGGTCGGGGTGTTCAGGATGACGTTCGCGCCGGTCGCGATCTCGATCAGCGCCTCCTCCTGATGCGAGTACAGGGTCAGGCCCTGCTCCTCGACCCACGATTGAAAGGCGTCGAAGACGGCATCAGGTTCATTGGAGCCCGGGAGGCGATCGGTCAGCGTCATGATCTGACAAGTGTGTCAGCTCGCCCCGAACGCGGCGTACAGGGGACCGGCGATACCACCGGCCAGACTGACGAGGGCGGCTACCACGGCGACGGTCGCGGCGATGCGTGATCTCATGGCTGTCACTCTTGCCGCGCTCGGTTGCGGGCCGGGTTGCATTCAGGTTGTAGCGCCGGGCGACTAGGGTCACGGCGTGGGATTACCAGTACCGGCGCCGATCTCCGACGGCGACCGCGAGCGAGTGGCAGAGCTGTTGCAGCAGGCGTGCGGCGACGGGCGGATCACGCTGGAGGAGTTCAGCGTCCGGGTGGGAGTGGTGTGGGCGGCCACCAACGAGGCCGAACTGGCCCGGGCCACCGACGGGATCGCGCAGACCGCGGTGGTCGGCGCCGCCCGGACGGTGGAGAAGGTCGTCACCGTCCTCGGCCAGCGCCGGCGGCGCGGACGGTGGCGGTTGCAGTCCGGCCGGCTGGGCATCTTCACCCTGTTCGGGCAGACCCACCTCGATCTGCGGGACGCCCTGACCGGTGAGGACGTCATCGAGATCGAGGGCAACTGCTGGTTCGGCGAGTTCAAGGTGACCGTCCCGGAGGGGGTCGAGGTGGAGCTCTCCGGCACCAGCGCGCTCAGCTCCGAGGAGCTGCGGCTGGCTGCCAAGCCGCGCCTGCCCGGGACCCCGATCGTCCGGGTCCGGGTGAACGCCTGGTTCAGCAACATCGAGGTCCGGTCCAAGGGGCCCAGCGACAACAGCGTCCGCGACTGGATCTCCGACAACCTCGGACTCTGAAGCCCGGCGCTCCCGCTGGGGTTCAGCCGCCGGCCGGGCTTCTCCGGCCGAAACGGCGGTGCCGGATCCGGTCCACGGCGGCCCGGGTGCCGAGTTCGTGCCGGTCGCCCGGATTGTCCAGGTAGTGCCGGAGCGTCTCGTGGACCAGCGTCGGATCGGTGAGCAGCCAGGTGTCGCTGACCACGATGGCCGGCAGCAGCGGGTGCGTGTCCTTCGGCAGGAAGTGCCGGATCCGGTCGTCGTCACCGGGGTCCACGTCGATGACGATGGTGCGTTCCTGACCGGATTCGATCGCGCCGACACCGGCGATCGACGTCCAGGGTGAGAACTGGGTCAGAGCCAGGCCACGATGATGCACCCCGTCCGGGCTGAGCGTCAGCCGGCCCGGCGCCAGGTAGCACATGATCCCCACCGGGACCGCCCCGGCCAGGCAGCACACCAGCACCACACCGGCCAGCAGGACGCTGTCCGACAGCCACCCGAACCAGGCCAGCCCGAGGACGGCCAGGACCACCGGCGTGACATACCAGTAGTAGGCCCACTTCGAGTAGGCGAAACCCGTACCGCAAGGGTCGTTCTCCGGCATCGCCGGGCCGCGCCGCAACGGGATCCACCGCAGGTAGACGCCATATCCGGCGAGATGCCCGCAGAGCGCGGCGAACCCCAGGCACATCCCGGCGCCGGCCCACGAACCGCGCCCCGCGGACTGCCCGGCGAGCGCCAGGGCGGCCACCGTCAGCGCGCCGGTGACGGTGATGAACGGCAGGATCCACCGGGGCGGATAGCGCGTCCCCCAGAGCGGCCCGGCCTGCTCGAGCGGGGAGGTCTGACTCGTCATCTCCGGCTCCGTCCACCGATCGACTGCGGCTGTCCAGGGGTACGCACGTCGATGAACGGCGGTTCGAGATCGGCGCTGCCACGTTAGCACCGGCGCCGGGGACCAACGGCACTGGCGCGGGTCCGGCGGTGCGGCTGTGGTGAAGGGGAGAGGAGGGGCCATGCCCGACATCCGCAAGACCCTGGAGGATTGCGTACGCTCCGCGACCACCGCCCCGTCACTGCACAACAGCCAGCCCTGGCGATTCCGGATCCACGGCGACCGGGTGGACGTGTTCGCGGATCCGGCCCGCAGACTGGCGGTGCTCGACCCGGACGGCCGGGAGATGCTGATCAGCGTCGGCGCCGCGGTGTTCACCCTGCGGCTGAGCCTGATGCGCGCCGGGTTCGTGCCGGTCCCGGAGATCTTCCCCGACGCGGGCTGGACGGCCCCGGTGGCCACCGTGCGGGCCGGCCGCGCGGGCACGCCGACGCCCGCGGTCGAGGCGCTGGCCGCGGCGATCCCGCACCGGCACACCAACCGGCAGCCGTTCGCCCGGGCCGCCGTGCCGGCCACGGTCCTCGACGATCTGATCGCCGCCGCGCACCGGGAGGGCGCCCTGCTCCTGGTGCCGCCGCCGGTGGCCCGCAACGCCGTCCTCGGGCTGTCCCGGGCCGCCGAGCAGCGGTTGCGCGCCCGTGGCGGCTACCGGGCCGAACTGGCCCGGTGGACCACCCACCGCCGGGTCCGCCGGGACGGGGTGCCGCCGTCGGCCTACGGTCCCGGCGACACCCTGGAGACCATGCCGATGCGGGACTTCGGCCTGCTCCAGCCCCAGCTGGCCCGGTCCTCCGGCCGGTTCGAGCCGGACCCCACCCTGCTGATCCTGGCCACCCGGGGAGACCTTCGAGCCGATTGGGTACGGGCGGGGCAGGCACTGCAACGGGTCCTCCTCGCGGCGACCTGGCACAACCTGGCCAGTACGCCGATCAGCCAGCCGGTGGAGATCCCGGCCGTGCGGGAGTACCTGACCGACGTACGGCGGGGGATCTGGGCTCAAATGGTCCTGCGGGTCGGCTACGGGATCCCGGCCGCGGCTACGCCCCGTCGTCCGCTGGTCGAGGTGCTGACCGAATCCGAATAGCGTGCGGCCCGGCCGGGAAGTCCCGGCCGGGCCTTGTGGGGGAGGGTTCAGATCAGCCAGCGGTTCTTCTGGACGATCGGGAGGGAAGCCCACCAGCGGCCCAGTCCCCAGGTGTGGCCGGCGTAGGTGAGGGCGAAGACCACGCCGGCGATGCCGTAGACGATGTGGTAGTCGACCAGCGGGTTGCTGGACCGGGTCGCCTCACCACTGGCGGTCTCCCGGGCGAGCGGCCACTCGGCGATCCACATCAATGCCATCATCAGGGCGGCGGCGCCGGCCGCGACCCGCAGGCCGATGCCGAGGATCAGCGCGACACCGACGCCGAGCAGGCCCAGCATGAACATCCAGTCGGCCCACGGCGCGCCGGCGATGCCGCGGAAGACGTCCTGGAACGGCCCGACCTCGACACCGGAGAGAAAACCCTTGGTCGGCGATCCGCCGTTGATCCAGGCCCGCTCGCCGGGAGTCGAGTAGCCGAGGCCGAACAGCTTGTCGAGGAAAGCCCAGAGAAAGACGGAACCGGTGGTGATCCGCAGCACCGCGAGCACCCGGGCGGCGGTGTGGGTGAGCATCGAGCCCGGAGCTTCGACCTGCTCGAGCGGGGTGACGTGGTGACGGGCGGTGGTGGCCATCTGGTCCTCCTCCAGACGATGTCTTCACCTATGACTATTCGCCTGCCGGAGTGTGACCACCCGTGCCGTAAAGCCTCCCGAGGTCCCGTCCGGGTCCCGGCCGTCGCGGGACTTTGGTCCCGACATGTCGACCCGCGTCGATTCGGGACCTTCGGCCGTGATCGGCGCCGGGTCCGCCGGGCCAGGATGGTCGCGGAGGAGACAACCGGGAGGTGCCGCCATGGCCGTGGTCGTGACTTTGATCGTTCTGATGCTCCTGGTGCTGATCCTGGCCGGGCCGTTGATGGAGAGCCTGTTCGACCGGCTGCGGCCGGCCCGGGATCGGCGCCCGCACGAGACACCCCGGCAGTGAGTTCCCGCCGGCCACCCGGGCGCCCGCGCGGGACCCGCAGGTCCGGTGCGGTCGTCGGGATGCTGCGCCGGCGGCCCGGGGAGGACCCACCGGAGCCGCCGGCCACCGGTTCGCCGGGGGCCGGACCGTGAGTGGCGGGCCCACCGGTGCGGTGGGCCCGCCTTCGCTCGTCCCCGCACCTGTTCGCCTCGTCGCGCTCTTCTTTGTCGCTCCGCGTGCGCTACACCGTTGGCTCCGCGTGCGCTACACCGTTGCCGGCTCGCGGACCCGGGCCGGGATGACCACCACCGGGCAGGTCGCCAGCCGGATGCAGGACTCGCTGACCGAGCCGAGCACGGTGTGCCGGACCCGGCTGTGTCCGTGGCTGCCGAGCACCAGCATGTCCGCGTCCCGGGCGGCCGCGGTGAGCGCCTCGGCCGGGCTGCCCTCGACCACCTCGGCCGAGATCGGCGGCGCCGGCCCGCGATCGGTCCGCACGGCCCGCACCTGCTCGCGGACCACCCGGGAGACCCGCTGCTCCTCCTCCTCGCCGGTGTCGGCCGGGAGAGGCCCGTAGTCCATGCCGTCCCACGACCAGGCGATCACCGCACGGACGGTGCCGCCCCGGGCCGTGGCCTGCCCGGCCGCCCACTCCAGGGCGTGGCGGCCCTCGTCGGAGCCGTCGACGCCCACCACGATCACGTATCCGGTGCTCATCATTGTCCCCTCCTCGGTTGCTGAGGGTTTGCCCGGTTCGCGGCGTTCTACGCGTCGCTGTCCAGGCTTTTCTCCGCTCTTCCCGCGCCCTTTCCACCCCTCCGGCACTCTTCTCGCTTCTCCGGCGGCATTCTCGCCCTTCTCGCCTTCCCCGTGCCTTCCTGCCTTCCGCGTGCCGGGGTCGCGTGGCCTTCAGGGATTCGTCCGCGCGGCTGTTCGCTGCGCCTCTTCCCCCGCCTGTTCGCCTCCCCTCGTGCGCCCGCCTATTCGTGGCGATCCAGGATCACCGGGCAGTCGGCGTGGTGCAGCAGCTGGAGGCCGGTGGAGCCGAGCAGGGTGCCGGCGATCGTGCCGTGCCCGTGGCTGCCGACGACCACCAGCTGCGCGCGATGCGAGACGCCGGACAGGACCGCGGCCGCACTGTCATGGGAGATCAGCGCCTCCACCGGGACGTCCGGGTACTTCTCCCGCCACGGTGCGAGTTGCTCGTACAGGCGCAGTCGTTCGTCCTCGTCCTGCTCCGGAGTGGCGACCGCGACCGCGGAGGCCCCGGCCAGATAGACCGGCAGAAGCGGCAGGTACGTGCGGATCACAGCCAGCCCGGTTCCCCGGGCGGCGGCCTGCTCGAAAGCGGTGAGCAGCGTCTTCTCAGCGGTCGGCGACTCGTCGAAACCGACCGCGACCGGGCCGGTGGTGACATCGCCCCGGCCGCGGATCACCGCGACCGGGCAGTCCGCGTGCATCGCCACCCGCTGGCTCACCGAGCCGAGCATCAGGCTGGCGAACCCGCCCCGTCCCCGGCTGCCCAGCACCAGCAGCTCCACCCCGTCGGTCTCGGCGATCAACCGGGCGGCCGGGTTGCCGACCAGCACGTCGATCTCGGCCGGCAGATCCGGGGCGACCTCCCGGGCCAGAGCCACCCCGCCGCGCGCGATGCCTTCGGCGGTCTTGCGGGCGGAGGCGAACTGTCCGGCGCCGAACTCGAACCGGGCCTCACCCCACTCCCAGTCGATGACGTGGGTGACGCGCAGGGTGGTCCCGCGCCGCTGTGCCTCCCGGGCCGCCCAGCGAACGGCCGCTCTGCTCGATTCGGTGCCGTCGGTGGCGACGACCACGATTCCGGTCCGCATGGCTCCTCCTCGCGTCCGTGTCTCTCCTTCTCATCTGACGCCGGTCGACGGGTGGAAGGCAGGGCGGGAAGTCCCGTGGCGCCGGGACCTTGGCGGGTTTCCGGGCGGGTGCAACTCAGGCGGGGGTTCACGGCGTCTTAGAGGTGACCGACGGCGATCGGGAAGGCCGGTGTGTCGGAACGGATTTTTCGGGCATCGCTTGAAGATCATTGCGGTGAGTGACGAAGATGTCACAGAGGGGGTGGCTTTGATGGTGGTCCTGCTGGTGGCGATCCTGGGACTGATCATCGCCGCGGCGCTGGCGTTCTGGCCGGTCCGCGGCACCGTGCGGGACCGGGGCGGCCCGGAGCCGGCAGCACGCCCGGCCCGCGCCGAGCCGTGGGTGCCATCCAGCCTGGAGGGGGTTCTCGCCGCCCAGCTGATCAGCGGAGGGATCACCCGTGTGCAGTATGTGCGGGCCCTGGAGCAGATCGCCGCCCGCGACGAGCAGCGGGCCCCGTTCGCCCTGCCCCGCGACGAGGCGCCGGGCACGCGCTCCTGACCCGGCGCTCCTGACCCCGCGCGCTGGTTCTCCGGCTCGGTGTCCTCGCGCCTGCTCCGCGGGTGCGGGGAGAAAGCGGGTGCGGGTAGAAAGGGGGCATGGCGGAGATCGTGTTGATTCGGCATGGGCAGACCGAGTGGAGTGCGAACGGGCGGCATACCTCGTACACCAATCTGCCTTTGACCCTGGAGGGTGAACGCCAGGCGCGGGCCATCGGTGCGCGGATCGCCGGGCGTGAGTTCGCCGCCGTCCTGACCAGTCCGCGGCAGCGGGCGCGGCACACCGCCGAACTCGCCGGGCTGACCGTGACCGAGGTGACCGAGGATCTGGCGGAGTGGGACTACGGCGACTACGAGGGCATCACCACCCGGGAGATCCGGGCGGAACGCCCCGGCTGGTCGCTGTGGACCGACGGCTGCCCCGGCGGCGAATCCCCGGAACAGGCCGGCGCCCGCCTCGACCGAGTGCTGTCCCGGGCCCGCACCCTGCTCAGCGGCGGCGATGTGGCCCTGGTCGGGCACGGGCACTGCCTGCGGGTGGCCGGCGCCCGCTGGATCGGCCTGCCCCCGTCCGCCGGCGGCCTGCTGAGACTCGACACGGCGACGCTGTCGGTTCTCGGCTTCGAACACGATATCGACCCGGTCCTGAGCACCTGGAACGCTGACAACTAACACACAGGGTCGGCCCATGGTGGCGCACAGGCCCGGGACGAATCGTGGTCCCCATGATGCTCACCGAGACCTCCCGCACCGCTCCTGCCGCTTCCTCCGCTCCTGCCGTTCCCGCGGCTGCCGCTCCTTCTGTCGCTCCCGCCGCTCCTTCTGTCGCTTCTGACAACGCGGCCGACCTCCCCGGCTCGGCCGATCTCTCCGGCCCGGCTGAGCTCGCGGCCGGGCCGGTGGTCGCCGTTCTCGGCCAGCGCAGCCGGATCGCCGGCCTGCCGCGGCACCTTCCCAGCGGCTGGCACCTGCGGCTCGTCACCGTCCTGGACGACATCCGGCCCGGCGAGCTGGTGGTGCTCAGCGGTGCGACAGTGCCCGACGTGCGGCGGGCCCGGTCGGTGCTGCCACCCGACACCCGGGTCGTCGCGCTCATCGACGACTGGGCCCCCGCCGAACTGGTCTCCGGTGTCCTGACCGCGGGCGCCGACGTGTGCGTGCGCGGCGGACATCCCGGCATCCTCGCCGGTCACCTGGTCGCCTGCCGCCGCCGTCAGTTCGCCCCGGACAACTGGGACCGCCGTTCCGCATAGTCGTCGTCCCGGTAAACCCGCCACCACTCGGCCGCCTCGTCCAGCAGCGTCACCGACTCCGGGTCGGCCCTCAGCTGCTCCCGGGCCAGCCGGTCCCAGTAGCTGTCCGGCTCGTTGCACAGCGCCATCTGGAAGACCATCCACTCCTGGCGGCCGAGCGCCTGATCGAAACTCCGCCGGTCCCAGTACGCCAAGGAGGCCACCGCGGCCCGCCGTTCCGCTTCGGGGCCGTCCTCCCGCGCGGCCAGCCGCTCCAGTGCCGGCCGGCCGATCAGGGCCAGCGCGTCGTCGAGCTGGTGCACGGGTTGGACACCGATCTCCAGCCAGATCCATTCGGCCACACCGATCAGATCCAGCACCACCTCACCGGTGACCTCGTCCACCTCGGCGATCAACGGCAGCGCCGAGTAGAGGCAGGCGTCCATCGTCGTGGCGATCCGCGCCCATCGGGCGGTGCTGTCCGCCGGGTCGGCGCGATGGCATTCCTTCGCGTATTCGTCGACCTTGGACCAGGTGGTGCGCAAATCGGTCCCGGCCCAGAATCCGTCGGTCCGGGGCAGTGCCTCCAGCCGAGCCCACATGTCCCGCTGCGCCTGATTGGCCTTCGCGATCAGCCGGTCGTCCTCGAAGACCCCGCCCGCCCGGCCCAGTTCACCGTGCTGCATCGGGCGTCCCTGTCACACTCATGCCCACCGATCCTAGTTCCGGGGTGTGATTCGCCGCAGACCTCACGTTGCCCCGCCCTCTCACGATCGCCCTTCATCCGCGTCTCTCTTCCTCGTTCACCCCCGCCGTCAGCCGTGAGCGGTTGACCGTCCGTCATCACCCGTCGGTCATCAGCCGGGCCATCTCGGTGCGGGAGCGCACGCCCAGCCGGGTGAAGACGTTGCGCAGGTGGTGATCCACGGTTCGTGGACTGAGGTGTAGTTCCTGTGCCACCTCCCGGTTGGTGGCACCACCGGCCACCAAGGTGGCGATCCGCTCCTGTTGGGCGGTCAGCGCGGAGACCCGTTCCGGTCCGGTGGCCGATCGCGTGGCGCCGGCTGATCCGGTTCGTTCCCCCGCGGCCCGTAGCTCGCGGAGGCTCTGCGCCGCCCACGGCCCGGCGTCCAGCGCCCGGAACGTCTCCGCGGCCCGCCGCAGATGGGCCCGCGCCCGCACATGCCGCCGCTCACGTCGCAGCATCCGCCCGTAGAGCAGTTCGGTGTGCGCCCGGGGGAACCCGGCCTCACCGTCATGCCCGAGCGCCGCCTGGAAATGCCCGGCCGCCTCCTCGTTGTGGTCGGACCGCAGTGCCCGGCACCGATCCCGAAGCGCCAGCCATCCCGGCTGTCCGGTCCACCCGGCCCACACGTCGAACGCCGCCGCGACCCGGGCGATCGTCACCGCCCCGGCGGTTCTCCCGAGCAGGCGACGGCTCACCGGCACTCCGACCGGGAACGTTGTCTCCAGATCGCACGCCGCCGTCATCGCGGCCCGGGTTGCCGCCTCCCGGGCGGAGGCCGTCTTCACTCCGGTCGGGTTCGCTGCTTCCAGCAGGTGGGGGACCACCGCGATCCGCAGCAGCGCCGAACCCGGTCCGGGCGGCCCGGTGACCACCGCCAGCAGACGTTCCGCGGCGGGTGGGTGGCGGCCGTCGACCAGGTCCAGCAGGGCGAGCGCCCACTCGCACAACGGTCGTGCCGGGCCGTCACCGACCAGGGCGATCCGGCGTACCGTGGAGTCCCGATCGCCGACCAGCGCCGCCAGCACGGACAGGACGGCCAAGTGGGTGCCGGCCAGCGCGGGCTGCCCGGTGCTCCGGGCGGCAGCCGCCCCGTCCAGGGCGGCCTCGTTCGCGGCGGCGTAGTCACCCGACGCCAAACCGGCGAGCGCGGCCAACTCCAGGGCCTGCGGGACCAGCACCCCGGCACCCCGCTCCCGGGCCAGGACGGTGGCCCGGCCGGCGAGTGCCGCGGCGCGCCGGCCGTCACCGATCAGGATGCCGGCGACGGCCGCCCGCAGCAGTGGCCCGGGTGCGGCGACCCGGTCGGCCAGCGATACGGCCTCCCGCAACCGGGCGAAGGCGCCCGGCTCGTCCCCGTCGGCGATGGCCGCCAGCCCGGCCACATGATGCGAGATCAGCGCCGTGGCAGCCGACCCGCCTGGACAGGCCGACCCGCCCAACCCGTTCGGACCGCCCGGACCGGATGAGCCCGCTGACCTATGCGGGCCGCCGGAGCCGGCCGCGGCGACCACCCGGCGGGCCAACGCCGCGTACCGCTCCCGTTCTCCGGATAGACCGGCGGACTCACCGGCGAGAGCGAGGGCCTCCAGCGCGGTGCCCGGATCGGATTCGGCGAGTTCGGCGGCCACGTCCAACAGCACGTCCCGGGCACCCGGCCGCCCCTCCGGCAGGCTCATCTCGGCGATGAGCGCGCGGGCTCGGACCCGGGCATACCCGGGCGCCGCCGGAATCCGCCGGATCAGCGGCCCGGCCCGATGTGGCCGTCCCGCCAGCCAGAAGTCCCGCGCCGCCGCGACCAGCAGATCCGCCCGCTCACTCGCGCCGGTGACCAGATCCGCCGCCCGCTGCCGAGCCTCCGCCGCCGTCAGCGGATCCGCGCCCGCCGCCACCTCGGCCAAGTCCCGCGCGAGCCGCGGGTCCGGCCCGGTGGCCGCCGCGGCCCGGTGTGACAGCGCCCGGTCCCGCTCACCGTCGCGGTCCAGGACCGCGGCCAGCGCGAGGTGGACGATCCGGCGCCGGGCGAGACCCATTTGCCGGTACGCCACCCCACGCGCGAGTTCACTCCGAAACACCACCCCGCGCACGGTGACGCTGACGAGCCCGGTCTGTTCAGCCGGTGCGAGATCCCCGAGCCCGCCACCGAACTGCCCGGCCCCGCCACCCGGGTTCTCGGGTTCGCCGCTGGACTCCACGCCCGGCGCGCTTGCGTCGTCCGGTTCTGCTTTCTCCCGTGCCCTCTCCGACAGTGCCCGTCGCGGTGGTGTCCTCGCCGGCTGTGCCGCTGGCGGGATGCGGGCGGCTGCTGCCAGCAGTGTGCTGGGGGAGGTGTCCGGGGCTGCGGCCGCCAGCTGGAGCAGGTGCCGTGTCCGGGCCGGGAGTGCGTCCAGTTCGGCGACCAGGCGGCGGTGCGGCGGGCTGTCCGGCGGCAGGGTTTCCGGTGGGGGAGCGAAGCCGCGGCGCTGTTCCGGGGTCAGCGCCCCGGCCAGGCCGGTGAGCGCGCCGGGGTGGCCCGCGGCGAGTTCGGCCAGGGTCGCCGCCACGTCGCCGGCCAGGTCCGGGCAGCGGGCCGTGAGCAGCGCGAGGGAGGCTTCGGTGGACAGCGGGGCCAGCCGGTGCGCCGGAATGCCCGCGGGCTCGGCGCCGGCCGGGCACGACAGCACCATCGCGACACGGTCGCCGCCGATACGGCGGGCGGTGTGCACGAGGGTCCGCCAAGACTCCCGGTCCAGCAGGTGGGCGTCGTCGACCAGGCAGAGGACCGGGCGGGCGCGGGAGATCGTCCGCAGATGGGCCAGAAACGCGTCGGGACCGTTCGCGCCCGTCGACGTCCGGCACGGCGTTGAGCCCGGGAGGCTGGAGGGATCGCCGATGCCGGCGAGCAGGGTCCGCAGGCCGTCGTGTGGCAGATCCCGCTCGTCCTCGTAGCCGCTGCCCCTGAGCACGGCCCAATCCCGGCGTCGGGCGGCCCATCGCAGCAGGGTGGTCCGGCCGTCCCCGGGGGCGCCGGTGATCACCAGCGCGCCGCCTCGTCCGGCTGCCGCCGCCGAGGTCAGGCGGGTGATCGCGGCCTGGGCGGATTCGCGGCCGACCGGCCAAACTTTTTGCACTACTGGTGCATCAAGCATGCGGCGAGTGTTCCCCGCCCGGGGTGCCGGGCGAAAGGCCGTTTCGGAGAATGAAATTTCCGGGGTGTTGCCGGGTGATGACGGGGCGCAGGCGATTCTGCCGATGCGTACCGGCCTGCACGCTGCTGAGACTGACGCTCGTCGATCTGATTCCCCACGGTAAGGAGAATCGACGTGCACCGGACATCCGAACCCCGCCGGGCCCGCCGCCTGCTGATCACCGCAGCCGCCGCCCTGGCTCTGCTGGCCGGCCCGGGAGCGACCGTCGCCCAGGCCACCGGCTCCTCCGAGCGGGACTCGCCGGCCGCGAACTCCGGCGAGCTGGCCGCGAACCCCTACCAGCGAGGCCCGGCGCCGACGCTCGCCGCACTCCGGGCCTCGCGTGGCCCGTACGCGGTCAGTCAGACCTCGGTCTCCCGCCTGGCGGCGACCGGGTTCGGCGGCGGCGAGATCTACTACCCGACGACGACCGCGGACGGCACGTTCGGCGCGATCGCCATCTCGCCGGGTTTCACCGCCTACTGGTCCAGCATCTCCTGGCTGGGGCCGCGCCTGGCCTCGCACGGCTTCGTGGTGATCGGCATCGAGACGCTCACCACCGCCGACCAGCCGGGCTCCCGTGGTGATCAACTGCTTGCCGCTCTCGATCACCTGACCCAGCGCAGCTCGGTCCGGACCCGGGTCGACGCGTCCCGGCTCGCCGTCGGCGGGCACTCGATGGGTGGCGGCGGCAGCCTGGAGGCGGCCAGTGACCGGCCGTCGTTGCGGGCCGCGCTGCCGCTGGCGCCGTGGAACACCGACAAGACCTGGTCCGAGTTGCGGGTGCCGACCCTGATCGTGGGTGGCGAGGCGGACGCGATCGCACCGGTGGCCAGCCATTCGATTCCCTTCTACACGAGCATTCCGGCGTCGGCGGAGAAGGCGTACCTGGAACTCAACAACGCCAGCCACTTCTTCCCGCAGGCCGTCGACACCGAGACCGCGGTCCAGGCGGTGTCGTGGCTGAAGCGGTTCGTCGACGACGACACCCGCTACGGCCAGTTCCTCTGCCCGGGTCCGGGCGGCTTGGCGATCTCCGACTACCGCAGCAGCTGCCCGATCGGGTAACCGCTGGTCTCAAGGGCCGGGCCGGTGGTTCATTCACTGGTCCGGCTCTATTCATTTGGAACGATCCCGGGGTGCTCCGTAAGGTCTGAATCTCACCGAGGAGGAGAGACTGTCCGGCGACATCACCCGTGAGCGGTTGCGCGGCCTGGCCCGCAATCCCGCCCTCCCGGCCGAGGCGCTGCGGCGCCTGGCCACCACCGGCCCACTGGACCGGTGGGAGTTGACCGCCCGTGCGGTCTGGGACGACGAGGCGTTCGACGTGCTCGCCGGTCATCCCGATCCGGAGGTGCGCGAGGCCCTGGCCCAGAGCCCCGGCGCGACCGGAGCACAGCGGGCCCGGCTCATCGGCGACCTGAGCATCAGGGTGCTGCACGCGGTCCTGGAGGGCCCACCGTCGCGCTGGGCCGACCCGCTGCCGGACTGGGCGTACCACCGCCTGGCCGGCCATCCGGAGCCGGTGGTGCGCGACATGCTGACCTTTCTCCCCGGCGTACCCGGTGACGTGGTCGCCCGGCTCGCCCGCGACCCGCAGCCCGGCATCGCCGCCGCGGCCCAGGCCCTCCTGGACCGCGAATCCGCCAAGCCGGACACGCCGGACCGAGAACACGTCACGCACGCCGAAACCGGTCAGCGGCATGCCGGGCGCGACCGTCTCGGCCCGGATCATGTCGTGCGTGCCGGTCCTGCCCGGGAGCGTGCCGTCGAGATGGCCTCGGGCGCGGCGCCGTGGGATCGGGCGATCGCCGCCGCCGACCCGGAGCTTCCGGACGCGTGGGTGACGGCTCTGGCCGCCGACCCGTCGCCGCAGGTCCGGCTGGCAGTCTCGATGCGTCCCGGACTGACCGAGGAACAGCGGGCCGCAATCGACCACCCGACGCCGGCCGAGACGCCCATCCTGGACTGGGTGCTCGCGGCCGGCCCCACCGAACTGCGCGAATGCGCCGGCTCCCGGCATCCCGCCCTGCGCCGCAGCGCCGCCTGCCACCCGGACCTGCCGGCTGATCTGGTCGCGGCGCTCGCCGAGGACGACGACATCACGGTCCGCCTGCGGCTCTGCGAGCACCGGACCGACCTGCCGGGCGAGCTGCTGGTCCAGGTCCATCTGGCGGTCCCGGACAGCGATCTCCCACGTCACCCCGCATTTCCCGGTACGGGCCTGGCCCGGCACGCCTCCTCCACCGATCCACGGGCGCGTGCCCTGGCCCGGCTCGACCCGGACGCTCCGGAGGCGTTGATCGAGCGGCTCAGCCACGACCCCGACATGTCGGTGCGGGCGTCCGTCGCTGACGATCACCGCCTGCCGGTGCCCCGCCTGCTCCAGCTCTTCGACGACCCGGACACCACCGGCGCGGCGTCGGCCAACCCCCGCCTGCCCGTACACCTGATGGACCGGATCCTGGCCGACGGCGGAATCACTGACTGAGCGCTTGCCCGCCGCGTGGGCGATGCCGGTGTCCAGTGGGGACGGGTCTCGCTCCCTCCGGAACACCAGCGGGCACCAGGGAAGGACCGCACGAACAGTCACCGCGGGACTGGGCCGTCACCATCGAGGGTGGCGCCTGAACTCGCTAACAGAGCCGGCGGTGGACCGGTTGGGGCCGGCGCGGGCTGTGGACGGGTTGGTCAGGCCGTGGCCGGCTCGGGGGTGCGGGTCGTGGTGCGGGTGTCCAGGCGGAAGCTGAACAGGGAGAGGAGCAGGCCGATGATCGTCAGGCCGACGCCCAGCCAGGCGGAGGAGAGGTATCCCCAGCCGGCGGCGATCACGGCTCCGCCCAGGGCCGCGCCGATGGCGTTGGCGATGTTCAGGGAGGACTGGTTGACCGCGGCGCCCATCAACTGGGCGCCGGGGGCCACCGCGATCAGGCGGGCCTGCAGGGCGGGCACGATGAACAGGCTGGCGGCGCCGACCAGGAACGCGCCGATGAACAGGCCGATCGGGTGAGCGGCGGCCAGGCCGAAGAAGACCGCGGCGGTCAGCAGGCCACCGAAGCCCAGCAGGATGGCGCGCTTCAGGTCACGGTCGGCGGCCACCCCGCCGATCGCGATGCCGACCGTCATGCCCAGGCCCATCGCGGCCAGCACCCATGGGACGGTGCTCTCGGACAGGCCGGCGACGTGGGTGGTGATCGGTGCGACGTAGGTGTTCATCGCGAAGAAACCGGCGGTGCCGACGGCCACGGCCAGGGCGACGAGCCAGACCTGGGGCGAGCGGAAGGCCTGGAGTTCGGCGCGGGGCGAGCCGCCCGGCGTGGCCTCACTCGGGGGCACGGTCGTCAGCACCGCGAGCAGGCTGAGCGCGAACACGGCCGCCACCGCGAGGTAGGCCGCGCGCCAGCCCTGGGACTGGCCGAGGACCGTGATCAGGGGGACGCCGGCCAGGTTCGCGGCGGTCAGGCCGCCGATCACGATGGACACGCCCTTGCCGTGGTTGCCCGGACCGAGGATGTCGGCGGCCAGGATGCCGGCCGCGCCGAAGTAGGCGCCGTGTGCCAGGGCCGCCGCGAAACGGGCGGCCAGCACCAGCTCGAACGTCGGCGCCAGCGCGGACGCCGTGGTGCCGACCACGAAGAGAGCGAGGAGACCGAGCACCAGACGGCGGCGCGGCACCCGGGCGCTGAGCACCGCGATCGTGGGAGCGCCGGCCACCACGCCGAGCGCGTAGATCGTGATCATCCAGCCGGTGCGGGCGAGCGCGTCCGGAACCGAGGCGGCGTAGGCCTCGGGCATCAGGTCGCGCGCCATCTCCGGCAGCAGCCCCATGGCGACGAACTCGGTGAGCCCGAGCGCGAAGCCACCCATCGACAGGGCAATCAGTGCCGCCCAACGGCGGCCGGCGGTCAGTGTCTCCACATCCCGAGACTCTAGAACGTTCTAGTCGTCGGCGGAATAGAACGTTCTAGTAATGCGAGACACCTCGCGGATGACGAGGAAAGAGGGCTGGGGCGCGGCGCTGACGGTTCGCTTCGCCCGGCGGCTCGGATCAGGCCAGGGCCGGGGCGGTCGCCGGGATTTCGGGCGAGGGCTCGGTGGCCGGTGCTGCCGGGGTCGGGGTCGGGGTGGTTGAGCGGAAGCTCAGGAGGGCCAAGGCCAGGCCTGTCGCGGCCAGGGCCGCGCCGATCCAGACCGACGAGAGGTAGCCCCAGCCCGCGGCGATGGCGGCTCCGCCCAGGGCGGCGCCCAGGCTGTTCGCCACGTTGGAGGCGGACTGGTTCACCGCGGCGCCCATCAGCTGGGTGCCCGGGGCCGACTCGATCAGGTGGGACTGGAGAGCGGGGCCGATGAATGCGCTCGTCACGCCGACCAGGAAGGCGGCCGGGAACAATGCCCACGTCAGGCCCGCCAGCAGGCCGAAGAGAATCACCGCTGCCACGATGGCGGCGAAGCCGTACAGGATGGTTCGGCGGATGTCCCGGTCGGCTGCGGCGCCGCCCGCTGCGATGCCTACCGTCATGCCGAGGCCCATCAAAGCCATCACGTACGGGACCGCGCTGTCCGGCAGGCCGGTCACCTGTGTGGTCAGCGGGGCGATGTAGCTGTTCACCGCGAAGAAGCCGGCCGTGCCGACCGCCACCACCAGGCTGGCCAGCCACACCTTCGGGGAGCGGAACGCGCGGAGTTCGGCACGCGGGGAACCACCGGGTGCCGCTGCCACGGCCGGGACGGTCCAGGCCACGGCCAGCAGGCTCAGGGCGAAGACCGCGGCCACCACCAGATACGCCACCCGCCAGCCCTGGGCCTGGCCGAGACCGGTGACCAGCGGTACGCCCAGCAGGTTGGACGCGGTCAGGCCGCCCAGCACGATGGCGAAACCCTTGCCCTGGTTGCCGGGGCCCAGGATACGGCCGGCCAGGATGGCGGCGGCACCGAAGTACGCGCCGTGGGCCAGCGCGCCGGCGAAACGGCCGGCCAGCACCAGCTCGAAGGTGGGGGCGGCCACCGAGGCGAGAGTGCCCACCAGGAACGTCGCCAACAGCACCAGGACCAGGCGCTTACGGGCCATCCGGGCGGTCAGCGCGGCGATCGTGGGAGCGCCGGCCACCACGCCCAGCGCGTAGATGATGATCATCCAGCCGGCCTGGGCCAGGCCGTCGGCGGTGGAACGGGCATAGGTGTCGGGCAGCAGGTCGGCGGCCATCTCGGGCAGCAGGCCCATCGCGGCGAACTCGGTCAGGCCCAGGCCGAAGCCGCCGAGCGACAGGGCGAGGAGTGCGGCCCAGCGTCGGCCGGGGGTGAGGGTGTCCACGTGACGCCACCTTAGAACGTTCTAGTCCGGGTGGTGATAGAACGTTCTAGACGTCACACCGTACGATCGCCGGATGCACTCTGCGGAGAGGCGGGTCACCCTCGCCGACGTGGCGGCCGAGGCCGGTGTGTCGGTGGCGCTGGTGTCGATCGTGATGCGGGAGGCGCCCGGTGCGGGCGCGGCCACCCGGGAGCGGGTCCAGGAGGTGGCGCGACGGCTCGGGTATCAGCCGGACGCCCGGGCCCGGCTGCTGCGCAGTGGCCGCAGCCGGCTGCTCGGGGTGGTCTTCGACGTGCGCCACCCCTTCCACCACGATCTGCTGACCGGGCTGTACGACGCGGCCGAGCGGGCCGGCTACCAGCTGACCCTCAGCGCGGTCACCCCCCGGCGCGGCGAGCGTACGGCGGTCGGCGACCTGCTGCAGGACCGGTGCGAGGCGATCGTGCTGTTCGGCGGGGAACTGCGCAGTTCCGAGCTGGCGACCATCGCGGCCCGGCTGCCGGTGGTGGCGATGATGCGCGGTGCCCGCCGCAAGGACGTCGACGTGGTGCACAACGACGACGCGCTCGGCTCGCACCAGGCCGTCGACCACCTGGTGTCGCTCGGGCACCAGCGGATCGCGCACATCGACGGCGGCACCCTGCACGGGTCGGCCGAACGCCGGGCCGGATACCAGGAGGCGATGCGCCGGCACGGGCTGGACCAGCACATCCGGGTGATCCCGGGCGGATCCGGGGAGGAGGACGGGGCCCGGGCCGCCGAACGGCTGCTCGCCGGCCCGCCGACCGCGGTGACCGTCTTCAACGACCTGAGCGCCACCGGGCTGCTGGACGTGCTGCGCCGGGACGGGCTGCGGGTGCCGGGGGATGTGAGCGTGGTCGGCTACGACGACACCAGCCTGAGCCGGCTCGCGCACATCGACCTGACCACCATCGCCCAGGACGTGGACGCGATGGCCACCCGTGCGGTGGAGCGGGCGGTCGAGCGGATCGAGGGCACCCCGGCCGGGCCCCGATCGGTGATCATCTCACCGCGGCTGGTGGTGCGCGGAACGTCGGGGCCGCCGGGCCGGTGAGCGTCCGGTATGGAGGACCGCCGAGCCGGTGAGTCTCGCGTTCGGCCCGGCGGTCGCCGGACGGTCCGGTGTTGCGCTCACGTCGCGGGGACGAGGCGGGACCGTTCTGGTGGGGCGTACTCGATCAGGGTTTGAGAACTTCGCAGGTTTCTGTTGCCTTTTTGACCGTGGCGTCCGAGGTGTCCAGGTCGGTGGTGTCGGTGACGCCGTTTTCCCGCAGGCAGTTCTGGTACGCGGCGGTCGCTCCGTTTCCGTTACCGCCCGTGTCGCCGCTGTCGTCACCGTCGTCGCTGCCGCCGCCGCGCTGACCGCCGCCGCCCGGGCCCATGCTCGGGCGGAGCGAGGCGCACGCTTCCTGGGCCTTCGTCCACGTGGCGTCGTCGACGCCGTCCGGCTTGCTGAAGCCGCCGCCACCGCCGGGGAAGCCGCCGCCACCGCGTTGACCAGCGCTTCCGGAGGGGCGCGGCTGGCCGGAGGGACGGGCGTCGGGTGCTCCGGACGGGCGCGCGCCGGGTTCGCCGTCGGGTGCTCCGGACGGGCGCGTCCCGCCACCGGGACCACCGCCGCCACCGGGGCCGCCGGACGGCATGGTGATGGTGACGCCGTTCTCGTTCAGGCAGCTGATGTAGGCCGCGAACGCGCTGTTACCGCCACCGTTCTGGCCGGTGCCGCCGTTGCTGTCCGTGTTCGTCTCGTCGGAACCGCCGCAGGCCGCCGTGAACAGCATGGCCACGGAGACCGCGAAGACCGCTGCGGCGCGCCGGGGCGCCTTCGAACTGATCACCGGCACTGTCGAGCTCCTTTGAGGATGTGGGGCGGGGACGTGTGAACGAAACAGCCCACACCTGTGCGGGACATCGGACGTTGCTAGGAGTTACCTAAGAGCGCTCCGAGGTAACTCCCAGGCGGGACCGAGCCGGCGGCGAGGACCGGTCACCACACTCGGTGACCATGGGTGTCGTGTTGGCCGGTCGCCGGCGTCAGGTCTGGCTCGCCGTGGTGGCCGTCGTGGTCGTGGTGCTCACCGTCGGTGCGGTGCGGGCGCTGACGGCCGGTGCCGGAGCGGAGGGGCCGGCGGCGGTGGAGACCGTCGCTGTCGACAAGGGTGCGGTCACCACCGAGGTGGCCACCACCGGGACGTTGCAGGCGGCGCAGACGCGGAGTCTGTCGTTCGCGGTGTCGGCCACGGTGGAGTCGGTGAGGGTACGGGCCGGGAACACGGTGACCGCCGGGCAGGTGCTGGCCACCGTCGACGGCACGGCCGCCGCCGAGCGGGTGGACGACGCGGCGGAGGCCCTCGCCGACGCCCGGGAGCGGTTGACGGAAGCGCGCACCACCTCGACCTCGGTGACCGGTTGTGATGTTGCTGCCGGTTACACCACCAGCGTCTCGCCGTCACCGTCGGTGTCGCCGTCGGCGGCCCCGGCCGGCCCGTCCCCGTCGGTGACCACCGCCGCGCCGGCGCCGTCCCGTACCGTGACCACCACTCCGTCCCGGCCGGCCGCGACCAAGACCTGCGGCGCCTCACGAAGCGGCGGCGGCGACGCCGTGCTGAGCGCCGAGCAGCGGGTCAACGCCGCCCAGGTCACCCTGGCGGAGGCCGAGGAGGCGCTGGCCGGCGCCACCATCACCGCCCCGATCGCCGGGAGGATCCTCACCGTGAGCGGCAAGGTCGGCGCCGCCGCCAAGGCCGGCTCCACGTTCATCACCCTGGCCGACGTCTACGACATGCAGATCGGCGCGTCGTTTCCGGAAGCCGACGCGGACCGGCTGGCGGTCGCCCAGAAGGCTGTCGTCACCCTCGCCGACCGGGCCGGTGAGACGTTCGCCGCGACGGTGGTCCAGGTCGACCCGGTCGGTACGAGTGACGGCACGCTGACCCGTTTCGGGGTGCTGCTCTCCTTCGACGAGGCCCCGAAGGAACTGCTCGTCGGGCAGAGCGCCGGCGTCCGGGTGACCACCGGCAGCAAGGAGAACGTGCTGCGTGTGCCCAGTACCGCGGTGCACGGGGTGCGAGGGGAGGACGGCACCGTGCTCAGGGACGGCGCCGAGGTGGCCGTGAAGCTGGGGCTTCGCGGCGACCGGTACACCGAGATCGTCTCGGGTGTCTCCGAGGCGGACTCGGTGGCGAGGTCCTGGTAGTTCATAGCTGATTCAAAGAGAACGCTGATAGTTCTGTACGGTGCTCTCCTCCGAAACGCTCGTCACCCGAAGCCCCGTGACAGCGGCCCCTCGCGTCCTGGTCGTCGACGACGAGCCGAACATCTCCGCGCTGCTCAGCGCGACGCTCCGGCTGGTCGCCTTCGACGTGCGGGTGGCCGAGTCGGGGCACGGCGCGCTGCTGGCGGTGCAGGAGTTCGAGCCGGATCTGATCGTCCTGGACGTGATGCTTCCGGATGTCGACGGGATCGAGGTGGCGCGGCGGCTGCGGGCCGCCGGGCATCGGGTCCCGGTCCTGTTCCTGACCGCCAGGGACGCGGTGGAGGATCGCATCCTGGGACTGTCGGCCGGCGCGGATGACTACGTCACCAAGCCGTTCAGTCTCGAGGAGGTAGTGCTACGGATACGCGCGATTCTGCGCCGCAGCCAGCCGGAGGAGCCGCAGGAGGACACCGGCGTGCTGCGGTACGCGGACCTGGAACTGGACGAGGACGCGCACGAGGTGCGCCGCTCGGGCCGGTTGATCGACCTGTCGCCGACCGAGTTCAACCTGCTGCGGTATCTGATGATCAACGCGGGCCGGGTGGTCAGCAAGGCGCAGATCCTGGACCGGGTGTGGAAATACGACTTCGGGGGCGACGGGCGGATCGTGGAATCCTACGTCTACTACCTGCGGCGGAAGATCGACCGGAGCGGGCCGCCGCTGATCCACACGGTGCGGGGAGTGGGGTACGCCCTTCGTCTGCCGCGTACCGGCGAAGAATGATTCCGCGGACTCTCAAATCCCGGCTCGTCGTAGTAGTAGCGGTGCTATCCGGTTTGGCGCTCCTGGCGGCGAACATCGCCGGGGTCCTGCTGATCAGGAAATATCTGGAAGACCGCATCGACGACCAACTTATCGCGATAAGTCGGCCATTGTCCGATATGCCGCCTAACGGCTTCGGTCCCCGGCCAGGACGCTTCCGCGGCCTCGGCCCCGATCAAATCCTGTACTTCTACAGCACAGACGGCTCCCTGGACCCCACCCGAAGCTCGCCGGTAGACGATACCCGCCCCGCGACGACAGCGATCCGCTCGACGAGAGAGCCCTACACCGTCCCCTCCACAGCAGGCTCCGGCTGGCGGGTCCTGACTGTCGACCTCGGCGACACCGGCGAACGAGCCCTGGTCGGCTACTCCCTGGTGGAGGTCGAGCAGACCACCGAACAACTGATCCTGATCGACGCCGGAGTGATGCTCCTGCTGCTGACCGCCCTCGGTTTCGGCGCCGCCTTCGTGGTCCGGCTGGGCCTGCGCCCGCTGACCGAGATGGAGCGGGTAGCGGCCGACATCTCGGCCGGCAGCCTGTCCGGCCGGGTGCCGGGCACCGACCCGCACACCGAACCGGGCCGTCTGGGCCTGGCCTTGAACGCGATGCTCACCCGCATCGAGGCCGAGGTCGACGCCCGCACCTCCTCCGAGCAGCGGCTGCGCCAGTTCGTCGCGGACGCCTCGCACGAGCTGCGCACCCCGCTGACCTCGATCCGCGGCTGGGCCGAGCTGTACCGCCGCGGTGGCGCCCCGCCCGGCCCGCAGCTGGACGAGACGATAGGCCGGATCGAGTCCGAGTCGGCCCGGATGGCGGTGCTGGTCGAGGACCTGCTGCGGCTGGCCCGGATGGATCAGCAGCGCACTCTGGACCTGCGCCGGGTGGACCTGCTGGAGATCGCCGCGGACACCATCCGGGACGCGCACGCCCGGACGCCGGACCGCCAGGTGCTGCTGGCCGGTCTCTCCGACGACGAGGACACCTTCGAACCGGCCACCGTGCTCGGCGACGACCACGGGCTGCGGCAGGTGGCCACCAACCTGGTGGCCAACGCGCTCAACCACACCCCGACCGGAACCACCATCACGGTACGTGTCGGTCTGGCCGGCGGCAGCGCGGTCCTGGAGGTGTCCGACGACGGCCCGGGGATCCCGCCCGAGCATGCCCACCGTGTCTTCGAGCGCCTCTACCGCGCCGATTCGAGCCGCTCCCGGGCCAGCGGCGGGGGTTCCGGCCTGGGCCTGGCGATCGTCAGCGCGATCGTGCGGGTGCACGCCGGCCGGGTGGAGTTGCGCGAGACCCCGGGCGGTGGCGCGACCTTCCGGGTGACACTCCCCGCTGTCGGTGACTCGCCGTGAGTCTTTGAGCCGGCTCCCAGGTTGTCCCGAAGCTCCTCATAGCCCCGCGCCCCAGAGTGTGCGGTCATGAAGGTACGCCTGAGCCGCCACCCGTCATGGGTGGTCAACGCCGTCATCGGCGTCGTGCTCGTCGCCGGGGCCTGCACGGTGTACGAGACATTTTCCGGATCCGATGACGGGGGGACGGCCGCCGCGGCCTCCGAACGCACGGTCAGCGTCCAGCAGGGCACCGTCACCAGGACCGCCACCGCGGACGGAACCCTGGAGAGCGCCGGCACCGCGAGTGCCACCTTCGAGACCAGCGGCACGGTGACCGCGATCAGCGTGAAGGTCGGTGACAAGGTCAAGAAGGGGCAGGCCCTGGCCGAGGTCGATCCGGCCGCCGCCGAGCGCGCGCTGAACGCCGCCGAGGCCGATCTGGACGCCGCTCAGGACGCCCTGGACCGGGCCGAGGCGGCGAACTCGGACACCACCGAGGCGGAGAACCAGGTCGCGTCGGCCGCCCTGAAGGTCGACGAGGCGGAGGCCGGCGTCGAGGGAACGGTGCTGACCGCCCCGATGGCCGGCACGGTGACGGCGGTCAACGGCACCCTCGGGGGAGGCGCCTCCACCAGCGGCGGCGACGACGCCGGCTTCATCGAGATCGCCGATCTCACCAGGATGCAGGTTTCGGCGGGTTTCGCCGAGGCGGACGCGACGAGCCTCAAGGAGAAGCAGGCCGCCACGGTCACCTGGAACGCGCTCAGCGGCGTCGAGCAGTCCGCCAGGGTCGCCGCGATCGACCCGTCGGCCACCACGGACAACAACGTGGTCACCTACGGCGTCACCCTCACCCTGGACGAGGTGCCGGCCGGTGCGAAGGTGGGCCAGACCGTCTCGGTGTCGGTCACCACCGGCTCCAGGGAGAACGTGGTGCTGGTCAACGCCGCCGCGCTCACCACGGTCGGCAACCGGCACACGGTGACGGTGATCGCGAACGGAACCCAGGAGAACCGCTCGGTGGAGATCGGTCTGGAGGGCGACACGGCCACCGAGATCACCTCCGGCCTGACCGCCGGTGAGCAGGTCGTCGTCAAGGCCACCTCGACCAGTACCAGTGGCTCCCAGCAGGGCGGATTCCCCGGCGGCGGCAGCGGTTTCGGCGGCATGAGCGGCGGTGGCCCGGGCGGCGGCGGCGGTCCCGGCGGCGGCGGAGGCGGTCGGTGAACGCCCGCCCGGTGCTCCAGGTCACCGACCTCAAGAAGATCTACGGTACGGGTGAGGCCACCGTGCACGCCCTGCGCGGCACCACGATGACCGTGCACCGGGGCGACTACGTGGCGATCATGGGCTCGTCCGGCTCCGGCAAGTCGACGCTGATGAACATCCTGGGCGCGCTCGACATCCCCACCTCCGGGCGGTACCTCCTGGACGGTGTCGACGTCAGCCGGCTCTCCGACGGTCAGCTGGCCCTGGCCCGGAACCGGCTCATCGGCTTCATCTTCCAGGCGTTCAACCTCATCCCGCGGACCAGTGCGGTGGCCAACGTCGAGCTGCCCCTGGCGTACGCCGGTGTGAAGCCGAAGGACCGGCGGCGCCGCGCGATGGCCGCCCTGGACGTCGTCGGCCTCGCGGACCGGGCCGGCCACGAGCCGAACCAGCTCTCCGGCGGCCAGCAGCAGCGGGTCGCGGTGGCNCGTGCGCTGGTCACCGAGCCGGCGCTGCTGCTGGCCGACGAGCCCACCGGCAACCTGGACTCCAAGTCCACCGAGGATGTGCTGCGGGTCTTCGACGACCTGAGCGCGGCCGGCCGCACCATCGTGATCATCACGCACGAGGACGAGGTCGGGGCCCGCGCCAAACGGCTGATCCGGCTGGTGGACGGCTCGATCGTCAGTGACGTCCGGCAGTCCCCGATCCACCAGCGCCCGGTGGGTGCCCTCCGATGAACTTCTTCGAGGTCGTACGTTTCTCGCTGCGCGGTCTGAGCGCCAACAGACTGCGGTCCGCGCTGACCATGCTCGGCATCCTGATCGGGGTCGCCGCGGTGATCCTGCTGGTCGCGGTCGGCAACGGCTCGGCCAAGGCGATCAGCGACCGGATCGAGGCGCTCGGCACCAACACCATCACCGTGATGAGCACCGGCCGGGGCGGTTCCAGCAGCACCGCACTGACCCGGGACATGGCCGACGCCCTGCTCGACCCGGAGATGGCGCCGGACGTCCGGTCGGTGTCGCCGGTGGTCAGCTCGTCGTCGGCGACCATGACCTACGAGGGTGCCGACCACTCGGTGGCCACCTTCGTCGGCACCACACCGAGCTGGTTCACCGCCTCCACCACCCCGGTCGGCCGGGGCGCCGGGTTCACCGCCGACGACGTGGACCAGGGCCGGCGGGTGGTGGTGATCGGCCCGACGGTGGCCGAGGAGCTGTTCCCCGGCGTCGACCCGATCGACGAGCAGGTCACCGTCGGCGGGGCGCTGTTCACCATCGTCGGGGTGCTGGCGGAGAAGAGCTCGACCGGGTTCAACGACGCCGACGACACGGCGGTCGCCCCGCTCACCGCGGTCCAGCAGGTGCTCACCGGGTACGGCGCCCTCACCTCGATCATCGTCGAGGCGGCCGATCCGGAGCGGGTCGACGCGGCGCAGTCACAGGTGTCCACGATCCTGAACCAGCGACTGGACGTGGACTCGTCGTCGACCAGTACGCCGTACCGGATCCAGAACGCGTCCTCGCTGCTGGAGACGCAGACCGAGACCGCCGACACGTTCACCACGCTGCTCGGGGCGGTGGCCGCGATCAGCCTGCTCGTCGGCGGTATCGGGATCACCAACATCATGCTGGTCACGGTCACCGAACGGACCCGGGAGATCGGCATCCGCAAAGCCCTCGGTGCGCCCCGCCGGGTGATCCTCACCCAGTTCCTGATCGAGGCGACGCTGCTGAGTGTGCTGGGCGGTGGCCTGGGCGTGGCGGCCGCCCTGATCGGCAGCCGGTTCGAGATCGTCGGTGTCCAGCCGGTGATCGTGCCCAGTTCCATCGGGCTCGCGGTCGGGGTGTCCGTCGCGATCGGCCTGTTCTTCGGCGGCCTGCCCGCCGCCCGTGCCGCCCGGCTGCGTCCGATCGACGCGCTGCGCTACGAGTGAGGAAATCATGAACGACGAGACCGCGATCCTGCCCGCCCTGACGAACGACGGCCTCTCCGCCGAACTCGCCGCGGCGGCACCCAAGAAGTGGTGGAACAAGGGCACCGTGGTGCTCGGGGTGGCCGTCCTGCTGATGGGTGGTTTCCTCGGCGGTGTGCAGGCCCAGAAGCAGTGGGGGACCACCACCACGGCGTCCACCGGCGGATTCCCGACGCGCGGAGGCTTCCCCGGCGGCGCGTCGCGCGGGGAGACGGCCGCACCGGCACAGAACACCACCGGCAAGGTCAAACTCGTCAACGGCAAGACCATTTACGTCGAGACCGCCGACGGTACGGTCGTGACCGTCAAGACCGATGGCGACACCACCGTCAGCACCGCCGCGAAGAGCGAACTGAGCGACGTGAAAGCCGGTCAGTCGGTGACGATCGAGGGCGCGGCGGCCGATGACGGCACCGTCACGGCGAAGTCGGTCACCGCCATCCCGTAACGGACGTCACCAACCCGTCGTGACCAGCGCTTAAGCAACGCAGAGTGACGTGGGTTACCGGATTCCAGTGGTGGCGGTCACTTTCATCTTGAGAGTTTTACCTGGTGGATTTGGGGATGACGGAAACCTGGGAGATTGTTGTACCCGGAAGCGACGAGGCTTTATCCGTCACTATCCGTCGAGGAGTTCGCCATGCAGTTCATCCGCAACGCCCGGACCGCCATCTCTCACCGACTCACCGAGCGCCGGGCCCACCGGCAGCTCAGTGCGGAGCTCGCCGCGTTCCGCACCGCCGCCGAGCGCACCGAACTCGACCTGATGCTGGGCCGGCACACCGCTGAGGAGACCCGCGAGATCCACGCGATCCTCAGCCGGCAGGACGCCGGGCGCCGGGGCGGCGACGCCGTCCACAGCGCCTTCCACCACTGATCACTTCAGGTCAGACCTCGGGCCGCAGGGCCGGCCCGATGGATCCGTACCGGCAGGCTGGGACCGTCCCCCGGCCGCCGGACCGCGATCCGAACGGCAAACCCCCGGCGCGCGGTTCGCACGCCGGGGGTTTCCGCGTTCCGTGGCGATGATCGCACTTTTAACACCCCTGACACATTGGGCCGGCGCCGGCACGTAGGCTCTCGGCGTTCCAGCGGCAACCACCGCTAGGCGACCGGCCGCACCCGCCGTGCCAGCTCAGAAGGCTGGCGGCACCCGGCCTGCGGATCTGCCGGCCACCCCGATCTGGGGGTGACCGGCGGATCCGCGCCCAGCGTCACCGCGGCCACATCGGTTCCTCCGCGTGTTCCTCGGCGTCCCGCAGGGCCCGCAGAATGTTCCGGTTGGCCAGCCGCTCCAGCTCGGCCTCCGACCAGCCCCGGCCGGCCAGCTCGGCGAACAGCCGCGGATAGCCGGACACGTCGGCCAGATCAGCCGGCACCTCCGGGGTGCCGTCGAAGTCGCCACCGATCCCGACGTGATCGATTCCGGCCACCTCCCGGGCATGCTCCACGTGGTCGGCGACCTGCGCCACCGTCGCCACCGGCTTCGGATTCGCCGCCAGCCAGCCCTGGAACGCCGGCTCGGAGGCCTGCTCCCGGACCCGCTGCACCGGCACCGCCGTCTCCGGCTCACCCGGGCGCGGGGCACGAGGCCAGGTGGTGTCCGCCGCGGGCAGGCCCAGCCGTTCCCACTCGGCGTCGGCGGCCCGCTGCCAGTCGTTCAGCTCATCCGACACGAAGTAGCCGACGAACGTCAACTGGATCACGCCACCGTTGTCCGGCAGCCGCTCCAGCACGTCGTCCGGCACGTTACGCGGATGATCGGTGAGCGCGCGCACCCCGGAATGGCTGAAGATCACCGGTGCTTCGGCCACGTCCAGGGCGGCGTGCATGGTGTCCACCGAGACGTGTGACAGGTCCACCAGCACGCCCAGGCGCTGCATCTCGCGTACCACCGCGATCCCCTCGGCCGTCAGGCCGCCGTGCACCGGGTCCGGCAGTGCCGAATCCGCCCACCCGGTGTGATCGTTGTGGGTCAGCGTCACGTAGCGGGCGCCCAGCCGGGCCAGCGACCGCAGCACCCCCAGCGAACCGGCCAGGCTGTGCCCGCCCTCCACGCCGATCAGCGACGCGATCCGGCCGCTCGCCATGGCCCGCTCCACGTCCGCCGAGGTGTAGGCCACCGCGAGGTCGTCCGGGTAGGCCGCCACCATCCGGTACACCAGGTCGATCTGTTCCAGGGTGTGCGCCACCGCCACCCCCTCCGGCAGATCGGAGGGCACGAAGACCGACCAGAACTGGCCGCCCACCCCGCCCGCACGCAGCCGCGGCAGGTCGGTGTGCAGCGGTGGCCGCTCCCGGTCGAGCCCGGCCACCCCGGAACCGTGCCACTCCCGCAGCCTCATGGGCAGATCGTTGTGGCCGTCGATGATCAAACTCATGACCTGTAACTACAGACCGTGGCCCGGCGGCGCAAGCCGATCCCGCTCTTCGGCCCGGAAAACCCGCAACCGGCCGGCACCGGTACGGGCACTGGCCTGGCACCCGCCGCCCTGGAATCTCTTTCACATGCCCGGCCGACAACGAGCCGGACAAACGGGGGAGTTACTGAATGCGACTGGCCAAGCTGCCGAAGTTCCTGACAGCTCTGACCGCCGTGATCGCCGGTGCGGGTGCCGCTCTTGTTCCGTCGGCCGCCGCTCAGGCCGCCGGTAAGACCTGCGTCACCGACGCCAAGCTCGTTCCGTCCTGCAACGTCCTCTGGGGCGGTGCGGCCGGTGGTTTCACCAGCACGCCCCGCGACCAGGCGCTGAAGACCTGGGAGAAGGCCAGCGGCCGCACCGCCACCCTGTTCCACCAGTACCACAAGGGTGACGAGGCGTTCCCGACCAAGGCCGAGATCGCCATGACCAACGACCCGGCGAACCCGCGCGTCCTCCTGCTCAACTGGAAGATCGCCTACGGCTCGAACTGGGCCAAGGTCGCCAAGGGTGAGCAGGACCGTCGCATCGACGCGTTCGCCGCCCGCGCCAAGAAGTTCGGCAAGAAGTTCTTCCTCGTCCTCAACCACGAGCCGGAGAACGACGTCATCGCCAAGAAGGGCTCCGGCATGGAGGCGAAGGACTTCGCCGCCATGTACCGCCACACCATCGAGCGCCTGCGTGCCCAGGGCGTCGACAACGCGATCAACGTGGTCGCCTACATGGGCAACGAGAAGTGGATGGCCCAGAAGTGGTGGGCCGACCTGTACCCCGGCGACGACGTCGTCGACTGGATCGGCCTGGACTCCTACGTGTCGGTCGAGAAGGGCTACTACCACTACGGCAAGTTCGCCGACCTGCTCGACCGCAAGCCCAAGGGCGGCGGCCTCGGCTTCTACGACTGGGCCGTCACCAAGCACGCCGGCAAGCCCGTCATGATCGCCGAGTGGGGCGCCTACCACCGCGTCGGCAAGCTCACCGACAAGAACGCCGTCTACGACAGTGTCATCTCCGAGCTGAAGAAGCGCCCCGCCATCAAGGCGATCGTGCACTTCGACACCAAGAAGGACGACCAGGGCGACCGCGACATCAGCATCGACAGCACCAAGGCCAGCCTGGCCGCCTTCCAGAAGCTCGCCACCAACCCGATCTTCAACGTCAAGATCGGCAGCTGACCCGGGCTCTCCTGGGCAGAACGTTCTGTCTCCCCGCCGGCGTGGCAGAACGTTCTCCCTGAAGGGCCGCCGCCCGCCCCCGGTCCTTCCCCACCCCAGTCTTTCCCCACCCCCGGTATGAAGCGCCGCCCGGTCCCCCGCCGGGCGGCGCTTCTCATTCCCCGATCAAACCCACTTCCCGGTACGACACGGGCCCCCAACCACCGACCCAACAAGCACCCACCGACCGGGCGTGTACACGCGTCGGCATACCAGAACGGGCGCACCCCTCCAACTGCCGGCTCGCGCACCCGCCGGCCGAGCGTGTGCGCGCGGTCGGTGTGCCGGTGTGGTGCGGGGCCCTAACTGCCGGTTCGCGTATACGGCGGCTGAGTGTGTGCTCGTGTCGGCGTGCCGGGTCAGGAAAGGCGACACGGTCCGTGAACCGGGCGACGCCCTGGTCGCCATAGGACCGGCCCGCGCAGACGTCCAGAGAACGTGCGCTCCCGGCGGGCATGGCTCACCGTCCGCAACGGCGATAACCGTAACCGCGACAGCCCCCACAACCGGCACAGTCACGCAACCGCCAAGATCGTCGGCTAGCCGTAGCTCAGAGGTCTTATGGCACCCGGATAACATGTCTGAGGTACGGCTGAGTATGCCGAGCCGTACCTCAGACGTGTTATCGAGCAGCGATTACCTGTCTGAGCGACGGCTAGCCGAAAAAAACGGGGTGGGGCGAGGATTGGGGAGTCGGGGCGTCACGGGGTGGTCAGGATGGTGTGCAGGCGTTTGGACTCCTGGACCAAGCGGCTCGTTCCGGGCTGGGCCGCTGCCTCGGACAGGCCGGGGATCTCCGCGTGGAGGTTGCCGGTCACCGCTATCTGAGTGGCCAGTTCCAGCAGGTCGGGGACTGCTCGGAGTTTGGTGGTCAGCAGCGGTGGCAGGGCGGCTGTCAATACCTCCCAGACGGCCCCGGACGCGCCGGCCCGGTGGGCGTCGGCCAGGACCGGGATGACCCGGCTGAGTTTGATCGTGCTGTCGGCGGCCAGGTCGGCCAGGGCCGCGCCGACCGCCGGCGCGAACGGTTCGGTGCCGGCGGCCAGGGCCAGGAACGCGTCCAGGGCGGAGGCCCGGTCGGTCTCCTGTTTGGCGGCGAGGGTGTAGGCGAGGGCGTATGCCAGGCCGGGGCCGACCGGGCCGGTGCACTCGGCCAGGCAGGGGAGCAGGACGCCGTTGCCGCGGCGGTTCTGGTCGGCCAGGGTGGCCTGGCCGGCGATGGCCCAGGCGGCGGCGACCTCACGATGGTGCGGCAGCACCATGGTGAGCACACTCTCGATGCCGTCGAACTCGTTCGGCCACCACGCCGGATGCTTCTCCGGCTCGTGGGTGAGCAGTTGCCGTTCCAGGCGCAGGCCGCCGTCGCGGGACGGGCGGAGCCGCACCGCCATCCGGCGGCGCACCGGGGCGTCGCTGATCGGGTTGGCGTCCATGAGCTGCAGGAACGGCTCGCTGACCGGGTCGGGCAGGCCGCCGGAGGCCAGCCACTGGGCGAACTGCCGGCCGGCCGGTGAGGTCAGCGCCGCGGCCCCGGCCGTCACCGCCGGGTCCACGCCGGTGCGGGGCAGGCGCAGCAGGGCCTGCTCCAGGTCGAACGGCCACGGCTGCCAGCCCTCCGCCTCGGCCCGGGACAGCCGCTCCAGCAGGACGGCCGGGTCGACGCTGCCGTTCACCCGGGTGGGGGTGGCCACCAGCATCGGCATCATCGCGCCGTTGATGTGCACGGCGATCTCGGCGGTCCGCAGCACCAGCACGCCGAACGGGTCGGTGGGCAGCCGGGAGTCGTCTCCGCCGCGGCGGCCCTCCTGCCAGGCGGCCCGCACCGCCATCTGCAGGCGCAGCAGGTTGTTGTCCCGGGCGGGCAGCGGCACGGTGGCCATGAACATGGCGGTGCCCAGGGCGATGAACGGCGAACACGGGTTCCAGGTGCTGTCGCGGAACCACGCCTCGTGCCGCTCCAGCACCGGGGCCAGCGCGGCGGTCAGCGACTCCCGGTCGCTGTCGGCGTGCAGGCGGACCAGGGCGTCCAGCACCCGCTCCCACCGCAGGCCGGTCTGGTCGTGCAGCAGGACGACCACCTCCTCGGCCAACTCGGCGGCGGAGGTGATGGGCGCCGGCATCGGGGCGGCCTCGACAGCGACCAGCGCCACCGGCCGGTCGGCGACGGCGACGGTGGTGCCGAACAGTTCGGCGGCGCGGGCGGTCAGATCTCCGGCGAGCAGCGTGGACTCCGCAGCGATCCGGGCGACCGTCTCCGGGCCGAGGACGGGCAGGTGTCCGGCGGCCACGGCCAGGGCGCGCTCCTGGATGTCGAGCGCCGGATGGCCGAATCCGCCGGAGATCGCCACGGTCACCTCACCGACCCGTCCGGGGTCGCGCCGGGCGACCTTCTCCAGCCAGGCGATCTGGGCTTTGACCAGGCTCTTCTCTTTACGGATCAGGACCGGGGCGCTGGTGTCGAGCAGGAGGTCCAGATCGAGACGGCCGTGGTCGTCGAGGATGCGCAGGGCGGTCTGGGCCAGCGCGGCGAGCGGGCCGGGACCCTCGGCCAGCATCCGCAGGTAGTCCGGCGCGTACTCGGCGATCTCGTCCACGGTGGGCGCCAGGCAGTCGTGCAGCACGGCGAACGGGCGCAACGCGTTCGGTTTGTCACCACGGGTCAGCCGGTCGACGGTGGCGGCCAGGATCGTCTTGCGGTCCAGCCGGCCCTCGGCGACCAGCGCGGCGGTCGCGCCGGGGAACCGGGCGACGGTCGCCGGGTCGTCGGACCCGTCGGACCACCCCGAGTTGAAGATCACCGCACCCAGGCCGTCGATCTCGAAGAGCGAGGGCAGAATCAGATCGAGGTACGGGTCCTCGCGCATCCGTGTCGTCAACGGCACCGGTCTGCGCCGGCTTGCCCGGGGGCCGATCAGCCCGGCCAGCCAGCCGCGCACCACCCCCTCGATGACCGGCGGTTCGGCCCCACCGGCCCGGATCACGGCCGCGACGAACTCCCACTCGGAGCTCTCCCACACGTCCCGGGTGGGCAGCCGCTGGGCCAGCCGGTGCCCGAGGTCGCCCAGCCAGTCCAGCCCACGGGCGGCGGCGACGGCCAGCAGGTGCGCGGTCGGCATCCAGCGCCAGTGGTCGCGCAGGATCCGGCGGGTGAGCAGGGCTGACGCCCTCTGCGCGGTCGGTGCGGTGCCGAGCACGGCGATGGCGTACCCGCCGGCGGGGTTGGCCTGCAACCGCCACAGCGACGCCGGGTCGACCGCCTTGATCCCGGCCTCGACGGTCTTGAAGAAGGCGCGGCGCTCGGCCTCACCGGCGCTGATCAGCAGCGTGGCGACCCCGGCGTCGTCGCCGGCGCGGGCCAGCCGGTCCACGGTCTCCCAGTCGAGGGTCACGCGGTCACCTCGGCATCCTCGGTCTCCGGCTCGGCGCCGGCCAGCACCAGCCGGACGGCCAGCGCGTGTTTGCACGGGCCGCGCCCGCCGCGATACTCCGCCCACCACGGGCAGGTGCAGGAGGTGGCGTCGCGCACGTGGTAGATCTCGTCGCCGCTGCGCACCACCGACACCTCGGCCCCGGCGGTGACCGCGCCGGCGGCGGCCAGCGCGCGGGCCCCGGCCAGCCGGGGGTTCATCCGCTCCACCACGTCCGGCGAATACGGCAGGGTGCGGTGGAAATAGCCGGCCTCGGCCACGTCGTAGCCGACCCGCCCGGCCGTGCCGAGCTGGGCCAGCGCGTCGCGCACCCGGGCCGCGCCCAGGCCGGAGGCGGTGGCCAGGGCGTCCACGTCGATCGTCGGATCCCAGGAGAGCAAGGCGCTGACCAGGTCGGCGTCGTCGGCTGCCTCGTCGCTGACCAGCGCGTCGAGGACCGCGCCCTCACCGGAGAAGCCCCGGTACGGCTCGGGGGAGAGAGTCAGCGACAGCCGCAGCGACGGTGTGCTCAGCTCCCATGTGCTCGCCACCGGGCCACTGCCGGCCGCCACCGCCGGGCCGTAGACGCGCAGCCTCACGCCGTACCGCAAGAAGGGTTTGAGAGCCACCAGACGGCCCGCGCCCGGCAGGCAGACCGCGCCCGGCACCGGCCGGGAGGTGAAGCGCAGCGAACGACCGGCCGGGACCGCCCACAACACCGATCTGTCGTTGGTGGGCAGCCGGTTGAGCAGCAGCCGGGCCTCGGCCACGCCGATCTCGGCGCGCGCGTCGAACCGGGAGGTCAGCACCTGCGCCTCGGCGAAACCGCGCAGCCAGCGCGACGGCAGCGGCACCTTGCGCTCGACCAGCTCGCCGTCGAACGTGGTGACGGTCAGGTCGTCCGGCCCGACCGCGACGTGCATCGGATCGGCGCGCCCGACCCGGGTCAGCGCCCGCTGCAACGGCAGGTTGACGTCGACGTTGGTGGTGCCGTGGGCGAGGATGTCGCCGTCCAGGCCACCGGGCAGCACGTCCATCCGCGCGTACACCCCGCAGCAGCCGGAGAACGACTCGAACCGCAACCGGTCCGACCCGGCGGTGACGACCGGGTCGAGGCTGGCCGGCGGCAGCGGCCGGAAGTATCTGGTCCGGGCGACCTCGGCCACCGCCAGCAGCCCGGTCGCCGACGCGCCCGGGGCGGTGAGGAACCCGGTGAAGAACCGGGGGTGCGCCGCCGGGCCGCCGGAGGTCTGCAGGGTGAGGCCGTCGTCGAGGGCCGACGAGCCGAGGTACGAGTACGCCGCGGAAACCATGCCCGGAACCGTAGGGAGGGGGTACGACATTTTCGAGGGACGGACGGTCATTTCCGGGTACCGACAGAGTCGAACGGCACAACGGTTCACTGGAGTGAGAAGAAGGACACCGGGGACGTACCGGCGTGATCAGGGGACTAACCTCGCGGACAGGACACGTCCGAGCGGCCGGTTCGCGGGTGCCGGGCACCGGATCGTGCCACGATTTACGCGTCGTCCAGGTTCGGAGTGGAGTTATGAGCGATCACGTTTCCGACAGCGCCGAGTGGCAGACACTTCAGGGGCTCGCCGAGAAGTTCTCCGCGGTGCACCTGCGCGACCTGTTCGGCAGTGACCCGCAGCGGGGCGAGCGGTATGCCGCCGAGGTCGCCGGGCTGTATGTCGACTACAGCAAGAACCTGCTCACCGACGAGGTGCTGAGCGCCCTGTTCGCGCTGGCGCAGCGGGCGAAGCTGAGCGAGAAGATCACCGCGATGTTCGCCGGTGAGCACATCAACATCACCGAGGACCGCGCCGTCCTGCACACCGCCCTGCGCCTGCCGCGCGACGCCGCACTCGTGGTCGACGGGCAGGATGTGGTCGCCGACGTGCACGAGGTGCTCGACAAGATGGGCGCGTTCGCCGGCAAGGTCCGCTCCGGGGAGTGGAAGGGCCACACCGGCGAGCACATCAAGACGATCGTCAACATCGGCATCGGCGGCTCCGACCTGGGCCCGGTGATGGCGTACGAGGCGCTGAAGGACTTCACCCAGCGCGACATCGAGTGCCGGTTCGTGTCGAACATCGACCCCACCGACCTGTTCGAGAAGACCCACGACCTGGACCCGGCCACCACCCTGTTCATCGTGGTGTCCAAGACGTTCACCACCCAGGAGACGCTGACCAACGCCAAGGAGGCGCGCTCCTGGCTGCTGGAGGGCCTCGGCGGGGACGCGTCGGCGGTCGCCAAGCACTTCGTCGCGGTCAGCACCAACGCGGCGAAGGTCGCCGACTTCGGCATCGACACGGCCAACATGTTCGGCTTCTGGGACTGGGTGGGCGGCCGCTACTCGCTGCCGTCCGCGGTCGGCCTGTCCGTGATGATCGCGATCGGCAAGGACCGGTTCGCCGAGATGCTGGCCGGCTACCACGCCGTCGACGAGCACTTCCGCAGCACCCCGATCGAGCGCAACGTGCCAGCCCTGCTCGGCCTGATCAACGTCTGGTACGACACGTTCCTCGGCGCCCAGTCGCACGCCGTCCTGCCGTACGCGCAGTACCTGCACCGGTTCGCCGCCTACCTCCAGCAGCTCACCATGGAGAGCAACGGCAAGTCGGTGCGGCTGAACGGCGAGCCGGTCACCTACCAGACCGGTGAGGTGTTCTGGGGCGAGCCCGGCACCAACGGCCAGCACGCCTTCTACCAGCTGATCCACCAGGGCACCAAGCTGATCCCGGCGGACTTCATCGGCTTCAGCGTGCCGAACCACGACATCGGCGAGATGCACGACCTGTTCATGTCGAACTTCCTGGCCCAGACCGGTGCGCTCGCCTTCGGCCGCACGCTGGAGCAGGTCGAGGCGGAGGGCACCGACCCGAAGGTCGCGCCGCACCGGGTGATGCAGGGCAACCACCCGACCACCACGATCCTCGCCGAGAGCCTCACCCCGGCCACGTTCGGGCAGCTGGTCGCGCTGTACGAGCACATCACGTTCACCCAGGGCGTGATCTGGGAGATCAACTCGTTCGACCAGTGGGGGGTGGAGCTGGGCAAGGTGATGGCCAACCAGCTCGCGCCGAAACTGACCTCGCGGGAGAGCCCGGCCGACGACGCCGACTCGTCGACGAACCTGCTGATCAAGCGGTACCGGGCGCAGCGCGGCCGGTGAAAAACGTCGTACCCCTTCTCTAAGCTCAGGGCCGTGGACTTCGATACGGCCCTGAGCTTGCGGATGACCAGCCTGCTCCTCGGCGATCGCGGCGGCGCGCGTGAGCGACCCGACGTCGCGAGCGTCGTGGAGTGGTTCGGCGCGATGCAGGCGCAGGACCTCAACAGCGTGCTGTGGTCGCTCGGCGCCCGCCTGCCCGGCAGCACCCTGGCCGAGGTGGTGGCGGCCACCGAGCGGCGCGATGTGGTGCGCACCTGGCCGATGCGCGGCACCGTGCACCTGATCCCGTCCGCCGACGCGCACTGGATGCTGGAGCTGACCGGGGTGCGGGCCCTGGCCGGCGCGGCGAAACGGCGCGAGACCCTGGGCCTGAGCGAGAGCGACGCGGACCGGGCCGCCGACGTCCTCGGCACGGCACTGGCCGGCGGCGGGCGGCTGACCCGGTCGGAGTGTGTGGCCGCGATCAGCGCGGGCGGCGTCCCGGTCACCGGGCAGCTGGGCTACCACCTTCTGTGGTACGCGAGTCAGCGCGGCATCACCGCGATCGCCCCGAACCGGGGTGCCGAGCAGACGTTCGTGCTGCTCGACGAGTGGGCCGAGCAGCGCAACACCCCGTCCCGCGACGAGGCCCTGGCGATCCTGGCGTTCCGTTACTTCCGCTCACACGGCCCGACCACGGTGAAAGACTTCGCCGGCTGGACCGGCCTGACCGTCACCGACTGCCGCAGAGCGCTGGCCGCCGCCGGGCTCACACAGTTCGGCGACGACATGTGGGCCGATCCGGAGGTGCTGGACGCCCCGCCGGTGTCGGGCTGGCGCGCGCTGCCAGGCTTCGACGAATACATGCTGGGTTTCAAGGACCGGTCGATGATGGCCACACCGGAGCAGGTGGCCGCGATCATCCCGGGCGGCAACGGCGTCTTCCAGTCCACTCTGGTCCGCGACGGCCGGGTGATGGCCACCTGGAAACGGACGGTGGGGAAGAAGGCGGTGTCGGTGACCGTACACCCGCTGGCTGATTTTGATCTTGACGAGGCGGTCCCGGCGCTGGAGCCGTTCGCCGCCTTCCTGGGTCTCCCGTTAATAGTTAAGAAGCCTTGATAATTAAAGATGTGAACGCCACTATGTGAGGCATGCGACTTCGACGTTCGTTGATGGCGCTCGCCGCTGGTGTGCTGGTGGCGAGCGGTGCCGTGCTGGCGTTCCAGCCGAGTGGGGCGGCGGCCGTGGTCTGCTCCCCGACCACCTGGGCCGAAGGTGCCGCCTACACCGCCGGTCAGCAGGTCACCTATCAGTCCACTCTCTATCAGGCGCTGGTCACGCATACCGCCTACGTCGGCACCGGCTGGAACCCGGCGGCCACCCCGACACTGTGGAGTTCCCGGGGCGCCTGCACCGGCGGAAGCGGCAGCCCATCACCGAGTGCGAGTTCCAGCGCCAGCCCGAGTGTGAGCCCGTCCAGCCCCACCGGTTGCGGCGTCAAGGGCCGGCCGGCCGGCAAGGTCCTCCAGGGCTACTGGGAGAACTGGGACGGCGCGTCCAACGGCGTACACCCGGGGATGGGCTGGATTCCGATCAACGACAGCCGGATCACCCAGCACGGGTACAACGTGCTGATGGCGGCCTTCCCCGTGATCCGCTCGGACGGCACCGTGCTGTGGGAGAACGGCATGGACTCCGGGGTCAAGGTGCCGACCGTGGCCGAGATCTGCGCGGCCAAGGCGCAGGGCGCGACCATCCTGATGTCGATCGGGGGCGCGACCGCCGGCATCGACCTGAGTTCCAGCGCGGTGGCCGACCGTTTCGTGGCCACCATCGTGCCGATCCTGAAGGCGTACCACTTCGACGGCATCGACATCGACATCGAGACTGGCCTGACCGGCAGCGGCAGCATCACCACCCTGTCCACGTCGCAGGCCAACCTGATCCGGATCATCGACGGGGTGCTGGCGGCGATGCCGTCGAACTTCGGCCTGACGATGGCGCCGGAGACGGCGTACGTGACCGGTGGTTCGGTGGTCTACGGCTCGATCTGGGGCTCCTATCTGCCGATCATCAAGAAGTACCTGGACAGCGGCCGGCTGTGGTGGTTGAACATGCAGTACTACAACGGGAGTATGTACGGCTGCTCGGGTGACGCCTACGGCGCCGGGACCGTGCAGGGATTCACCGCACAGACCCGCTGCCTGGCCGACGGGCTCACCATTCAGGGCACCACGATCCGGATTCCGTACGACAAACAGGTCCCGGGTCTGCCCGCCCAGCCCGGTGCCGGCGGGGGATACCTGACGCCGAGTCTGGTGACGCAGGCGTACAACAGTGTCCCGGGCATCAAAGGCCTGATGACGTGGTCCATCAACTGGGACGGTTCGCGCGGATGGACCTTCGGTGACAACGTGAAGGCACTGCAGGGCCGCTAGCGAGGGTGCCGGTCTGCGGCTCGATTCGAGCCGCAGACACCGGCACGCGAACGGAGGTCCTGACGTCGTGCCCGGCGGCATCGAACCCGGTGAAATCCGGGATGGGCGAGCTGCGGAAGTGGCCACAGTGGAGCAGTGGTCACATGATGCGCAATCACCGCCGCTTCGCGTGGACACGGGGTCATGAGCACGGCAAACTCCGTCTGGACAGTCACCACGATGGATCAGTCGGCAGTTTCCCGTGATGCCGGAGGAACGAATCATGTCTTCCCGCCGTAAAGATCGACCATCCGGAAGAGGCAGATCCGAGTCGCCTGATGTGACGGGAAGCCCGCCCGGTGAACTGAAGCGCGCGGTGGAACCCCGCGTGGCCGACCAGCCGCCGGCGGGAAGCGATCAGAAAGAGATTTCGCCGGTGCCGGAGGAATCACCCGCGGAGGAGCCGAGCCGGGGATTTCGGTTCCATGTGATGAGCGATCTCAAAAGCTTGCGGTTCCGGCTCTGGATGTTCTTCGTCCTCTCGGTGCACGTTGCGATCGACTTCCTGTTCATCGTCGGATTCGCGTTATCCCAGCGATACACCGAGATCGTCCTGGATCTACTCGGCGAGCAACCCGGAATGACGGAGGTCAAACGTCAGATCATCGAGTACATGTTCGACGGGTCTACTCTTACGTTGCTGGCGGTATATACGGCACGCGACCTCTACTTGACCGCCGTGCGTATCTGGAGGCATCTGTGAAGATCATTGAGGATTCATCGCGCAGTCGCAATTCCGACAGATTCTTCGGCGATGCGCTACCTCTCGAACTCGGGCTCTCACGTGCCGCGAAGATCTATCTGGCCCGGTTGCTGACGGTGGTGGGCGCCGGTGCGGTGGTGCTGATCATCGGCTTTCTCGGTGCCTGGATGGGCATGGGCGAGGTGCTGACCGCCTGGACCGCGGTCCTGGTCGTGGTGGCGGGGTGGGCGGTCCGCCGGGACTTCGTGCAATCCCAGGGCCGGGCGGCCCGATGGCGGGCGCGGTTCCTCCTGCCGACGATGTTTCTCCTCTTCACCGCCACCGGCGTGGTGTCCGGTGCCTTCGCCGTGGCCAACGCGGGCGCCCGCAGCGGCATGCTCGTCGGGGTGTGCCTGGTCGCCATGGTTTGCACGTTCCTGTTGGGCAAGCTGACTCTCATCCGGGCCGAGGTGGCCGCGGAGAAGTCGTTCGAGCAGGAGCTTCGGGGTGTGGCGCTGACCCGGACCGCCCAGCCGCTGATCACCGCGCTCGGGGACATCGTGGCTGCTGAGACCGAGAGCGAGCGGGAGAAGGCCACCGACGTCCTCGTCCGTCTCACGGTCAGCGTGGCCAAAGCGGTCTGCGGCCAGAACCTGAGCCGGGTGGTGAATACCAGAGCGATCTTCTATCAACTCGAATCCGATTCCGTCGCCACTCGCCGGGCGTATGACGGCACCTACGAAGGTGTTCAGCCCCGATGGGACTTCGATGCCCGGAGATCCCTGAACGACAAGCGGGTGCTGGAATTGGCTAAAGGGGACCGGGTCCTGGTGGTGAACGACATCGACGCTTCTCCGCCGGCCCACTTCGCCGACTATCAGGGTCGGCCGTACAAGTCGTACGTCGCGGTTCCGGTCCGTGCCGGTGATACGGCTTTCGGTGTTCTCGCCATCGATTCCGATACACCTAACAGTCTGACTGACGTCGATGTCGGATATGCGATCCTGGTCGCCGGAATCCTCGGCGCGGGCCTGGCCGCAGCGGATTCCCCGGTCGGTGGGACGGCCGGGACCCGCCCGGCGCACAGCCTGGTCGGGGAGATCGCCCGCAGCCTGGAGGTCGTCTTCGCCCAGGATCTACCGGGCACAGCGGTGTCGTTCAGCCTCAATCCCAGCTCGGACCGGGACGTTCTCGAAGCTCTGCACGGAGAGCACGGGGATCAGTTCGACGCCCTGGAGAAGTACTGGAACGAACTGCAGGAACTCGCGGAACGAAGAGCTGAACGAGGCCTGCGCCGGATGAATCAGGTCTCGGCGCAGATGCTGCTGGGGGAGAGCACGGAGCCGGTCTACCGCGTACCAGGGCGAAGGCGGGTGTCGCGCTGAGAGCCGGCCGTCGGCGTGATACGCCAGGGCCTCCAGGCGGTAGGCGCCCTGCTCCCGCTGGAAGATCGGGCGCTGTCATCCACGACGACCTCACCGTCGACTTCCCGCCAGGTCGGGCTGGTTTCCGGCATGGGCCGACCATAGACGCTGGCCGGGCACCTCGATCCACCGGTGGGTGGCCCACGAGACACTCAGGACCACGGCCAGGTAGCCGGTGGCCAGCAGCGGATCGGGGATCGGTGACCGCAACACCGGGCGGGCCAGTTCGATCACCACGTAGTGGATCAGATAGACCGAATAGCTGAGCACCCCGATCCGGGCCAGCCACGCCGGGACCCGCCGGTGCCGCAGCAGCATGCCCAGGGCGAACCCGCCACCGATGACCAGCAGGGTCAGCACCGAGCGGGTGATGTAGCGCGGGGTCAGTGCGTCCAGGTCGGCCAGCTCCACCAGCCAGACCACCAGCAGCGACGACGCCACCACGCCGATCACCAGGCCGGCCCGCCACCACGGGATCCGGCCGTGGTCGGCGCGGTGGACGACGGTGCCGGTGAACATCACCGCCACGATCAGCAGGCCGTCCCGGGCGTGTGCCGGATCCATGTTGAACACCAGCAGCCCCATCGTGCCGGCGCCCAGCACCAGACCGCCGGTGATCTCCGCCCACCGGCGCCGGGACAGCAGCCCGGCCAGTCCCGCCACCAGGATCACCGCCGACACCAGAGAGACATCACCCCAGTTGAGGGGTACGAGCGGAGTGGTCAGCATGCCGGCGAGCGCGAGCAGGACGGCGGGAATCGAGGCGCTGGTCACCCGTACCGCGAAAAGGCTCGTCACCAGAAGGTAGAAAGCCATCTCGAAGGAGAGCGTCCAGAAGACCGCGGTGATCAACGGCACACCGGTGAGGAACGGCAGCATGGTGGCGTGGCCCACCAGCGTCGACGCGTCGACCGGCGCCCCGGTGACGATCAGGACCGCGATCACGGCCAGATAGAGCGGGAACAGCCGCCGGGCCCGGCTGCGCCAGAACGCTCGCAGATCGCCGTGCCGCTCCAGCGAAGCCGGAATGATGTAGCCGCTGACCAGGAAGAACAGCATCACCCCGGCGGTGCCCGCGTGCAGCCACTCACCGGTCACCGCCCGCAGACCGGTGAACACGAAACGGGTCAGATGGGCGTACACCACCAGGAGGACCGCGACGGCGCGCAGACCGTCGAGCCAAGCCAACCTGGGTGCGGACATCCGGAAAAGATAGTTGACTCGGCCTCATGTCGATATGGACCACCGAACTGACCGGCACCCTGCACCACGACACGATCGACTCGCTGGCGCTGCGCGGCAACCCCCTCGGCGACCCGCACGTCCGGCCGCTGTGGGTCTACACGCCGCCCGGCTACGAGCAGGGTGACCAGCGGTACCCGAGCATCTACGTGATCCAGGGGTACTCCGGCCAGGTCACCATGTGGGGCAACCGGCAGCCGTTCCGGCAGCCGTTCATTGAGACCGCCGACCAGGTCTTCGCATCCGGCCGGGCACCCGGGTGCATCATCGTGTACGTGGACGCGTGGACCGCGTACGGCGGCTCCCAGTTCGTCGACTCGCCCGGCACCGGCAACTATCACACGTACCTCTGCGACGAGGTCGTCCCCCACGTCGACCAGCACTACCGCACCATTCCCGACCGGGAGTCCCGGGCCATCACCGGCAAGTCGTCCGGCGGCTTCGGCGCGATGATCACCCCGATGCTGCGGCCGGACCTGTTCGCCGCCCTCGCCACCCACGCCGGGGACGCCCTCTACGAGTACTGCTATCTCAGCGAGTTCGGCAAGGCCGCCCGGGCTCTGCGCGCCTACGACCACGACATCCTGGCGTACTGGAAGGACTTCCAATCCCGGATCGCGTTCACCAAGGAGGAGGACATGCTCCTCGTCCTGGTGCTCGGCTGCACCGCCGCGTTCTCCGCCGACCCGGACGGCACCCCGCGCCTGCCGTTCGACCCGCGCTCCGGGCAGATCAAACCCGAACTGTGGGAGCGGTGGCTGCACTGGGACCCGATCCGGATGATCGACCGGTACGCCGACGAACTGCGCTCCCTCAACGCCGTCTGGATCGACGCAGGCACCAGCGACGAATGGTTCCTCGACCTCGGCGCCGAGGCGTTCAAGGACGGGCTGCTGCGCATCGGCGTACCGGCGGAGAAGATCGCCTTTGAATTGTTCCCCGGCAAACACGGTGGCATGGACCATCGTTATCCGCTCGCCGTGGCCTGGCTCGCCGACCGGCTCAAACGGGAACAAGACTGACGTTCGCCAGGCCGTGCTCGCGCAGCGCCCGCAGACAGCGGCGCAGTGCGGCACGGCCACCCACCGCGATCGGCGACCCGCCACTGAACCCGGCATGCATCGCCAGCAGCACCGCCCGGCGCGGCTCCACCCCCGGCAGCGCGTGCCACAGCGCGGTCACCGTCGAATCCAGGGTGTGCCGCCGGTCCGGGCCGAGCACGACAACCCCCTTGACCCCGGGATCCAGCTGGTACGGGCCCGGGTCGGCCGGCTCACCCTGGATCAGCGGCCACACCTCGTCCACCAGCGCGGGTACGTCGACATGCGCCCGGAAATCCATGCCCCGCGGCCGGGACGCCGGTTTCGCCGCCGCCTGATCGACACCGGTCAGGTGGTCGCGCTGCCGGGCCAGCTCGGCCGGCAACTCGGCCGCGTGGATCACGTTCGCGAACGGGCCCTCCGCGAACCGGGACCGGACCTCCCGCTTCACCCGCCGGGCAGCCTCGAACGCATCCGGGCCGCTGACCAGCAGCAACCCGGACGGTCCGGTGGTCAGATAGCGGTCCAGGAAACCCAGGGTCAGACCGTGACCGCTGTCGTCGTACTCCGCCCAGAGGGCTCGCACGTCGGCGGGCGAGAGGGTGAGATCGCGGCGGCCGGCCACCGTCAGCCCGGCCGCCGCGACCGTGCGGTCCACCTCGGCACCCAGCCCACGCCGCAGACAATCCGGCTTGAGCAGCAGGAAGGCGTCGTCTAACCGGCCAAGTGACCCCACCGGTCCGCCAGCTCCTCCCAGGTGCCCTGATCCTCAGCCCGGCCACCGATCAGCACCACCACGTGATCGGCCTGGGCCAGCGCCGCCCGCTTCGACGTCGAACCGACCACCGTCACCCCGTGCGAGCGTAGCGCCCGCCACAGCTCCAGCTCCGTCGTCACGTCCAGCGCGGACGAGACGTCGTCGGCGATCAGCAACTCGGTCCTCGGGGCCAGCGCCCGGGCCAGAGCCAGCCGCTGCAACTGGCCGCCGGACAGCCGGGTGCCCTTGTGCCCGATCAGCAGCTGCAGGCCACCACCGGCGGTGGCCAGGTCGTGCTCCAACTGGGCCACCGACACCGCGCCGGCCGCGTCCACCTCGTGCCCGAGCTGGATGTTGTCGGCCACCGTGCCGGACAGCACCCGCGGCAGCTGGGCGACATAGCCCACCTGGTTGGGCCGCAGGAAGTGCTCCGGCTCGTCGATCGGCTCACCGTTCCAGCGCAGCCCGCCGGTGTGGTGCACGATCCCGGCCAGCGCCCGCAACAGCGACGACTTGCCGGACCCGACCGGGCCCAGCACCAGCACCAGCTGCCCGCGCTCGACGGTCAGATCGACGTCGCGGACACCCAGGGCGCCGTTCTCGTGGACCGCGCTGAAACCGGACAACTCCAGCGTACGCAGCGGATTGCGGGGTGCGGTCGGTGGCGCGGGCGCCGTGCCGGCCACCAGGTCCACCCCGGGGATGTCCGCCGAATACTCCGAGGCGCCGGTCATCGCCGCCGTCCGCCGCGTCCACACCTTCGCCGACGGGAAGTGCGACACCAGCGACGCCGTCGTCCAGGCGAACCACCGCGCCGCACCCAGCACCGACACCGCGATCAGGGTGGCCGCCGCGGTCAGGTGCCCGTTCAGATACATCCACCAGGCCGCGATCGGCAGCAGACCGCTCACGATCGACGGCGTGGACCGGGCCCACACCTGGATCGCGATCTCCCGCCGCTGCAGCTCGCTGCGGGCCGCGTCCAGCGTGGCCAGATGTGCCAGCACCGGCTCGGTCGCGCCGGCCAGTTTCACCGTGCGCGCCGCCGACATCGACGACACCAGTGACGTGGCGAACGCGGCCCGCGCCGACACCGTCCGCCGGGCCGCCCGCTCCAGCCGTGGCCCGAACAGCGTCGCCGCCAGCCCCGACAGCAGCATCGTGCCGGCGAAGAACAGGCCCGGCACCAGCGACTGGGAGAACACCGTCATCGACACCATCGCGAAGATCGCCACCGAGTTGTCGATCAGGTTGTCGGCCAGCATCACCACCCGCTCGGTGTCACCACCCTGCGCCACCACCTCGGCCGGGGTGTGCTTGCTGACCCGGCGCGGGCCGATCTGGCCGTGCACCAGGCGCAGGCTGATCCGCAGCATCTGCCGCACCCACCACTCCGGGAACCACACCCCGGTGAAGTAGAGCGACGGGATCAGCGCCAGCAGCGCCACCGAGATGCCGATCGCCGGGTACAGCGGGTTGCCCACGCCGTCGACCACATCCGTCCACAGCAGCGGCAGGATCGCGCCGTCGAAACCGAACAGCACCAGCAGCAGGAAGAACCCGCACGCGGCCAGACCGTACCGCTTGTCGTTCATCGCCAGCCGCAGGATCTCCCGCATCGTCCGGGCCCGCGGTGGCTCCGGCAGCGGCGGTGGCTCCACCGTCGGCAACGGGTTCGACAACGCGTCCGGGCCCAGCTCGTCACGCATCGCCGCGTCCCAGTCGCCGCGCTCGGCCACCAGCACCCCGCCGGCGGCCGCCGGGGATGCCGGCACCGCCAGGTTGCTGCTCGCCATCAACTCGGCGAACCGGCGCGACTCCCGCAACGGCCCCGACTCCAGCACCGCGCCGTCGGCGAGCACCACCACCTCGTCACAGCGCTGCACCGACGACAGCCGGTGCGCCACGATCACACCGATCCGGCCCTCCAGCAGCCGGTCGGTGGCCCGCTGCACCCACGACTCGGTCACCGGGTCCATCCGGGCGGTCGCCTCGTCCAGAATCACCACCTGCGGATCCCGGACCAGGATCCGGGCGAACGCCACCAGCTGCTCCTGACCGGCCGACAACTTGTAGCCGCCGTCACCCAGCCGGGTGTCGATGCCGTCCGGCAGGCCCTCCACCCACGCGGCCAGGCCCAGCTCACGCACCGCGCCGCCGGCTTTCGGCAGCAACTCCGGATCGAACAGCGCGATGTTCTCCGCCAGGGTGCCGGCCAGGATCTCGGTACGCTGCGGGACGATCGCCGTCCACCGGCGCAGCCCCTCCACACCGATGTCGTTGATGTCGACATCACCCAGGAACACCGTGCCATCCGGTACGTCCACCGCCCGGGTCAGCACCTTCGCCAGCGTCGACTTGCCGGAACCGGTCCGGCCGATCAGCGCGTACGACCTGCCCCGCGCGAACGTGACACTCACCTCGCGCAACGCCGGCGGCCGGCCACTGTCCACCTCGCCGTAACGGAACGTCAGATTCCGCACCACCAGGTCACCGTCGGCCGGGGCAACCCCTTCAGACCTCTCTTGCGGTACGTCACTGAGCAGCAGCACACGGCCCCATGCCCCGAGAGCGTTCTGCAGCTCGGGGACCATCCGGGTCAGATGCTCCAGGGTGCCACCGAAACCGAGCGCCAGCAGCCACACCGCGGTCAGCCGGGCCCCGTCGATGTGACCCGCCATCAGCGCCCACGCGCCGAACACCACCAGGAACGCGATCAGCGAACGCGTGATCGCCCCCGCCGCCATGGTGATCCTCGACGACTTGCGCCACACCCGCCGCCCCCGGCGCAGCACCTCGGCGGCCCGCTCCGCGTACAGCTTCCGCACGTACGGCGCGGCGAGACTGGTGCGCACGTCGTCCTGCCCGTGGACGGCCTCCTCCATCACCGCCGCCAGATCCGACCAGGCCTCCTCCTCGGCGATCCGGATCGGGCCGATCCGCTGCACCGGCTTGTTCATCACCACGAACAGCAGCATCCCGACGGCGATCATCGCCAGCGCGGCCGGCCACCACACGAAGAACGTGGTGACGATCGACAGCGAGGCCAGCGCCACCGACTGCGCCAGCCGGATGCCACTGCCCCGCAACTCGGCACCCACCTGGTAGACGTCCGAGTCGATCCGGTCCAGCAGCTCACCGACCGGCGTGTTCTCCAGGGTGGGGATGTCCTGGCCGAACGCGACCCGGTTCAGCCGGCGGCGCACACGGGCCGCCCAGTCGGCGGTCAGCCCCGCGACGACCAGGCCGACCACCACATCACTGAGCACCGCGGCGACCAGAGCCACCGCGAGCACCACGAACAGCGGATACGACCGATTCACCAGCACCGGCCCGGCCAGAGCCAACGCCCCCGCCGACCCGGCCGCGCCGATGACGATCAGAAACGCGACGAGCGCGGAGCGACTTCGGCTTGTGGCCCACAGGTCGCGAAGGAGGCGCATGACAGAGTCCTTGCATGAAGTCGGGGAGCGAGGCGGTATCCCCATCCTGCTCGGCCCCCAGAGCCCGGCTCAACAGGTTTATTTCCGGCATTCCTCTCACTGGGGCACGCCCTTCCCCACCCCCGAAAGATCTCCGTCACACCCACCGACGCCCCCGTGGCTAAACCGGATCGAGCCTCAGCAGCCGGGCCGGGACAACTCCGTCATCCAGGGGCCTCGGCCTCCGCGAAGCGGGCAATCCGGGTATCCGGTTAATCACGGCGAGTACACGGACGCGGGAATGACCGGAGAACCGTGACACCCCACCCGGCCCGGGAGTCCGTGCCCGCGCACAACCGGCCACAGAGTCAGGGCCTTTGCAAGGTAGAGGTTTGACCGTTTCAAGCGATTCCGAGGAGTTGTAGGGATCGGTGCGGCTTTCTGCTGTTGTGGCGGAGA
>NZ_JBNZCE010000051.1:0-82917 GCF_050589265.1 Actinoplanes sp. G11-F43
CGGTGGTAAATCCACCAAGATCGGCCAGGGCGGAGCTGGAAGGTGGACACCCGCGCGGGGAATTGACCGCGAGCGGGCCAACGGCCGAGAAGGAGGCTCTCCCGGTGGTAAATCCACCATGATCTCTGCTGAGCGGCTTGCCCGCGCGAGATATTGACCGCGAGTGATCAGACAGCCGAGAGCAGGGCTCTCTCCGGTGGCAAATCCACCAAGATCTCCGCTGGGCGGGTCACCCAAGCGGCCTGGAACAAGAGTCTTTTCCGGTGATCGAGCGGCCAAACGTAAAGCAACTCGACAGGAAGCGGCCGAGACACGACCAAGGCGGGAAGCGACAGCAGGCGGCCTGCACAAATGGGGCAACACGACGCGATGGATGGGATAGGCGATGAGCAAGGAGGCGCGAGGACCCGGAGACAGCCAAGGCCGGGAGTGTCCTGAGTGGCCAAAACGAGGCCCGGCGACGACACCTCGCGGATCCAACTACTTTGTGGCACAAAGTTCTTTGACTTTGTGTCGTAAAGTTCAGGCATGACATCGAGTGATGACGAATCGACCTTCGGTGATCCTGGGGACGCGCTGCGGCTGATCGAGCGCGAGCAGGTCAACACCATCAAGCACGTCACCCCCGACCCCCGCCTGATGTACTGGCCATGGGGCCTCACCTGGCTAATCAGTTTCGGCCTCTCATTCCTCCGTTATGGACCTGGCGGCGAGACCCTGGTCGACATGCCGGAGTGGATTCCGATGACCGCCCTCACCGGCCTCCTCATCGCCGCCGGCGTCTTCACCGGCATCGTCGGCGCACGAGCCAGCCGCCACATCGAGGGCCGGTCGAGCCGTCAAGGCCTGATGTACGGCATCTCCTGGTCCGTCGGCTTCACCGCCATGGCGATCACTTTCGGCCAGGTCAGTGATGGTCTGTCGGATGGGGCGCTCAGCCTGCTCTGGGGTGGCGGCACGGTCGCGCTGGTGGGTGTGCTCTACCTGGCGGGTGCGGCGATCTGGGACGAGCGGGACATGTTCGTGCTGGGCGCCTGGATCAGCGCGATCAACATCGTCGGCGTGCTCTGCGGTCCGGGCTGGCACGCGCTGGTGGTGGCGCTGGCCGGTGGCGGCGGCCTGCTGGTGGCCGGCCTGATCGGCTGGTGGCAGCGCCGATGACGACCATCGACGGCGAGTTGCCGGAGTTGGATCCGGTGATCCACGCGCAGGCGCGGCTCCGGGTGGTGGTGGCCCTCTCTCAGCTCAACGCGGGAGACCGGATCACGTTCCCCCGGCTGCAGGAGATTCTGCGGATGACTCCCGGCAACCTCTCGGTGCACCTGCGCAAGCTGGAGGACGCCGGATATGTCGAGGTCACCAAGACGCACCGGGGCCGCACGCCGGCCACCCTGGCGCATCTGACCGCGAAGGGCCGGCTGGCGTTCGAGGAGTATGTGAGCACGCTGCGCACCCTGATCGAGCCGGGAGGGGACGACCGATGATCCACGCGCGGGCGGAGCGGGTGACGAAGACGTTCGGTGGCACCACGGCGGTGGACGCGGTGGACTTGGAGGTGCGGCCGGGCGAGATCGTCGGGCTGCTGGGGCCGAACGGTGCGGGCAAGAGCACCCTGGTCGGCCTGTTGACGGGCAGCCGCCGGCCGACGTCGGGACGGGTCGAGTTGTGCGGTGGTGATCCGCGCGATCCGCGGTCCCGGCGCACACTGGGGGTGACACCGCAGGAGACGGGTCTGCCCGCCTCGCTGCGCGTCGGCGAGGTCGTCGATTTTGTACGGGCCCACTTCCCCGACCCGCTGTCCCGAGAAGTGCTGCTGGACCGTTTCGGGTTGAGTGACCTGGTCCGGCGGCAGACGGGTGGACTGTCCGGTGGGCAGAAGCGGCGGCTGGCGGTGGCGCTGGCGTTCGCCGGCAATCCGGCGATCGTGTTCCTGGACGAGCCGACCACCGGCCTGGACGTGGAGGCCCGCCGGGACCTGTGGCAGGCGGTGCGCGAATTCCACGCGGGCGGCGGGACGGTGGTGTTGACCAGCCACTATCTGGAGGAGATCGAGGCGCTGGCGCAGCGGGTGGTGGTGCTGGCGGAGGGCCGGGTGCTGGCTGACGACAGTGTCGAGGCGGTGCGCGGGCTGATCAGGGTGAGCCGGGTCAGCCTTACCTCACCCGTACCGCAAGCGGATCTTGATTTTGCTGGTCTGGTGTCGGTGGAGCGGACCGGGGATCGCCTGCATCTGCTCACGCCGGACGCCGACCGGATGGTCCGGGAGCTGGTGAGACGGGAGGTGCCGTTCCGCGATCTGGAGGTGCGGCCGACGTCGCTGGAGGAAGCGTTCCTGGCGCTGACCGGAAACGCGCTGACCGGAAACGCGCTGACCGGAAAGGACCAGTCATGACGAGCCTGACCCTGACCCACACCCGTTTCCAGGCCCTGGAGCTGTTCCGGATCCCGATCGCGGTGGTCGGCAGCGCGTTCTGGCCGGCCGCCTCGATGCTGGCGTTCGTGGTGCCGTTCGCCGGCGACGATCCGGTGGCCGCGACGTTCGCCACCGCCTCGATGATCACTTTCGCGGTGATGAACACCAACCTCTTCCAGTACGGCATCGGCGTCTCGGAGGACCGCGCACAACCGTGGGACCCGTACGTGCGCACGCTGCCGGCCGGTGCCGCACCACGGTTCGCCGGCCGGATCCTGACCGGGCTGCTGATGATGCTCGTCGCGCTGGCCCCGGTGGTGCTGATCGCCGCGCTGTTCACCGAGGCCGCGGTGACCCCACTGGCGCTGCTGGGCGCGACGCTGCTGTCCGGCGCGATCGCGGTGCCGTTCATCCTGATGGGCCTGACCATCGGTTACGCCCTGCCGTCGAAGGCCGCGCTGGTGGTGGCGCAGGTGTTGTTCCTGCCGCTGGCGTTCGGCGGTGGGCTGATGACGCCGCCGGGTGGCGCGCCGGGGTTCGTCGAGGATCTGGCCCCGTACCTGCCGACCGGTGGCGCGGTGCGGCTGATGTGGGCGACGGTCGGCGATTTCCCGTTCCACCTCCCGTCGGCCCTGGCCCTATTGGGCTGGACGATCCTTTTCGGACTACTCGCCACGTGGGCCTATCGGCGCGACGAGGGTCGCCGATTCGGCTGAAGGTTGACAGTTCGCTCCGGCTGGTGGCAGGTCCCTGCCACTATCCGAGGCATGAGCGTTCCGTTCCCGGGGGTACCGAACTGGGTGGATCTGGCCACCGCCGACCTCGACGACGCGACCCGTTTCTACACCGAGCTGTTCGGCTGGACCGTGGAGATCTCCGGGGACGATCTCGGTGGCTACACGACGTTCATGCTGAACGGGCTGCCGGTGGCGGGGGCGGGGCCGCTCTTCGGGGAGGGCCAGGCGACCGCCTGGAGCACGTATTTCGCGACGGTGGACGCGGATGCGACGGCGGCCCGGGTGGAGGCGGCGTACGGCACGGTGCTGATGCCGGCGTTCGACGTGAAGGATCAGGGCCGGATGGCGGCGTTCCTGGATCCGGCCGGTGCGCCGTTCAGTGTCTGGGAGTCCGGGACGATGCGCGGCGCCGAGGTTTTCCACATCCCCGGCGCGCTGACCTGGAACGAGCTGAACACCCGTGATCTGGAGAGCGCGGCGGCGTTCTACGGCGCGGTGCTCGGGTGGCGGTTCCGGGGCTCCCCGTCGTACCTGGTCTGCGAGTTGAACCATGTCCCGGTCGCCGGGATCCAGCTGATGTCCGGTCCCGGCTGGCCGGACGACCTGCCGCCGCACTGGCAGATCCATTTCTCGGTGGGTGACTGTGACGGGACGGCCGAGCACGCGGTCCGGCTGGGTGGCCGGATCGTGCAGCCGCCGGTGACCGTTTCCGGTGCCCGGCGGGCGGTGCTGGCCGATCCGCAGGGCGGCACGTTCGCAGTCCTTCATCGATATCGATAGAAGCCGTTGTCCGCACCGCGAAGAATCGTCGATCAAGGCGCCCGCGCCTCCTGGCCGAACTTCGGCTCGGTGCTGGACCTCTCCGAGCGGATCCCTAGCCCAGCAGGCTGGGGATCTTCTCGTAGATCTGAACGGTGAAGGTCATCATCTCGCGGAGCATCCAGTTGCCGGTGAGCAGCAGTACCGCCCCGATCGCCACCGCTTTCGGCACGAACGAGAGCGTCGCCTCCTGGATCTGGGTGACCGACTGGAACAGCGAGATGACGAACCCGACCCCGAGCGCGGTCAGCAGGACCGGCGCCGCCATCTTCGCCGCGACGGTCATCGCCATGAAGGCGATCTCGATAACCACGGTGTCCGTAAGCATGTCATTCCGTTCGGCCGAACCCGCCGCCGGCAAAGTCGCAACCACAAAAAACCTGGATTCAGCCGCGTACGGCAACCACCAGCGGCCCGTGCTCACCCGGAATGATCCGCACCCGGACCCGGTAGTGCTCGGCCAGGTTGCTCTCGGTCAGCACCTCGGCGGGCGTCCCGGCGGCGACCACCCGGCCACCCGCGAGCAGCACCATCCGGTCGGCGTACTCCCCGGCGGTGGTCAGGTCGTGCATGGTGGCGAGCACGGTCAGGCCCCGTTCGGCACGCAACCGGTCCACCAGTTCCAGCACCTCCTGCTGGTGGCCGATGTCGAGCGCGCTGGTCGGCTCGTCGAGCAGCAGGATCCCGGCGCCCTGGGCCAGCGCCCGGGCCAGGAAGACCCGTTGCCGCTCGCCGCCGGAGAGGGTGTCCAGCCGCCGCATCGCGAACGGCATCAGGTCCAGCGCGGTCAGGGCCTCGTCGGCGGCCGCCAGGTCGCCCGCCGATTCACGACCCAGAGGCTTGATGTACGGGGTACGACCGAGCAGCACGTAGTCGAAGACCCGGATCGCGGGCGGGATCACCGGCGACTGCAGCACGGTGGCGACCGTACGGGCCCGCTCCCGCCGGTTCAGCTCGCCGATCGGCCGCCCGTGCCAGCGGATCGCCCCACCGGCCGGCAGCAGCCCGCCGATCGCCCGCAGTGCGGTGGACTTGCCGGCACCGTTCGGGCCGATCACCGTCACCCACTCACCCTCAGCGACATCCAGATCGACACCATCGACGATGAGTGATCCGTCCAGTGTCACGCTCAGTCGCTCGACACCGATCGCGCTCACGCTGCGGCCATCCGGCTGGTTCGCAGCACGAGGATGAAGAACGGCGCCCCGAGGAACGCGGTGACCACCCCGATCGGGATCTCCGCGTCCCCACCGGCGGTCCGGGCCAGCAGGTCGGCCAGCGCCAGGAACGCCGCACCGAACAGCACCGACAGCGGCAGCAGCGCCCGGTTACCCGGCCCGGCCAGCAGTCGCAGCGTGTGCGGCACGATGATCCCGACGAAACCGATCAGGCCGGACACGCTCACCGCCGCCGCCGTGCCCAGCGACGCCGCGATGATCAACAGGTACCGGCTGCGCTGCGGATGCAGGCCCAGACTCGTCGCCTCGGCGTCCCCGACCGTCAGCACGTCCAGCTCACGCCGCTGCGACAACACGATCAAACCGGTGATCACCGCGTACGGCAGGACCACCAGCACGTCGTGCCAGCCGGCCGTGGACAGCCGCCCGAGCAGCCAGGAGAACACGTCCCGCAACGACTCCACGTGCCGTTGCAGCAGGAACGTCTGCGCCGCGGACAGGAACGCCGACACCGCCACCCCGGCCAGGATCAGCGTGGCCGGCGACCGGTCCCGGCCCCCGGCGGCGCCGAGCAGCCAGGTCAGCGCCACCGCACCGACCGCACCGGCGAACGCGGCCATCGGCACCCCGATCGGCAACCCGGACAGGCCGTCGCTGTCGGCACTCAGCACGATCACCGCGGTCACCCCGAGACCGGCGCCGGACGCCACCCCGAGCAGGTGCGGGTCGGCCAGCGGATTGCGGAACGCGCCCTGATAGGCGGCCCCGGCCAGCGCCAGCATCGCCCCCACCAGCAGACCCAGCACGACCCGGGGCAGCCGCAGCTGCATCAGGATGTCGATCTCCCGCTCGGAGAGGCCGCTGTCCAGGCGTACCCAGGGAAGCAGGTTGACGATCTCCACCGCGACGCCGCCGGCGGGCAGCGAGACCGCACCGAACGCCGACCCCAGAACCATCGCCGCCAGGACCGCGGCCACCCCCGCCGCCAGCCACACCGGGCGCAGACCGGCGGGCCGGCGAGTGGTCACGCGGTGGGAACCTTGCTGATCGCGTCCGCCACCACCTGAGCCAGATCGACGGTCCGCGGACCCCAGCGCGAGGCGATGTCGTCGTCCAGCGGGAAGATCTGCCCCTTCGACACCGCTGTCACCGACGACCAGCCGGCCCGCGCCCGGACCGTGTCCGGCGACTGCTGACAGCACTTGGTGTCGGCCAGGAAGATGGTGTCCGGGTTCGCCTCGACCAGCGCCTCCTGGGACAGCTGCGGGTACCCGCCGAGCTTGCCGTCCGGATCGGCGGCGTCCGCCACGTTGGTCATCCCGAACAGCCCGAACACCGAACCGATGAACGTCTTCGAGGTCGCCGAATACAGGTCCGGGCCCAGCTCGTAGTAGTAGCTGAGCGGCTTCTCCCGGGCCGGCGCCGACTTCACGATCTTGTCGATGTCGGCGGCCATCCGCTCGGTCAGCGCCGCCGCCTCGGCCCGGCGCCCGGTGAGCGCGCCCAGGTCGGTGATCTCCTCGTACGCATCGTCCAGACTGGCCGCGGCCGGCGTCACGAAGACCGGAATGGACAGCTTGCCCAGCTGGCCCACGATGCCGTCGGCGTCGTTGGAGACCACCACCAGATCCGGGTCCCGGGCGGCGATCGCCTCCGCGTTCGGCTTGAACCCGGACAGATCCGTCTTCGGCGCGTCGGCCGGGAAGTTCGACTGGTCGTCGACCGCGGTGACCTGCGATCCCGCACCGATCGCGAACAGCATCTCGGTCGCCGTCGGGCTCAGCGAGACGATCTTCACCGGCTGTTCGGCGAGGGTCACCGCGTCAACCGTCACCGGGTACGCGGCGCCGGCGCCGGGCGTGGCGACAGTCGGATCGGGCGTACGGTCCGCACAGCCGGTCAGGAACAGTGCGGTGGCCGCTATCGCAGCCGTGAAAAGGCGTTTCATGGGTCCTCCGGTCGGCCGGGCATGGTGCTTCGCCGACAGGACCGCCAGCGAGGCGCCCCTCCCCGGGAGCGCTTGATCGCGACCGAACGCCCCAGGCGACCTGGCTAACCCCTCACAGGGCATCACAGTTGCGGGACAGCGCCGGTTTCGCACCGGCTTCGCTGAGGCGCGGTCGTGGAAACGCTAACCCACACCCGTACCGAGAGCAGTGTTCCGCTCGCGGAATGGTGACTTTCGGCCCCCGTACCTAGACGTCCGCGCGCTTCGGCTGCTCCACCACGTCGGCGGCGGCCACCCGGTCGCCCTGCGCGGCCGCGTCCTCGTCACCGGCCAGCGCCGACCGCAGCCGGTCCTTCTCCGCCGACCGGCGGGCCGCCACCTCACCCAGCTGCTCGGCCATCTCGTCCCGCCACCCGCGGAGCAGAAGGAACGAGAGACCGGACGCGGCGACGAACGCGACCATCGCCTTGACCAGGATGTTCAGCGGCGTCAGGAACAGCGCCAGGAAGACGGCCAGAAACAGTCCGAGACGGCCGAGCGTGTACTTGACGGCGGGCTTCATGCGATATCTCCCTCAGCCGGACCGATGGCTGAGCCACCGCAGGCCGTAGAACCAGATCAGGCAGTACACGACCGTACCGGTCACGGCGCCGGAGCCGCCGCTGACCAACGCCGGAGCGACCCCCGACACCACACCGGCCACCGACATCCCCATCGCGACCCCGAAACCGGCGCCCAGGACACCCACCATGATCCGGTGCGCGCCGAAGCCCTCGGCCCGGAACTCCTCGACGAACAACCACACCGGCAGGATCATCATCAGCCAGCCGTTCGACTCACCGAACTCGCCGAGCCCGGTCAGCGCCATCACCGCCTCGAAGACCAGCAGCACGGCGGTGCCGGCCGCGAGCCCGGCGAAAGCGGAGCCCAGCAGGTCGCCGAACGTCGCCAGACGACCTGTCGCATCCTTGTTGAGCTGGGGCATCGACGTCACCGTCCGTGGGGTCAGGCCCAGATCTTCTGGGGTTCGCTGCGTCGCTCGGCCAGCGAGGGCGCCTTCTCGTACTCGCGTACCACCTGATAACGAGCGTCCCGCCGGACCGGCTGGAATCCGGCGTCCCAGATCAGGTGCAGAAGATCGTCCTCGGCCTCGGCCGCGTCCGCGACCGCCTCCAGGTCGTCGGCGCCGAAGCTCAGCGCCAACTGGGCCACCGACGGCCCGTGCTCCGCCGGAGAACTGCGCACGTGCGGCACGTTGTCGAAGAGCAGCCGGGACACCGCGAACGTCTTCAGCGTCTCGGCCGGCGCACCCGTCCCCAGCGGAACGAAGAACACGAACTCGCCGGTCTCGTCCTGACGGTCCCGCAGGCCCAGCAGGTGATCGACCCGGTCACCGCTTTCCGCGGACGCGTCCGTCAGCTCGGCCCGGCCGGTGACCTCGCCGGCGTCCGGGCCGAACGTCACCCGGTCGCCGGTCGCCCCGGTCCGGCGGTGATGCGCCAGACGCCCGAGCCACGCCAGGTCGTCACAGGCGAAGAGAGCGACGCCGTCCTCACGGGTCAGTCGTTCACCCGCGTAGACCTTCGCTTCCAGCGCACGCTTCAACCCAGCATCCATGTGCACGAGGGTACGTCTTGCCCCTCGAGTGGCCTGCGACACCGTTGAGACGAATAATTCTCAGGGAGCTTTCACCTTCATTCGATCGACATCGGTACGACGCTTGCGGTATGAACCTTTAGGGACGACAAGCGACGGTCAAACAGCGTCGCGGACGGGGAGCTCATGGCCAAGGGATCGCGGATCAGCACACCGCATCGCGCGCGCCACGTCCGCTCGCGTCTGCGTCCCCTGATCATCTCGGCCACCGTGGCCGCCGCGATCGCCGCGCTCCTCCAGCCCATCCCCGCGATGGCCGACCCGGCCAGCGCTCCCGGCATCAGCACCGTCCCGGACACCGGCTCCCGCCCGGTCCAGACCGGCACCCTGGTCCTGCCCGGCACCCCCGCGGCCCGCAGCACACCGACCACCCCGGCCCTGACCACCCCCGGTGTCACCGCCAGCCCGGTGATCCAGAAGGTGGAGAAGGGCCGCGCCGAGATCGCCGCCCTGGGTGACCAGCTCATCCGCGTCGGAGCCGACCGCGACCTCGCACAGACCCAGCTCACCACCGCGTCGCAGCGGGTCAGCGAGACCCAGGCAGCCCTCGCCCAGGCTCGCGAGGGGGCCCAGGCCGCCGCGTCCGAGACCATTCAGGAGGCCGCCGCCCTGCCGCCCGGCTCGCTCGACTCCGGCCTGCTGGAACTCGGTGCGCTCGCCCGCATGCAGCGCGGCGACTCGGCGCCCTACGAGGCCGCCGCCCGCCGGCTGCTCGCCGCCGAGAACGCCGTCGCCGCCGCGGCCGCCGACCACCTCAACGCCAACAACCGGTATGCCAGCCTCGCCGCGCAGTGGACCGCCCTCAACGCCGACCTGACCAAGAAGCAGGCGGCCCAGAAGAAGTATGAGGACAAGCACCGCAGCGAGATCACCGCGGTGGAGAGCCAGTCCACCGCCACCGACCAGGAGATCGGCCGGGACATCCTGGCCGGTTCGGACGCCGGCCGGGGCGCCGACCCGCGGGCCGTCAAGGCACTCGAGTTCGCCCTGTCCCAACGCGGCGACCCCTACGTGTGGTCCGAGGAGGGCCCCGACGCCTACGACTGCTCCGGTCTGATGTACGCCGCGTACCGCCGCCCCGATGTCGGCTACCCGCTCGTCCGGGTCTCCCGCGACCAGTACTACCAAACCCGCGACCGGACCGTGTCCCGCTACTCGCTGCTCCCCGGCGACCTGCTGTTCTTCAGCTCCTCCAGCAGCTGGACCGGCATTCACCACGTCGCGATGTACGCGGGTGAGGGCATGATGGTCGAGGCCCCGCGCACCGGTCTCAACGTGCGGCTCACGCCGGTGCGGTGGAGCCGGCTGTTCGCGGCCACCCGGGTCTTCGGATCCATCGAGGGCGACACCGAGGGTCCCGACCTCGGCTCCCCCGACCCCGACGAGCCGAACACCCCGGTCCGCCCGTCGCCGAGCACGAGCAGCAAGCCGCCGACCAGCGGCTCGCCCAGCCCGTCGAGCTCCAGCTCGTCGCCCGCTCCGCCGAAACCGTCGAACTCGAGTTCGTCGCCCACCCCGCCGAAACCGTCGACATCCAGCTCGTCGCCCACCCCGCCGAAACCGTCGACATCCAGCTCGTCGCCCGCACCGCCGTCGACCTCCCCGTCGACCGGGACGTCCACCTCGCCGTCGGTCACCCCGTCGACGAGTTCCGCGCCGCCGCCGGCCGCCTCGGCGTCGGCTTCCCAGATGTCGGTGGCGCCGCCCGAGCCGACCCCGACGCCCGGCAAGACCACCGCGTCGCCGAAGCCGACATCGACCTCCGGTGGCGGTTCCTCGGGTGGCGGTTCGTCCGGCAGCAGCTCGTCCTCCGGCGGATCCTCCGGCGGGTCGTCCTCCAGCAGCTCCGGGTCGTCCTCCAGCAGCTCATCGTCCAGCGGCTCGTCCTCGTCCGCCGCCTCGTCGGAATCGGCTTCCAAGTCCGCCTCCGCCGACAGCAGCACCAAGGATGATTAGTCCCGTAATCGGGTGGTACGCGGCTGATACTTTGCCCCGAAACGGCTAATTGCGTATCGGACTGTCGGCGCGGGTCAGATGACGCTGATGCCGGGTGTGCTCACACCGGCTGATGTGGCACGGTTAAGGTCAGCGCCCGACGTCCGAGCGTCGGCAGCGGTGGTCGGGAGGACCCATGGACGAGCAGCACGCGACCAGGGACGGCGAGATCGGGACGCCGCCTGCTGCGCGGCCGCCCGCAAAAGACGACGAGGGGTACGTTCCCCCGCCCCCACCCGCCCCGGGGGCCCTGTGGGCCGCCTCATCCGGCACTCCGGCCCCGCCTACCCCCCGGCCCTCCAGCGCGCCCGCCACAGACGGCCCTGGAACCCCCGCCACCCCGGTAGGCGCTCCCGTCTCTGGCGCTCCCGTCTCCGGCGCTCCCGTCTCTGGCGCTCCCGTCTCCGGCGCTTCCGTGTCAGAAGCCCCTGTTTCAGGCGCGCCTGTCTCGGGTGTCCCCGTCCCTGTCTCGGGCGCGCCGACCTCTGGTGGCCCGGCCTCCGCGCCGCCCTCGGACGCGCCGGTCTCCAGCACACCGATCTCAGGCGCACCCGTCTCCAGCACACCGACCTCAGGCGCGCCGACCTCCGGGGTTCCGGACGTTGTGGCACCGACCTCCGGCGCTGCGGCTCCCATCTCGCCGGCACCGGTGTCTGCGAATCCGGTGTCCCCAGCCCCGATGTCCCCAGCCCCGATGTCCGCGGCTCCTGTCTCGGCGGCGCCAGGCAGCCCCGCCCCCGTGTCCGCGGCCCCTGTCTCGGCGGCTCCTGTCTCGGCGGCGCCAGGCAGCCCCGCCCCGGTTTCCGCGGCGCCCGCTCCGACCACCTACGGGACACCCGTCTCACCGGCGGCGACCATGACTCCCGACCCCGCCAAGCCGGTTTCAGCAGCACCCGCGGTCGGCTCGGCTCGCCCGGTGTCCGCAGCCCCGGTCTCCGCAGCCCCGGTCTCCGGCTCAGCGACCGTGGGTACGGCCAAGCCGGTCTCCGGCTCAGCAACCGTGAACGCGACCACGCCGGCCGGCTCAGCAACCGTGAACGCGACCACGCCGGCCAGCTCAGCAACCGTGAACGCGACCACGCCGGCCAGCTCAGCAACCGTGAACGCGACCACGCCGGCCAGCTCAGCAACCGTGGATGCGGCCAAGCCGGTCTCCGGCTCAGCGAGCGTCAATGCCGCCGAGCCAGTCTCCTCCTCGCCGGTGATCGGTTCGGCCAAGCCGGTCTCCGCAGCGCCGACTTCACCCGCCACCGGATCAGCGAAACCGGTTTCCGCCTCGCCCGCCTCACCCGCGACAGGCTCAGCCACGCCCGCTGCCCCGTCCGTCGGTGGGTCTGCGCGCCCGGTGTCGGCGGCGCCTTCGCCGGGGTCGTCGGCTCGGCCCATCTCGGCGGTGCCCAGTTCCGGTGCGGCTCGGGTTTCCGTGCCCGGGGCGGCCAAGCCGTCAGTCGACGAGGTTCCCGCCGCTGCCCTCAGCGCGGGGCAGTCAACCGTCTACGGAGCGACGCCACGTCCGGCCGGTGTCTCCTACCCGGAGAAGCCGGCCGCCCCAGCGGAGCCCGCCGACCCAGCGGAACCGAGCGACCCGGCGGACCCGGCCGATCCCGCAGATCCGGCCGACCCGAGCGATCCCGCAGACCCGAGCGATCCCGCAGACCCGGCCGACCCGGCGGACCCCAAGCCTGCCGGTCCTGTGCCGTCGCGGCCCGTGCTACCGAAGCCGGCCGACCCGGATCCGGCACGGCCCGACCCGATTCGGCCCACACCGGTTCAGCCGCCGCCGAACCCTCGCCCCACGCCTGCTCCAGCACCCAGCCCGGCCCCGCCCGCTCCGGTGCCGCCCAGCCCTGTGCCGCCGACGCCGGCTCCGCCGAGCCCGGTGCCGCCGGGACCTGGACCCAGCCCGGTTCCGCCAGGACCTGGGCCGAGCCCGGTGCCGCCAGGGCCTGGACCCAGCCCGGTTCCGCCAGGACCTGGGCCGAGCCCGGTGCCGCCGGGACCAGGACCCAGCCCGGTGCCGCCGGGGCCTGGGCCGAGCCCGGTTCCGCCAGGGCCGGGGACTATTCCGCCCGTGGTTCCGCCGCCTCCGATGATCGGGTCTGGTGGAAACGGCCTGCCCAGCTATACCCTGCCGCCCAGTGCCGCATCGGCAGGCTTGCCACCGGCCCCGCACAGCGCTCCTCGCGGAACGCCGTACCGGGGCTTCCCGTCTTCGCCGGAGAACATCGAGATGACCCAGCCGGTCTCTGCCGGAACCCCCCTCCCTCGGGGGACCACATATCCCTCCCAGACCCCGACCACCCCGATCAGCCCCACCCCGAACGGTGTCCCGCAGCAGCGTGGCCAGGCCGGCGGCACGGTCTACAGCACCGGCGGCTACCCGGCGATCGACACGACGATGCCGGTCAACATCGATCCGGTGGAGAATTCGGGTTCGCTGACCGGGCACATCCTGGCGCAGGGCTGGTACGACGCCCCGACCGAGCAGCGGCGCAGCAACCTGAAGGTGGTCATCGCCATGCTGGTGGTGCTGGGCCTTCTCGTCACTGTGAGTTTGGTCTTCGTCTTCACAGCGGGTGACGCCTTCACCGACTTCCTGGGCGGCCTGACGTAACTGACGGACGTCCGACAGCGAATCGAGGCCCTGGCGTTTTGCCCGCCGGGGCCTCGAACATTTAAGCTGGCGAGGTTGCGCTCCGGGGTGAGCAGGCCCACTACCCGGCCGGAATGCGGTCGGCGGTTTCGACGTTCACCCGTACACTGATGGTAGTTATTGACGCGGCGTGCCCACCCGGTGCACGCCACGGGCGTTCTTGCGGGCATTTCAGCGGGCGGTCGACATCGACCGCGGCGGGCCATTCGCGAGCATGCGCCCCCGTAGAGAGGTTCTCTTGACCACTTTCGCTGATTCCAGCACGTTCCCGTCCGTCCTCGATGACAGCAACACCCCCGAGACCGACGCCCCTGAGACGCTCGTCACCGAGACGTCCGACACTCCGGCCGATGCTCCGGCCGCTCGCAGTTTCGCCGACCTCGGTCTTCCGTCCGAGATCGTCCGCGTTCTGAACCGTGAGGGCATCACCACCCCGTTCGAGATCCAGGCCGCGACCGTGCCGGACGCGCTGGCCGGCCGGGACGTCCTGGGCCGTGGCCAGACCGGCTCGGGCAAGACGCTCGCCTTCGGCCTGCCGGTGCTGGCCCGTTCCGCCAAGGGTGGCCGGGCTCGCCCGCACTACCCGAAAGCTCTGATCCTGGTTCCGACCCGTGAGCTGGCCATGCAGGTCGCCGACTCGCTGATGCCGGTGGGCCGCGCGGTCGGCGTGTTCCTGAAGACCGCTGTCGGCGGGGTTCCCTACGACCGCCAGATGGACGCGCTGCGCCGCGGCGTCGAGGTCATCGTCGCCACCCCGGGCCGGCTCGCCGACCTGATCGAGCGGGGCGCCTGCCGGCTCGACGACGTCGAGGTCACCGTCCTCGACGAGGCCGACCAGATGGCCGACATGGGCTTCCTGCCCGAGGTCACCGAGCTGCTGGCCAAGACTCCGGCGACCGCCCAGCGGCTGCTCTTCTCGGCCACTCTGGACGGTGACGTCGACACCCTGGTCAAGCGGTTCATGAACGACCCGGTGACGCACTCCACGGCTCCGGCCGAGGCCAGCGTGTCCACCATGGATCACCACCTGCTGCTGATCCCGCCGGCCGACAAGTTCCCGATCACGTCGTGGATCGCCAACCGGGACGGCAAGACCATCGTCTTCGCCCGCACCCAGATGGGCGTCGACCGGCTGGTCGAGCAGCTCGCGGCGGTCGGTGTCCGGGCCGGCGCCCTGCACGGCGGCAAGACCCAGCGGGTCCGTACGCGTACGCTCGCCGAGTTCAAGGAAGGCCGGACGAACGTCCTGGTCGCCACGGACGTGGCCGCGCGTGGCATCCACGTCGACGGCATCTCGCTGGTCGTGCACGTGGACCCGCCGAAGGACCCGAAGGACTACCTGCACCGGGCCGGCCGCACCGCGCGGGCCGGCGAGTCCGGTGCGGTCGTCACGCTGGTTCTGCCGAAGCAGCGCCGCACCACCCAGGCGATGATGTCCAAGGCCGGGGTCGCTCCCGCCGAGGTCCGCGTCCGGCTGGGCGACGAGAAGCTGTCCGAGATCACCGGCGCCCGTGAGCCGAGTGGTGTCCCGGTGGTGGAGGAGCCGGAGCCGCGTCGTGAGCGTTCCGGTGGCCGCGGCCGCTTCGGTGACCGTCCCCGCGGTGACCGCCCGCAGCGGTCGTTCGGTGACCGCCCCCAGCGTGGCTACGGCGACCGCAACGAGCGCTCGTTCGGCGACCGCAACGACCGGTCCTTCGGTGACCGTCCGCAGCGTTCCTACGGTGACCGCCCGCAGGGCGACCGCTCCTACGGCGACCGTCCGCAGCGCTCCTACAGCGACCGCCCGCAGGGCTCGTACGGTGACCGCCCGCAGGGTTCCTACGGTGACCGTTCGCAGGGTTCGTCCTACGGCGACCGTTCGCAGGGTGAGCGGGGTCAGCGTCCGTTCGGTGACCGCCACGCCTCCGGTGACCGTCCGCAGCGGTCGTTCGGTGACCGTCCGTCCGGTCAGCGCCGTGACGGTCAGCGCTCCGACGGCCAGCGTTCGTTCGGCGACCGCCGTGAGGGCCCGGGCGGCCGCCACGGTTCGTCCCGCCCGGCGCGCAGCTACTGATCCGGTTCGCGGCTACTGATCCGGAGACGGAGCGGCCGCTGATTCCAGCACCGCGACGTCACTGATCGACGACGAAGCCCCGGAACTCGCAGAGATGCGAGCTCCGGGGCTTCGCCCGTTCCCGGGAAGAGCGCTCAGCTCGTGTGCCGATCTGTGGCTCGATTCGGGCCCTGAAGGTTGATCGGCTCGTCGGCGCGCCGGCCGCGGTCTCCATGACGTTTCCGCGGGTGATCGGCCTTTCGCGATTGTCCTTTCGTGATTAATCGTCGGGGTCGCCCACCCCGGGACCCCGCCGGACGCCCACACCACTCGGCTCGTGCGCAGAGGCCCGGCCACCCCACCCCAACGGCGTCACACAGGCCAGACGGTGAGCACATGCCGGGCCCAGGAAGTCTTCCTCTGGGCTGCTGGCCCGTCCGCGGTCAAGTCCCCGCGCGAATGTCCCCGTGCGAGAGTCCGCCTTCCGGCCCCACCCTGGCCGATCTTGGCGGATTTACCACCGGATAAGAGTCTTCTTCTCGGCTGCCTGATCACTCGCGGTCAATACCTCGCGCGGGCGACTCGCTCAGCAGAGACCTTGGCGGATTTACCACCGGAAACGGTGGTAAATCCGCCAAGATCGGCCAAGGTGGAGCTGGAAGGCGGACACACGCGCGAGGAGTTGACCGCGAGCGGGCCAGCAGCTGAGAAGAAGGATCATAAGGTGGTAAATCCGCCAAGATCTCTATTGGACGGGTTGCCCGCGCGAGGGATTGACCGCAAGTGATCGGGCAGCTGAGAGCAAGGCTCCAGGGCACCGACGCGAACACCCCGATCCGCCAACGTACGCACCGCCCCGGGCCCGGCGGGCATCGGGCATCGGGCATCCGGCATCCGGCATCCGGCATCCGGCATCCGGCATCCGGCATCCGGCATCCGGCATCCGGCATCCGGCATCGATTCTGCTGCCTCTCAGGATGGTTCGGCCGCGGACCAGACCCGCTGTTCATGACGTTTCCGCAGGTGGGCGGCCTTCCTGAAGTGACCATCAGGGCCCGATTCGAACCACAGATCGGCACGCGGCCTGACCACGGCCACGGCCACGGCCACGGCCACGGCCACGGCCACGGCCACGGTGGACGCTCGGAGCAGGGCCGCAGGACCGGGGTCACCGCATTCGCCCGGCGGGCGCGTTTCGGTCCGGGGTGTCGCCTGGCTTGCGGGGACGATGCGGGGCTGTTCGTGGATCGTACGAAATCGGGAATTTGATCTTTGAGGGAGGCAATGACGTGGGCGGGCGGAAACGGGTAGGTTACCGGCATGTCGCTGCCTACCGTGTTGTTCTGGGAGCGCCGGGATGTCCCCGGGGCGGAGCACGTCCTGTTCGGCGACGGGTTCGCGCGGGGCACCGTGTTGGCCGCCGAGCCGGTGCCATTCGTCTGCCGCTACGAGGTGCAGACCGATCCGGATCAGGCGGCCGCGAGGGCGGCCACGAGGGTGGACGTGCGGGCCGAGGGCGCCGGCTGGGCCCGGACGGTGCATCTGGAGCTGGCTGCCGGGCGCTGGCGGGTGACCGGTTTTGAGCAGGGCGATCTGGATGCGGCGCTGGTCGCGGCGGGGCATGCGCGCGCCGGGCGGCCGGGATGTGACGATCCGGATCAGTTTTACGGGGCGTTCGACGCTTCGCTGGCCGGGTCGCCGTTCTTTCGTTCGCTGCCGGTGAGGCGTCTGGGGCTGCCGGGCGCCGAGGCGGGGGTGTCGCATCGGATCAGCGTCGCGCTGATCCTGGCGCCCAGCCTGGAGGTGGTGCAGGGCGATCAGATCTTCACGCCGTTGGGTGGTGACCGGCTCCGGTTCGCCGACGAGACGCTGAGTGCCGATCTGGTCTGCGATCCGGAGGGGTTCGTGGTCGACTATCCGGGGCTGGCGCGCCGGGTCACAGCTGCCGTTTGATCCAGCTCACGCATGCCTTGTCGACGGTCTTGAAGGGTTTGCGGAAGGCGATCGGCGCGGCCACGTCGGGTTCCATGCCTTCGTGCAGCACCATGTCGACGAAGTCGAGCATCTTCGTCTCACCGTATTTGGCGGCCATGCATCCGACGGCGAAGTGTCCGGTGGCGTAGAGCCGGGTGACGAGCACGTCGTCGGGTTTGCCGCCGAGTGACGGCAGGGCGATCGTCTTGATCGGCCCGCGGCGGGAGTGCACGTATCGGAGGGCGTCCCGGCTGTAGGTGGCGCGTGGTTTCGCGGGCAGGTAGCCGATGTATTCGGCGATGCCCTCGATCAGCCACATGTCGTCCTCGTCGTCGCGGTTGCGGGTGCCGCCGAGGGTGACCGCGTGGGCCATCTCGTGCTGGATGATCTCGGTGGCGTAGCGATCGTTTCCGGACAGCACCTGGCTGGCTTTGAGGATGATGTCGCTGCCGATGCCGTCGTGCTGCCGGTGGTAGGCGACCGCCCAGGCCGGGCGCCGGCCGTCGTACCAGCTCTTCCACACCTTGTTGTCGGCCACGTAGATCCGGTAGACCTTCTGCGGATTGTTGAGCCGGCCGGCGAAGCGGTCGGCGACCACGGCGGCCTTGTCGGCCAGCCGCAGGACCCGTTTGACGTTCCGGGCCTGTGATTTCGGGCCGGCCACGATCACCCGGGCGCTGCGGGCGACGGTCAGGTCGGCCTTCTCCCAGGGCGCGGGCTGCATGTAGTTGTCGATGCCGGAGTCGTTCGCCTTGGTGATCGTCCAGGAGCCGTTCCGGGCGCTCCAGGTGAGGTTGCTGATCATCTTGGGCGAGCCGCTGCCGGGCTCGAGTCCGTAGGCGGGGCAGTCGTTGCCGCTGAAGCAGTAGGCGAGCCCGACCCGCGAGGTCAGCGTGCCGCCCTTGGTCTTGACCTCGCCGTGGATGACCATGTCGGCGGCGGTGAGGTCGAGCGCCCGCAGGTTCTTGAAGATCGTCCGGTAGCGCGGGTGCAGTTTCTTGTCGACGGGCGCGAGCCAGCCCGCCTCGTCGCCTTTGACCAGTGCCTGGACCTGGTCGTCGAGCAGGTCGGCGACCTGGCTGAACGGGGTGACCGGCACCGGTTCGGCGGTCGGCGGGAGAAGGGGTGGGAGCGAGGCCGACGGGGCGGCCACCGGGATCGCGGTGGCCGGTTTGTCACCGTCCGGCCAGAATCCCACCACGCTCGCCACCAGCACCGCCCCGACCAGACCGAGCACCGGCAGCAACGGTTTCGTACGTGAGGGATTCTCATCCATGACCGGGAATCTAAGCACGCTCCCGGATCACGCCGGGCGCACCCCTATCCGGGCCAGCCACCGCCGTCGAGGAATTCACGGATCACCCGGTCCGGCGGCCCGAGATCGAGGCCCTGCGCGGCCACCCACTCGTCGGAGTAGTAGGTGTCGGCGTAGCGTTCGCCGCCGTCGCAGATCAGGGTGACCACCGATCCGGTCCGGCCGGCCGCGAGCATCTCGGCGATCAGCCGGAACGAGCCCCACAGGTTGGTGCCGGTGGAGCCACCCAGCCGGCGGCCCAGGACGGCCGAGCCGGCCCGCATGGCGGCGAGTGAGGCGGCGTCCGGCACGTGGATCATCCGGTCCACCACGGCGGGCTGGAAGGACGGCTCCACCCGTGGCCGGCCGATGCCCTCGATGCGGGAGCCGGTGCCGGTCACGACGTCCCAGTCGCCGGCAAGATAAGCCTGCCAGAACGCCGACCCCTCGGGGTCGACAACGCAGACCTTGGTGTCCAGGCAGCGGTAGCGGGCGTACCGGCCGATGGTGGCGCTGGTCCCGCCGGTCCCGGCGCCCATCACGATCCACGCCGGGATCGGATGCCGTTCCAGGGCCATCTGGTTGTGGATCGACTCGGCGATGTTGTTGTTGCCCCGCCAGTCGGTGGCCCGCTCGGCGAAGGTGAACTGGTCCATGAAGTGCCCGCCGAGTTCGGCGGCGAGCCGGCGCGCCTCCGGCACCACCTCGGTCGCGTCGGCCACCAGGTGACATCGGCCACCCTGGAACTCGATCAGCGAGATCTTCTCCGGCGAGGTGGCGGACGGCATCACCGCGATGAACGGCAGGCCGAGCATCCGCGCGAAGTACGCCTCACTGACCGCCGTCGACCCGGACGACGCCTCGACCACGGTGGTGGACGGGCCGATCCAGCCGTTGCACAGCGCGTAGAGGAAGAGCGAGCGGGCCAGGCGGTGCTTGAGCGAGCCGGTGGGGTGTGAGGACTCGTCCTTGAGGTACAGGTCGATGCCCCACTCGGCGGGCAGCGGGAACGGCAGCAGGTGGGTGTCGGCGGACCGGTTGGCGTCCGCCTCGACCTGGGCGATCGCGGTGCGGGCCCAGTCACGGGTGACGCGCTCGGTGCGCCCCAGGTCGGTGATCATGCCTGACCGGGCTGCGGACGGTTCTCCCACTTGGTGGAGAGCGCGATCGCGGTCCGGGTCGACGCGACGCCCGGGGTCCGGTTGATCCGCACGATCAGCTGCTCCAGCTCCGCGATCGTGCCGACCCGCACGGTCAGCTGGTACGACTCGACGCCGGCCATGAAATAGCAACTCTCCACCTCGGGCATGGCCCGCACGGCGGCGAGCACGTCGTCGGTGTCGGCACCGGAGTCCTCGATGATGCCGATCAGCGCGGTCACACCGAGACCGACCGCCTCGTGATCGATATCGGCCCGGTAGCCCCGGATGGTCCCGGCGGTCTCGAGCTTACCGACTCGTTCGTGCACGGCGGGGGCGGAGAGGCCGACCTTGCGGGCCAGTTCGGCGTACGACGAGCGGGCGTTCTCTCGTAGCAGGTCGATCAGCCGGAGGTCGATGGAGTCCATGCTTCAAACCCTAATCGGGTGGCGCTCCCGCCTTCACGCCCGGTAGCGGCGAATGGGAGGCAGGATAATGACCACTGTCGCAATCGGGGCTTTTTCCGCATTTCACGGACTTGGTTCAGGGGCGGTGCTCTAATGACTTTACGTCCAGATCGAGCACGCCGACACTCACCGTGACCACCGGCCGCTCCAGAAACCGAACCGAGGAGGGGGTTGTGGACACTGGAGATCGTCTGCTGACACCGGGCGAGGTGGCCGCGTTGTTCCGCGTCGACCCCAAGACGGTCACGCGATGGGCCGCCGCCGGCCGAATCGGCAGTATCCGTACTCCGGGTGGACACCGCCGATTCCGTGAATCCGAAGTACGCGCACTACTCGAAGGCGATGGAGTGGTCGAGGAAATGCGCGAGGACGACGCCGCCAACAAGCCGCGGAACAACGGGCCGAGCAATCCCGGGCAGGGCTACGGCCCTCCCAATGGCCTGCGTTAGCTGTTCCGCTCACCCAATTCGCCGGTCCATCTGCGAAAAAGCGTGTGGGGTACGCCCAACGCGTCGAGGACCTTGCCGGCCACGAAGTCGACCAGTTGTTGTGCGGTCGCGCCGGCCCCGGAACCATAGAATCCGGGGCTGGCCGGCAGCACCACGGCCCCGGCGTCGTGCAAGGCGATCAGGTGCTCCAGATGACTACGGGTGACCGGGGTTTCCCGGGGCACCACAACGGTGCGCCGTCTTTCCTTCAGATTCACTTCGGCTGACCGCTGCAACAGGTCTTTCGACAAACCGATGGCTATTCCGGCGCACGCCGCCGTACTGGCCGGAACCACCGCCATGCCGCGGGCCGGGTAGGAACCACTACTCGGACCCGCGGCTATGTCGTTGGCGGGCCAGTAGGCCAGATCACCGAGATCCCGGCCCAGCCAGGCCGCCACGTCGTCCTTCCAGTGCGCGTCCCGGATCGTCGCGCCGGTCTCGTCCAGCAGGGTGAGCCGGGCCGCCCGGGAGACCACCAGGTCCACTGACTCACCGGCGTCCAGCAGGGCGGTCAGGACCGCTTTCGCGTACGGGGTACCGGAGGCCCCGGAGACACCGACGATCCATGGTTCACGCATGTGGTCAAGTGTGCCGCTACTTCGCCCGAAACCCGGCCGACGTGGGGAACGCCTCGCCCAGCGGGTACCACACAGAACCTAGAGGAAGCTCAGGTCGAGGACCGCGAACAGGAAGAGCGCGATCGCCACGAAGCCGTTCGCGGTGAAGAACGCCCGGTTGACCTTGGAAAGATCGTTCTCGGTCACCACCACGTGCTGGTAGACGAGCGCCCCGGCGGTCACCACCAGGCCCGCCCACCACAGCCAGCCCAGGCCGGCGAGCTGGCCGAACCAGACGTAGAAGCCGAACGTCAGGACGTGGGTGACGCTGGAGATGTGCAGGGCGGTCCGCACCCCGAAGCGGGCCGGGGTGGAGTGCACCCCGATCTCCCGGTCCACCTCGACGTCCTGGCAGGCGTAGATGATGTCGAAGCCGCCGATCCAGAGACCGACCGCGACACCCAGCACCCAGGCCGGCCACGAGCCGTCGAAGGTGCCGGTGATCGCCAGCCAGGCGCCGACCGGGGCCACCGCCTGGGCCAGCGCGAGCACATAGTGCGGGAAGTTCGTGAAGCGCTTGGCGTACGGGTAGACCACCAGCGGGATCACGGCCAGTGGGGAGAGCACCAGGCAGAGCGGGTTGAGCAGACCGGCCGCGATGATCAGGATGGCCAGCGAGACCAGGGCTCCGGTCCACGCGGTGCGCACGCTGACCGCGCCGGTGACCAGCTCCCGGTTCTTCGTCCGCGGGTTGAGCGCGTCGATCTTCCGGTCCAGGATCCGGTTGGCGGCCATCGCGAAGGTGCGCCCGGACACCATCGCGATCGTGACCAGCAGCAGATCGAGCCAGTGGTCCGCGACGTCGGCGTCCAGCGACTCGATCGCCACCAGCGACGACAGGTAGGCGAACGGCAGCGCGAAGATCGAGTGCTCGATCATCACCAGCCGCAGGAAGGCCTTGACCTTGCCGGGCTTCTCCTCCAGGGCGGTCACAGCCCGTATTCCTTCCACCGCTTGTCCACCAGGCTGACCACCTCGGGCACCATCACCATCGACTCCGGCCACTCTCGGGTGTAACCCTCGGCGGGCAGCTTACGGGTGGCGTCGACGCCCGCCTTTCCGCCCCAGAACTGCTGGTAGGACGAGTGGTCCAGGTGGTCCACCGGGCCCTCGGTGAGCAGCAGGTCGCGGGAGTAGTCGACGTTGCCGAACGCCCGGAACGCCACCTCGTGGTAGTCGTGCACGTCACAGTCCTCGTCGACCACCACGATCAGCTTGGTGAACGACAGCGAATGCGCGCCCCAGACGGCGTTCATCACCTTCTGCGCGTGCTTCGGGAAACGCTTGCGGATCGACACGATCAGGCAGTTGTGGAAGACCCCGGCGGACGGCATGTCGTAGTCGACGATGTCCGGGATCAGGATCTTGATCAAGGGCAGGAAGATCCGCTCGGTGGCCTTGCCCAGGCCGTGATCCTCCTGCGGCGGCTGGGACGTGACGATCGAGTGGTAGATCGGCTTCTTGCGCATCGTCATCGTCTCGACGTGCAGCACCGGGAACGGCTCGACCGGGGTGTAGAAGCCGGTGTGGTCGCCGAACGGGCCCTCCGGCAGCCGCTCGCCCGGCTCCAGGTAGCCCTCCAGCACGACCTGCGCCGAGGCCGGCACCTGCAGCGGCACGGTCAGGCAGTCGACCATCTCGATCCGCTCGCCCTTGAGGAAGCCGGCGAACAGGTACTCGTCGATGTCGCCGGGCAGCGGCGCGCTGGCCGAGTAGGTCACCACCGGGTCGGCGCCGATCGCGATCGCCACCGGCAGGCGCTGGCCGAGGCGCTCGGCGACCGCGTGGTGCGCGGTCGAGTCCTTGTGGATCTGCCAGTGCATGCCGAGAGTGTTCTTCGAGTGCTGCTGCAGCCGGTAGAGACCCAGATTGCGCTTACCGGTCTCCGGGTGCTTGGTGTGGGTCAGCCCGAAGTTGTGGAAGATCCCGCCGTCACCGGGCCAGACCTGCAGACCCGGCAGCAGGCCCAGGTCCACCTCGTCGCCCTTGAGCACGACCTCCTGGCAGGGCGCGGTCTTGATCTTCTTCGGCGGCACGGACTTGAGCTGGAGCACCTTGCCCAGGCCCTCCCGGATGCCGGACCAGCCGACCGGCAGCTCCGGCTTGGCCAGCTCGCCGATCCGGGCGCCGATCTCGTCCAGCTTGTCGACGCCGAGGGCCATCGCCATCCGCTTCTCGGTGCCGAACAGGTTGATCACCAGCGGCATCTCGCCCCTGGTCGGCTTCTCGAACAGCAGCGCGGGGCCACCGGCCCGCACCGTCCGGGTGACGATCTCGCTGATCTCCAGCGTCGGGTCCACCGGCACTTTCACTCGACGCAGCTCACCCGCGGCCTCGAGGGCGGCGATGAAGCTCTGCAGATCGGCATAAGGGAATCCACGCGGCGCCATGACCCCCAGTCTGGCACCAGCATCCGTCACTGGAGATCCGGGATCCCGTTGTGGGTTTCGTGAAGCTGCGGAACGTGACCCGATGGTGTCTGGTGACCGGTCTGGCCGCGGCGCTCGCGGTCACCGCCCCGGCGGAATCGGCCCCCGGGGTACGCCTGCCCCAGTGCTCCCCCGGCAAGGCCTCCACCAGGCCGCCCACCGGGCCGGCGAGCGCGTCCAGTCCCCGGGCCTGCCGGGCGGACCGTCCGGCGCTGGAGTCGGCCCGGCTTCCGAAGGGCGGGTTCACCCCGAGCGGCTACCACCACCTGGGCGCCGGGACCAGCGGCGAGTGGGGCGGGGTGTCCGGCCGGTTCTCGGTGGTGGACGGCTCGGTGCGCCCGCAGACCTACGACTTCATCGTGGGCCGGTTCATGGCGAAGAAGGACATGGGCGCCGGCCGGATCGCCTGGCTGGAGGCGGGCTGGGCGGAGACCGGCTGGGACTCGCCCGGCCGGCAGCGGGTCTACACGTTCAACACCAACACCAACCGGTGGCAGTTCTACGACCAGTACCAGGTCCGCCCCGGTGACCAGGTCTGGCTGGACGTCAGCACCGACCGGTCCGGCATGTGGCGGGCCTGGCTGTGGTGGAACAACAGGTGGAACCTGCTCACCCAGCAGCAGTTGCCGCTGGGCGGCAGCGCGATGATCGAGCAGTACGTCGAGGTGCACGTGGACGCCACCCGGCAAGCCAAGATCGACATGCCGGAGGTGACCGTGGACAACGTGCAGTTGCGCCCGGCCGGCGGCGGCCCGGCCCGTTACTGGCGCGAGGACGTTCCGACCGTCACCGGCACCGCCCCCGGCGAACAGCAGCGCCGCGGCGGCTTCTGCCTGGACTGGAAGACCCGCTACGACACCTGGACCGCCGGGGACTGCCGGGACTAGCGTGTGCCGATCGCGGCTCGAATCGAGCCGCGGACCGGCACACGAACTCAGGCGTACGAGTGCAGGCCCTCGAAGAACAGGTTCACGCCGAACAGGTTCATCAGCATCGTCACGAACCCGATGATCGCGATCCAGGTGGCGGTGGTCCGCTTCACGCTCGGGGTGGCGCGGGCGTGCAGGTAGGCGGCGTAGACGATCCAGGAGATGAACGCCCACACCTCCTTCGGGTCCCAGCCCCAGTAGCGGCCCCAGGACGCCTCGGCCCACAACGGCCCGGCGATCAGCGCGCCGAAGGTGAACAGCGGGAACGCGAACGCGTGCAGGCGGAAGGTGAGCCGCTCCAGCACACCGGCGTCCCCGACGCGCCGGCCCAGGGTGTACGGGAAGCTGCGCTTGCCGGAATCCCACCCGTTCTTGATCAGGAACATGATCGCCGGCACCACACCGACCAGGAAGATCCCGGACGAGACGATGATCGTGGAGACGTGGAAGACGTACCAGTACGACTCCAGGGCCGGCACCAGCGGGCCGACCGGGGTGTAGGCCACCAGTGCGGCCGCGCCCAGCAGCACCACCAGGGTCAGGGTGGCGAACAGGCCCAGATGCCGGACGGCCGGCTTGCGCACCAGCACACCCACCCAGACCGCGGAGCCGATCAGCGCGGTGGAGAGGATGTACTCGTACATGTTGCCCCAGGGCATCCGGTCGGCCGCGATGCCGCGGGTGACCGTGGTGCCCAGGTGCAGGAGCAGGCCGACGATGTTCAGGCCGACCGCGATCAGTGAGATCAGGTCGCCCTTGGACCGGCGGGCCGGCGGCTCCGCCACCACCGCGGGCGGCTCGTCTCCCACCGGGGCGCCGGCGCCGACCAGCTGGCGGGTGGCGGCCTTGCCGATGTGGCTGCGTCTGCCGAACGCGTACTCCCCGGCATAGCAGACCATGGCGGCCAGATAGGCCAGCACGGTCAGCGCCATGAGCTGATTGGACAACTCCGCCATCAGCGTCTTCCTTCCGTTATCTGCCGGGTGAGCGCCGCGAACTCATCACCGAAACCTGGATGGTCGGTGCGCGGAAGGCCACCGGCCTCGATCACGCTACCGCTCGCCGAATCGCCGTCGGCGGGGAGAACCCGGAACCAGACCCGGCGGCGGTGCACGTACAGCGACAGCATCAGCCCGAGCAGGCCGATCACCGAACCGATCAGCAGCGAGATCTTGGTCGGGTCGTGCCGGATGGACAGTGTGGCGAACCGCTCGGTGCCGAGGAATTCCAGCGTGGTCCCATCGTCGAGGGTCCACTTCTCACCGGGGCGCAGCACGTACGGCCGGTCGCCACCGATCTTCTGGAGATCACCGTCGTCGATCTTCTCGCGGTTCAGGGCGTACACCGAACCGGGTTTGCCGGAGTCCAGACCCAGATCGCCGCGGTAGGCGGTGAGGTAGAGCATCGGGTTGTTCTCGGCCGGGTACTCGGAGAGGGCACTGCCGTGGCTGCTCGCGGTCGGCAGGAACACCCCCTCGAAGCCCATCTGCAGCTTCGGGTCGCGGGTGCCGTTCGGATCGACGTTGACGTCCGGGAACTGGACCACGCCCTCGCTGGTCATCATCATGTCGGTGGGCAGGAACGGCACCGTGACGGTCTGCTGGGCGCCGAACCGGTCGGTGAACCGCAGGATCGGGGCGTACCCCTGACCGATCAGGTTGATGGTGGCGCCGTCGAGCCGCAGCGGGTCGTTGACGGTGAACCGCTCCGGGCGGTACCCCCCGCCGTTCTCGTTCACCTCGACACTGGCCTCGAACGACTTCGGCTGCCCGGTGTCCTGGAAGGTCGACTCGAAACCGGTCATCCGCACACAGAAGTCGGGCAGGTCGCCGGCCTCCACCCGGGGACCGAGCACCGCCTCGTCGAACTGCGGCAGGACGCTGCAGAAGCCGTGGTCCGGGCCCTCCACCAGGAGACGGTTGCCGCTCCAGCCGTACCAGTGCCCGAATCCCACCCCGACCAGCACCCCCAGCATGGCCATGTGGAACAGCAGGTTGCCGGTCTCCTTCAGGTAGCCCTTCTCGGCCGCGACGGTCCAGCCGTCCGGCGTCTGGCGGACCCGGGTGCGGAAGCGGTTGCGGCGCAGCGTCTTCGCGATCTCCGCGGCCACGGCCGCGGGCTCCTCCGGGCGATGATGTCCGCCGTCATGGTGCGGCAGGCGGTCCATCCGCTTGGGCGCTTGCGGCGGTACGGTCGTCAAAGCCCGCAGGTGCTCCCGCATCCGGGGCAGCACACAGCCGACCAGCGAGGTGAACAGCAGCAGGTAGATCGCCGCGAACCAGGGCGAGGCGTAGACGTCGAAGGCGAAGAACCGGTCCAGAATCGGCGCCAGCTCCGGGTTCGCCGTGAAGTACTCGCTGACCCGCTCCCGGTTGACGCCCCGCTGCGGGAAGATCGAGCCGGGCACCGCGGCGACCGCGAGCAGGAAGAGCAGAACCAGCGCGGTACGCATGCTGGTCAGCTGCCGCCACGAGTTCCGCAGCAGCGCCCATAGCCGGTTCGGGCGCTTCGGCGGTGGCGCTTCGGCGGTGGCGGGCCGGTCCTCGACGATTGTCACAGCAGCGTCCCCTGACCGAAGTCGAAGGTCGTCAACAGGAAGATCAGGAACTGGTTCCAGGCGCCGGTGACCAGGGCCAGACCGACCAGGATGAGCATGCCGCCGCCGATCCGGGTCACCCACCGGCTGTTGCGCCGGATCGCGGTGAAGACGCCGAGCAGCCGGCGGAAGAAGAGCCCGAAGATCACGAACGGCAGGCCCAGGCCGAGGCTGAAGGCGATCGCCAGGACCGCGGCCCGGTCACTCTGCCCGGTGGTCACCGCCAGCACGTTGATCGCGCCCAGGGTCGGGCCGATGCACGGGGTCCAGGAGATCGCGAAGACCGCGCCGAGGACCGGTGCGCCGAGCAGCCCGGCCGAGGGCATCCGGCTGATCCGGATCTCCCGCTGGAGGCCCGGGATCCAACCGAGAAAGGCGATGCCGAGCACGATGATCAGCACGCCGCCGACGGTGTTCAGGATCCGCTGGTTGGCCGACAGCTCCAGGAAGATGTTCGCGAACATCGTCACCATCAGCGTGAAGACGGCCGAGAAGCCGAGCACGAAGAGCAGACTGCCGAGCAGGACCTTGCCCTTGAGGGTGAGTTTGCGGGCGGTGGAGACAGTGGTCGCGCCGCCCCGGCCCATCACCGTCTCCATGTCCGAGCCGGCCAGGCCGGTCACGTACGACAGGTAGCCCGGCAGCAGCGGCAGCACACACGGGGACAGGATGCTGACCAGCCCGGCGATCACGGCGGCGCCGATCGCCAGCAGCATCGGTCCGCCGGTCACCGCACCCTCGAAGGCGTCGCCCATCAGCCGGTCGCCTCCGCCGCGATCTTCTCGACCAGGGGTTTCAGCTCACCCTCGGTGGTCGACTTGCGGATGGCGGCGGCGATCCGGCCCTGCCGGTCCAGGATCAGGGTGCTCGGGATGGCGTTCTGGGTGACGTCGAACTTCGCGCCGACCGTGCTGTCCGAGTCGTACAGGCTGTCGTAGGTGACCCGGTACGCCCGCTCGAAGGCACGTGCCGCGTCCCGGCTGTCCCGGGTGTTCACCCCGAGGAAGGTGACGTTGCCGGCCTTGGTCGCCTGATAGGTGTTCTCCAGGTCGTCCGCCTCGGCCCGGCATGGCGCGCACCACGAGCCCCAGAAGTTGACCACGACCACCTTGCCGCGGTCGTTCTCGATGTCGTACGTGCCACCGCTGAGCAGCTCACCGGTGACGTCGGCGACCAGCGGCCGGTTCTCCGGGGCGCACTCCACCACCAGGTTGGTGGTGGTGCACTTCTTCGCCCAGTTCTCCTCGCCGCCGCAGCCGCTCAGGACTCCGGCGGTGGTGACCGCCGCGATGGCGACGGCGGCGAGGCGGCGCATCAGGCCCCCTTGGCGGTCTTGGCGGTCGCGGACATCGCGACCAGGTGGGCGGCCGGCTCCGAGTAGTCGACGCCGACCACCTTGGACCCCTCGAAACGGAACGAGGTGAGGCTGGCCAGGCCGCACTCCCGGCGGCGCGGGTCGTGCCACAGGCGCTTGCCTTCGATGTAACGCCGCAGCGTCCAGATCGGCAACTGGTGCGAGACGCAGACCGCCTCGTGGCCCTCGGCCGACACCCGGGCCGCCTGCACCGCCTCGAACATCCGCTGGGCGATCACCAGGTAGGCCTCGCCCCAGGACGGGGTGATCGGGTCGCGCAGCACCCACCAGTGCCGGGGGTTGCTGAACGCGCCGTCCCCGACCGACACCTTCTTGCCCTCGAAGTAGTTCGCGCTCTCGATCAGCCGCACGTCGGTGGCGATGTCCAGCTTGAACTCGGCGGCGAACGGCTGGGCGGTCTCCTGCGCGCGCTCCAGCGGGCTGGCCACCACGTGCGTGATGTCCCGGCCGGCCAGCACCTCGGCGGCCGCCTTCGCCATCTGGTTGCCCAGCTCGGAGAGGTGGAAGTCGGGCAGCCGCCCGTACAGGATCCTGCCCGGGTTGTGCACCTCGCCGTGCCGGAGCACGTGCACCGTGGTCTTGGTCGGTTCACTCACGGTCATGCCCCCGCTGCGGCTCGGGCCGCGAGCGGAGCCGCCGCGGCGATCACGTTCAGTGCGTCGTCGTCGATGGCCGTCGACACGAACCACGACTCGAAGGCGCTCGGCGGCAGGTAGACGCCGTTGGCCAGCATGGTGTGGAAGAACGCCTTGAACGCCGCGGCGTTCTGGGTCTTCGCGGAGTCGTAGTCGACGACCTCGTCCTCGGTGAAGAAGATCGAGAACATGTTTCCGGCGAACTGGAGCCGGTGCGGCACCCCGGCGGCGCTCAGGGCGTCCGCGCAGAGACCGCTGATCGTGCCGGCCAGCTCGTCCAGCCGCTGGTAGGTGGCCTTGTCGGCGAGCCGCAGCGAGGCGAGTCCGGCCGCGCAGGCCAGCGGGTTCCCGGAGAGGGTGCCGGCCTGGTAGACCGGGCCGGCCGGGGCGAGCCGGGACATGATCTCCCGGCGTCCGCCGAACGCCGCGGCGGGCAGGCCGCCACCCATCACCTTGCCGTACGTGAACAGGTCCGCGTCGACCGGGTGCAGCCCCGCCCAGCCACCGGCCGAGACCCGGAACCCGGTCATCACCTCGTCGACGATGAGCAGCGCGCCGTGCCGGTGCGCGATCTCGGCGAGGGCCTGGTTGAAGCCGTCCCGCGGGGTGACCACGCCCATGTTGCCCGGGGCGGCCTCGGTGATGATCGCGGCGATCTCCGCGCCGTCGGCCTCGAAGGCCCTGGTCACCGCGTCGACGTCGTTGTACGGCAGGACGATGGTCTCGCTGGCCGCCGCGCCGGTGACACCGGGCGAGTCGGGCAGGCCGAGGGTGGCCACCCCGGAACCGGCCGCGGCCAGCAGCGCGTCCACGTGCCCGTGGTAGCAGCCGGCGAACTTGACGATCTTGGAGCGGCCGGTGAAGCCGCGGGCCAGCCGGATCGCGGTCATGGTCGCCTCGGTGCCCGAGTTGACCAGGCGGACCTCGTCGATCGGGGTCCGCCGGACGATCTCCTCGGCCAGGTCCACCTCACCCGCGGTGGGTGTGCCGAAGCTGGTGCCGAGGGCCGCCGCCCGCTGCACCGCACCGATCACCTCGGGATGCGCGTGCCCGTGGATCAGCGGGCCCCAGGAGCAGACCAGGTCGACGTAGCGCCGCCCGTCCGCGTCGGTCAGCCACGGGCCGGAGCCGGAGGCCATGAACCGGGGCGTGCCGCCGACCGCGCGGAACGCCCGCACAGGTGAATTCACCCCGCCCGGCACGATGGCCTGGGCGCGGTCGAACAGGGCCTGGGAGACCGGGGCGTCCTCCGGGTACGGAAGTCCCGCGGTGGGATATGTCGTGGTCACAGCAGTCCCCATTCTGTCAGCGCCATGGAACGAGTATTGCGAGAGGGTTCTTCACGTCACCGGATCATGGCTGTCGAGCGCCCGATCTGACCGCGCCGGACGGGCTGATTCGCCCCGAAGAGGATAGGCTGAGCTGCGTGGAGCGACCCGAGCTGTCCATCGCGGTTCAGCGTGCCCCCGACGAGGTGGTGATCCAGCTCGCCGGGGAGATCGACGTGCTCACGGTCAACGAGCTGTCCACCGTCGTCCATGAGCTTCTGGTCGATGAGCAGCCCAATCGCATCGTCCTGGACATGTCCGGGGTGAATTTCTGCGACTCGCAGGGCCTCGGCACTCTGGTGGTGCTGAGCCGCAAGGCCCAGCACGCGCAGGTGGTGCTCGCCCTGGCGAATGTCGGGGATTTCCTGATGCGTGTGCTCGATATCACCGGCCTGCGGTCGGCTCTGATGATCAGCAGCCACAGCTGACCCGCGCCGCCCCCGATCGGCGCATGTCGACCGATCAATGGACCGGCCACCGAAAGTAGCGTTCCGGACACATCCGCGATAACGGATATCACGCAGCGTGGTGGAATACATTCACTGGGGTGGGGATTCCTTAGGAAAAGGTCATTAAACCGGGCCGCGGGTGCCATCCCGCACCTCGGCAAGGCAGTATGCATAGGTGCGTGTCAGCCGATCTCTCCTTCCCATCCTGGGCATCGTCGTCGCCATCGCGATGGGCGCGACCCTGATCGGGCTCGGTGTCCGTGACGGTGGCGGCATCGGCGAGCTGGCCGCGCTCAGCAGTGGTGGAAACCCCGGCCCGGTCACCCCGACCAGCGCCGCGCCGCCCACCCCGGACCCGGAGGAACTGGCCCGGCAGGAGCGCGAGCGCAACAAGAAGGCCCTCGACAAGGCGCTCAAGGAGTATGCCGAGACGGTGCCCGAGTTCTCGGTGGCGGTGCTCGACGCGGAGACCGGCGACAAATACGCGTACCGCGGCTCCAAGCGCTACGAGACCGCCAGCGTGGTCAAGGTCCAGGTGATGACCTGCCTGCTGCTGACCGCTCAGGACGACGACCGCAAGCTCACCTCGTCGGAGCTGTCCCGGGCCAAGCTGATGATCCGGATCAGTGACAACAACGCCACCACCTCGCTGTATCAGCAGCTCGGCGGACGTACCGCGATCACCGACTGCAACAAGCGGCTGGGGCTGAAGTCCACCGTGGTCAAGTCGTCCTGGGGTCTGACCCAGACCACCGTCGACGACCAGATGCGGCTGCTGACCGAGCTGGTCGACGACGAGAGCCCGCTGAACGCCAAGTCGCGGAAGATCGCGTTCGAGCTGATGAACGAGGTGGACAAGGGCCAGCAGTGGGGCATCAGCGCCGCCGCCAAGAAGGGTGAGGACTTCACCATCAAGAACGGCTGGCTGCCCCGGTCCACCGAGAACCAGCGCTGGATCATCAACAGCGTGGGCCGGATCTCCGACGACGGCATCGACGTCTCGATCGCGGTGCTGTCCCACGGGCACGCCACCGAGCTGGCCGGGCGCAAGGTCGTGCAGACCGTCGCCAAGATGACCCGCAAGTACCTCAAATACTGACCGCGGAACCGTTTACCGGAGAATGGCGGAAAAGCGCCGGAAAGGTCAGCGGAAGTCGCCGCTGACCACTGTCTCCGCACCGGATTCGACGGTCGCCGTCACCCGATAGGAATCGCCGGCCGCATCCCGTCCACCGGTGCGGTGGGTGTAGCGCGCGGAGAACGTGTAAGTGCCGGGCTCCAGCCGGTCACCGGACGAGAGCACGAACCGGTAGACGATCGCGTCCGCCTCCTCGACGACCGTGCTGTTCACACTCGCCCCGGGCACCTGCCGGCTGCCGCCCCGGGAGACCAGATCCTCGGTCCGTGCGAGCCGGACCGTCACCTCCAGGGCGGTGAGCCGCTCGCTGGTCTTCACCGTCACCACGCTGCCGGCCTGAGAGCTGCCACCGTCGTCCACCGAGCCGTCGGACCACAGCGGGCCACCGACGGCCGGGTCCGCGGCCGGGGAGCTCGGCACAGCCGGGGAGGACGAGCCGGCCGGGCGGCTGGACTGCCGGGTCCGGGGCGGGCGGCTGGGCGGGGCACTGGACGTACCGCTGGAACCGGTGACGCCGGGCGACGGCGGGCCGCTCGGGGACGGCGCCACGGTGACCACCGCCGTCGGTGGCGGGACCGGAACCGGAACCGGCTCGCCGGACCCGGCGAAAGCCCACTGGGCGGCGCCCCCACCACCGAGGACGGCGGCCACCGCGGCCGCCGCCCCGGCCATCCGCAGACGCGGCGCCCGGCCCTTCACCGCCCGGTTGCGCATCGCCGTCGCGGTGATCCGGTCGAGCATCACCGCGCTGTCCGGCTGGTGCGCCGCCGCCTCGGCACGCAGTGCCGCCCGTAGCTCTCTTTCGACGAACGTCATCGTGCCGCCTCCCCACGGTTGACTCGGACCGGACCCGCCACGAACGTCTTACTTGAAGGTGATGTCGGACTCGTTGTAGACACAGTTGGTGCCGTCCGGGCCGGTGCCGATCTTGGTCGGCTCCTTGCCGGTGTTGTTGCCGGTGAACCGGACGCAGATGTCCAGCTTCTTCTTGCCGACCACGGTCACACCGGAGATCCGGGCGGTGTCGCCGAAGTTGGCGTTGATGCCGACCAGGCTGCCGGCCGGGGCGGTGGCCACCACGTTCTGCACCACCACCGCACGCTTGTGCTGGGTGGAGCAGTTGCCGCACGAGCGGTAGAGCTTGCCGAAGTCGGCGACCTGGAAGTTCCTGATGGTCAGCGTGCCGCCGCCGTTGTGCTGGAACACCTTGTCGTCAGCACTACGAGCGCCACCGCCGTCCACGATGTACTTCGCCGACGCTCCGCCCTTGAAGGTGGCCGCGTCCTCACCCACGTTCTCCCACCACACGTTCTGCAACGTGCAGGAGCCGGAACAGTGGATGCCGTCGGCAGCCGGGGCACCGAGGATGACGTTCTTCAGCACCGCACCGTCGGCCAGCTTGAACAGCGGGTCCTGACCCTCGTCCTGACCGTCGCCGCCGAGCGCGCCGCTGCCGAAGTAGCGCACGTTGCCGCCGTCGACGGTGCCGGAGATCGGGATGGTCGCGGTGACCGGCTTCTGACCGGTCGCCTTGGGCCACGCACCCGACACGACCGGGCTGGTGGTGGCGGCCGGCGGCGTGGTCGCGACGGGCGGCTTGGTAGCGGCCGGCGACTTGGTGGCGGTAGGTGATTTGGTGGCGGTAGGTGATTTGGTGGCGGTCGGCGGCTTGGTGGCGGCCGGCGACTTGGTAGCGGTGGGTGACGCGGCCGGCGGCTTGGTCGCGGCCGGGGAGGACGTGCTCGGGGTGGTGCCCAGCGGGTTCACCGCGACGTCGTCGAACTGGGCCGAGGCATAGCTGGTGACCAGGCCGATCCGTCCGGTGCCGGCCAGCGACCCGGTGCCCGAGGCGACCTTGGCCCCGTCCACGTACCCGGTGATGGCGGTCCCGGCGACGTCGACCTTCAGGGTGTGCCACGCGGTGGGGTTCGCCACCGCGGCCGCCCCGAGGACGGTGACCGTGCTGCCCTTGACCGCCTGGAGCTCGGCCTTTCCGGCCCCGGTCAGCGCGAGGCGGTACATGGTGGACGATCCGCTGGCCCGGGCCGCCACCCCGGCCAGGCCTTTGCCGAGGTCGAGCGCCTTCACCCGGGCCTGTACCGAGTAGTCGCTCCAGGAGGTCTCCCCGGCGAACGCCCGGGCCAGCTCGCTGTCCGTCTTGGCCTGCCGGTAGACCTTCGAGCCGTCGGAGACCACCGACCAGGTGCCGCCGGACTTGGACCAGCCGCCGGCCCCGTCCTCGAAGCCGTCGCTGAACAGCGTGCTCGCCGACGCGGACGGGACCAGGACGGCGACCAGTGCGGTGACGGCGCCGGCCGCACCGGCCGCGCCGAATCCGGTGACCAGGCGACGTCGCCGGCGGCCGGGGTTCTCGCTGGGCTTCGCGTGCCGCATATCGCTCCTACTCGGGGATGACCTCGCATGATCAAGCGATCACGCCCCGGTAGTGGTGCGGCTGCCCGGCAAGGTTGTTCGCAGTGACCCAGGTCACATGCAAGCCGGTGTCAGTCTCCCCAGCGGGCCTTCTCCAGCAGGTCCAGGGCCTCGGCCGCGGCCTTCTCCCCGCCGGCCCGCAGCACCCGCGCGGCCTCGTCGACCGTCGAGGTCAGCCGCTGCCACTGCGCCTCGCGCTCACGGGTCATCTCGGCCGACGCCTTCAGCTGCTGGCTCTTGGTCCACAGCTCGACGAAGACCGAGACCTTGGCACGCAGCACCCACGGATCGAACGGCTTGGTCAGGTAGTCCACGGCACCGACCGCATAGCCGCGCAGGGCGAGCTGCGCGTCCCGGTCGGCCGCGGTCAGGAACAGGATCGGCACGTGCCGGGTCCGCTCCCGCCGCTTGATGTGGCTGGCCGTCTCGAAACCGTCCATGTTGGGCATGTGCGCGTCCAGCAGGATCACCGCGAAGTCGTCGGTGAGCAGCTGCTTGAGCGCGGCCTCACCGCTCTCCACGGCGACCGCGGTGACCGGGAGCCCCTGGAGGATCGCCTCCAGGGCCAGCAGGTTGTCCTTCCGGTCGTCGACCAGTAGCGCCTTGGCACGCTCACCCACCCGTGCTCACCTCACCCACCGGTAGTTCCCTCCCATGGCGCTACCCCGTCACGGCCGGTCTCATCCCCGATCCGGCGCTCCGGTCCCCTTCGCGTTCACCCAACGGTCCATCAGCTCGATCAACTCGTCCAGATCGACCGGTTTCGTGATGTAGTCACTGGCGCCGGCCGCGAGGGCCGACTCCCGGTCCCCCGGCATCGCCTTCGCCGTCAGGAAGACTACCGGTAGGTCCTGGAACCGCTGATTGCGCCGAATTCCCCTGGTCGTCTCATAGCCGTCCTGATCGGGCATCATCGCGTCCATCAACACGATGTCGATCTCGGGATGTTCGGCCAGGATCCGCACCCCGTCCACCCCGTTGTCCGAGTACAGCACGTGAAGTCCATGCATTTCGAGGGCGCTGGTCAACGCGAAGACGTTGCGCACGTCATCGTCGACGATCAGGACCGTGACCCCCTCCAGTTTCCGGCCGGCCGGGCTGACCGGAGGCTTCTCCTCGACCCGCGGCGGCATCTCCATCAGCGGCAGACCCAGTGAGGCGGCCGGGCCGACCAGCGAGGCGGCCGGGCGGACCGAGACCGCCTTGGCCGGCACCGGCGGCAGCACCGGCATCGGGATCGCGTCCGCGGTGAGCGCCTCCGGCATGTAGAGGGTGAAGGTCGAGCCCTCGTTCGGCAGCGAGGACACCGAGATGGTGCCGCCGAGCAGCGCGGCGAACTCCCGGCTGATCGACAGGCCCAGGCCGGTGCCGCCGTACTTGCGGGTGGTGGTGCCGTCGGCCTGCTGGAACGGCTCGAAGATGATCGCCAGTTTCTCGTCCGAGATGCCGATGCCGGTGTCGCTGACCGCGAACGCCACCACCTGCTGGGCCGAGTGCAGCGACGGCGGGGCGTCGATGTCGGCGTCCAGCGCGGCCGGGAAGATGCTCAGCGTCACCGAGCCGGTGTCGGTGAACTTGACCGCGTTCGACAGCAGGTTGCGCAGGATCTGCTGGAGCCGCTGCGGGTCGGTGACCAGCGAGTCCGGCAGCTCCGGCGCCACGTCCACCCGGAACTGCAGGCCCTTGTCCTCGGCCTGCGGCGCGAACGCCTGCTCCACGTAGCTGCGGATGCCGTCGAAGTCGACCACGTCGGTCTCGACGTCCATCCGGCCGGCCTCGATCTTGGACAGGTCCAGGATGTCGTCGATCAGCGAGAGCAGGTCGGAGCCGGCACTGTGGATGGTCCGGGCGAACTCGATCTGCTTGCTGCTCAGGTTCTGCTCGGTGTTGTCGGCCAGCAGCCGGGCCAGCAGCAACAGCGAGTTGAGTGGCGTACGCAGTTCGTGGCTCATGTTGGCCAGGAACTCCGACTTGTAGGTGTTGGCCCGGGACAGCTGCTGTGCCTTCTCCTCCAGGCCGAGCCGGGCCAGTTCGATCTCCCGGTTCTTCAGCTCGATGTTCGCCTTCTGGTCGCTCAGCAGCTTGGCCTTGTCCTCCAGTTCGGCGTTGGTGCGCTGGAGTTCGGCCGACTGGTCCTGCATCTCCCGGGCGAGCCGCTGCGACTGCGCGAGCAGTTCCTCGGTACGCCGGTTGGCCTGGATCGTGTTGAGGGCCACCCCGATCGTGGCGACCAGCCGCTCCAGGAACGTCAGGTGCAGTCCGTTGAAGGCGGCCACCGAGGCGAACTCGATCACGCCGAGCATCTCGCCCTCGAACAGGACCGGCAGCACCACCAGATCGTTCGGTGGCATGGCGAGCAGGCCGGAGCGCATGGTCAGTATGCCGTCGTGGGTGGCCCGGACCCGGATCGTGCGACGGGACACCGCGGCCTGCCCGACCAGTCCCTCACCGGGACCGAAGGTGACCTCGTGGTCCCGGGCGACATAGCCGTACGCCGCCCCCAGCCGCAGCCGGGTGACCGCCTCCTCGTTGTCCACCAGGAAGAACGCGCCGAGCTGCGCGTCCACCAGGGGCGTCACCTCGGTCATGATCATGCGGCAGACCTCGCCGACGTCCCGCTGGCCCTGCAGCAGGCCACCGATGCGGGCCAGGTTGGAGTCGAGCCAGCCCTGCTCCGCGTTGGTCTTGGTGGTGTCCCGGAGCGTGACGATCATCCGGTTGATGTTGTCCTTGAGCTCGGCCACCTCGCCCTGTGCCTCGACCGCGACGCTCTGGGTCAGGTCGCCGCGGGTGACCGCGGTGGACACCTCGGCGATGGCACGCAGCTGGATGGTGAGTGTGGAGGCCAGCTGGTTGACGTTGTCGGTCAGGTCGCGCCAGGTGCCGGCCACCCCGCGCACCTGCGCCTGTCCACCGAGCCGGCCCTCGGTGCCGACCTCGCGGGCGACCCGGGTCACCTCGTCACCGAACGAGGACAGCTGGTCGACCATGGTGTTGACGGTGTTCTTCAGCTCCAGGATCTCGCCGCGCGCGTCGACGGTGATCTTCTGCCCCAGATCGCCCTTGGCCACCGCTGTGGTGACCGAGGCGATGTTGCGGACCTGGGCGGTCAGGTTGGACGCCATGTAGTTCACGTTGTCGGTCAGGTCACGCCAGGTGCCGGCCACCCCGCGCACCTGCGCCTGGCCACCCAGCTTGCCCTCCGAGCCGACCTCTCTCGCGACACGCGTCACCTCGTCGGCGAACGAGGACAGCTGGTCGACCATGGTGTTGACGGTGTTCTTCAGCTCCAGAATCTCGCCCTGCGCGTCGACGGTGATCTTCTGCGACAGGTCGCCCTTCGCCACCGCCGTGGACACCTGCGCGATGTTGCGGACCTGGCCGGTCAGGTTGGACGCCATCGAGTTGACGTTGTCGGTCAGGTCACGCCAGGTGCCGGCCACCCCGCGCACCTGCGCCTGGCCACCCAGCTTGCCCTCGGTGCCCACCTCGCGCGCCACCCGGGTCACCTCGTCGGCGAACGACGACAGCTGGTCCACCATCGTGTTGACCGTCGACTTCAGCTCCAGGATCTCGCCCCGGGCGTCGACGGTGATCTTCTGCGACAGGTCACCCTTCGCCACCGCTGTGGTGACCGAGGCGATGTTGCGGACCTGACTGGTCAGGTTGGACGCCATGTAGTTGACGTTGTCGGTGAGGTCGCGCCACGTACCGGAAATGCCTTTGACCTGGGCCTGTCCGCCCAGTTTGCCCTCCGAGCCGACCTCTCTCGCGACACGCGTCACCTCGTCGGCGAACGACGAGAGCTGGTCGACCATGGTGTTGACGGTGTTCTTCAGCTCCAGGATCTCGCCGCGCGCGTCGACGGTGATCTTCTGCGACAGGTCGCCCTTCGCGACGGCTGTGGAGACCTGGGAGATGTTGCGCACCTGGGCGGTGAGGTTGGCGGCCAGCTGGTTCACGTTCTCGGTGAGGTCGCGCCAGGTGCCGGAGACGCCACGGACCTGGGCCTGACCGCCGAGCCGGCCCTCGGTGCCGACCTCGCGGGCGACACGCGTCACCTCGTCGGCGAACGAGGACAGCTGGTCCACCATCGTGTTGACGGTGTCCTTCAGCTCCAGGATCTCACCCTGCGCGGCCACCGTGATCTTCTGCGACAGGTCACCCTTGGCCACCGCCGTGGAGACCTGGGCGATGTTACGGACCTGGCTGGTCAGGTTGGACGCCATCGAGTTCACCGAGTCGGTGAGGTCTTTCCAGGTGCCCGCCACGTTCGGCACGTCGGCCTGGCCGCCCAGCTTGCCCTCGGTGCCCACCTCGCGGGCCACCCGGGTGACCTGCTCGGCGAAGAGCCGCAGGGTGTCGGTCAGCCCGTTCATGGTGTCGGCCAGCTCGGCCACCTCACCACGGGCCGACACGGTGATCTTCTGGGACAGGTCGCCCCGGGCCACCGCCGTCGCCACCTGGGAGATCGACCGCACCTGGTGGGTCAGGTTGGACGCCATCGTGTTCACCGAGTCGGTGAGGTCCTTCCAGGTGCCGGCCACACCCCGCACGTCGGCCTGACCGCCCAGCTCACCCTCGGTGCCCACCTCGCGGGCCACCCGGGTCACCTCGTCGGCGAACGACGACAGCTGGTCCACCATCGTGTTCACCGTGCGGCCGATCCGCAGGAACTCGCCGCGCAGCGGTCGCTCGTCCATCTCCAGGGCCATGTGCTGGGACAGGTCGCCCTGGGCCACCGCCTCGATCACCCGGGAGATCTCGGTGGTCGGCCGGGCCAGATCGTCGATCAGCGAGTTCACCGACCGGACGCTGTCCTCCCAGGAGCCGTCCAGGCCCTCCTCGTCGAGACGCTCGGTGAGCCGGCCGTCCCGCCCGACGATCCGGCTTATCCGGCGCAGCTCCTGGTTCTGCCGCTCCTGGAGGGAGACCACCTCGTTGAACGCCTCGGCCACCGCCCCGGCCGCGCCGTCGCGCCGGTTCAGCCGCACTTTGAGATCACCGCGCCGGACACGCCTGAGTGCCTCGGCGAGCTCACCGAGCAGAACGGTCTCGTCGGCCTCTTTAGCCGCAGTCATGCTGTCCTCACTCGCAGTCATCGGCTGGGGGGTTACCTATCTTCTCTCGCCCGACCGGGTCAATGCGAGAGACGACTTTGTGCATCCACCCTTCGACGGGAGAGGATGCATGGGTGCCAGCCGAGGTCGGAACCAGGACGAGCATCCCGTCGGGTGCTCCGTCCGAGGCACTCGTGCGCCGGACCAGACTGCCCAATGATCGTCGTACCCCAGCGGCTGCCCGCGCACTCGTGCGTTCCGTCCTGGAGGAGACCGGGCTGGTCGTCCTGCTCAACGAGGCCCTGCTACTGACCACCGAGTTGTCGACGAACGCGGTGGTGCACGCCAACACCGAGCTGGAGATAGAGGTCGCGGCCGACGTGGGCGGGCTCACCGTCACCGTCACCGACTTCGCGGCCGGCCCGGTCGAGCAGCTCACCGTCGGGCCCCGCAACGAGAGCTCGGAGATCGGTGAGGTCGCCGAGCGGGGCCGTGGCCTGCTGCTGGTCGACCACTTCGCCAGCCGCTGGGGCACCGTGCACGAGGGCGACGGCAAGGGCGTCTGGTTCCGGCTGGACCAGCGCGCCGAGACCGGGCCGGTGCGGCTGCCCAGCGCGGCCGAGACACCGAGCCTGGGCGCGCTCACCGGGCTGCTGCGCAGCGGCACCGACCGGCACACCGAGGAGGGCATCGCCGACCTGGCCGCGGATCTGCTGTCCCGGCTGTCCCGGCTGACCGGCGCGGCCGGTGGTGTGGTCCGGCTGGATCGCGGCGACGGCACCGGCCGGCAGCTGCTCGCCAGGTACGGCCGGGCGCCCCGGGACAACGCCGACACCATCCGGGTGCCGCTCGACGTCCAGCGGCCGTACTCCGGCGAGCTGGAACTCGACGCCGCGCCCGAGGGGTACGCCCTGGCCCTGGCCACCATGGTCGCCGAGCGGTTCGCCCTGCACCTGGAGAACGACCGGTTGCGCCGCGCCGACATCCGCCGGGCCACCTGGATCACCTTCCTCTCCGAAGCCAGTGAGCTGCTCGCCCAGTCCCTCGACGTGAACCTGACGATGGCGCTGATCCCGCAGCTGGTGGTACCACGCCTGGGCCAATGGTGCGCGGTGCACACCACCGACTCGTGGGGCCGGCTGCAGCTGGCCGCCGCCACCCACGCCGACGAGGCCTCGCTGGCCCAGTTGCACGCCACGCTCGCCGAGACCGGCCCGGAGTCGCTGCTGGCCCGGCTGGAGGAGGCGTCCCGGCTCGGTACCCAGGTGATGTTCGGTTCGCCGCTGGAGGGTTACGCGGTGCCGCTGGTGGCCCGGGGCGCCCGGCTCGGCACCCTGGCGGTGGGCCGGCACCCGAGGCACCGGCACGACGCCGACGAGGTGGCCGTCCTGGAGGACGTGGCCCGCCGGGCCGCCCTGGCGATAGACAACGCGCGCATCCACGACGAGCGGCGCACGGTCGCCCGGACCCTGCAGGCCTCGCTGCTGCCGCCGGCGCTGCCCCGGGTGGAGGGCATCGGATTCGCCGCGGAGTACGTCCCGACCGGCTCGGAGGTGGGCGGCGACTTCTACGACGTCGTGCCGTCCGGGGAGAACCAGTGGCTGGTCGTGGTCGGTGACGTCTCCGGCAAGGGCGTCCAGGCGGCCACCGTGACCGGCCTGGTCCGGGACGTGATCCGGATCCTGGTCGACGACGGCAAGGCGCTCGACGAGATCCTCTGGCGGGTCAACCGGACGCTGGTCCAGCGGGGCGGCGGACGGTACTGCACGCTCGCGATGGCATCGGTGACCCGCCGGGCCAGTGGCGCCCTGGACGTCTGCCTGCACCTGGCCGGGCACGACCGGGCGGTGCTGGTCCGGGCGGACGGCAAGACCGCGTTCGTCGGCGAGGGCGGCACCGCGCTCGGTCTGCTGGAGACGATCACCTCCCCGGACGTGTCGGTCACTCTGGAGTCCGGCGACTCGCTGATCTTCTACACCGATGGGGTGACCGAGCGGCGGCGTGGCCGTGAGCTGTTCGGATCGACGCGTCTGCGTGAGGCGGCGACCCCTTTGGCTGGTTATCCGGCAGATGTGATGGCGGCGCGGCTGCGTTCCACCACGATCAACTTCTCGGTCGAGGAGCCCCGGGACGACATCGCCATCCTGGTCCTGCGCAACGACGCCTGACACCCTCTGAGGATGACGACGCAGTACTACACCGCGACCAGCATCGACGGTTTCATCGCCGACGAGAACAACTCGCTGGACTGGCTCTTCGAGGCGGACAAGGGTGGGGACAGCCCGTTCGACGAGTTCTTCGCCGGGGTCGGCGCGTTCGCCATGGGCGCCACCACCTACGAGTGGGTGCTGAGCCATGAGAAGGCGCTGGCGGATCCGTCGGCCTGGCTGGAACCGTACGGCGACACTCCGGCCTGGATCTTCACCCACCGCGAACTGCCCGCCGTTCCCGGAGCAAACCTTCATTTCGTACGGGGTGAGGTCGGCCCCGTGCACGCCGCCATGACGGAGGCCGCTGCCGGGAAGAACATCTGGCTGGTCGGCGGCGGTGATCTGGCCGGCCAGTTCGCCGACGCGGGCCTGCTCGACGAGGTGATCCTCGGCGTCGCACCGGTCATCCTGGGCGGCGGCGCGCCGGTGCTCCCCCGCCGCATCACCTCGTCCCGGCTGAGCCTGACCGCGGTCCGTCCGGTGGGCCAGTTCGCGTATCTGACGTACGCCGTGAGTCCCCCGGCCTGACCTGCGTCGATGCGGTACCGGACCGAGATGTGAGAGCCGGTCCCACAGCCCTTTCCGGTGGAGTACGGTGTGGGACCCCACACCCCGCTCAAGCCGGTGGCGGTGGCGGGCTGGGTGCGGCAACGCCCGGCCCGCCACCGACACCTCGGCCCCGGTCTTGATCGATCCGCCCTTTTTGTCGGCTCGGCCGTGGCATGGTGTGCTCATGGCGAAGACGCAGTACTACACCGCCACCAGCATCGACGGCTTCATCGCCGACGAACGGAACTCGCTGGACTGGCTGTTCGAGGTCGACGAGGGCACCGAGAATCCGTTCGGCGAGTTCTTCGAGGGCATCGGCGCGTTCGCCATGGGCGCGACCACCTACGAATGGGTCCTCGAGCACGACAACCTGCTGGCGGAGCCGGAGAACTGGCACGACATGTACGGCGACGTACCGTGCTGGGTCTTCACCCACCGCGACCTGCCGCCGGTCCCGGACGCCAACGTCTTCATGATCAGCGGGGATGTCCGACGGGTGCACGAGGCGATGCTGGTCGCGGCCCAGGGCAAGAACGTGTGGCTGGCCGGCGGTGGCGACCTGGTCGGCCAGTTCGTGGCCGAGGGCCTGCTCGACGAGATCATCCTGGGCATCGCGCCGACCATCCTGGGCGAGGGTGTGCCGATGATGCGCCGGCGTGTGCTGGTCGATGATCTGATCCTGACCGGCGCGCGGCCGGTGGGCCAGTTCGCCTTCCTGACGTACGCGGTGGGCGACGTAGCCCGGATGGGCCGCCACCTGGCCGCCGAAACGGTGGCCCGGATCCCGGTCCTCCCGTAACGCCCACGGTCCGGCCGGCCCACCGCCAACCCACGTGCCGACTTCCGGTCCGAAACGCACCGCAACGCGGCACACACCCGGGCACCGCCAAACCGCGTGCCAACCTGCGGTCCGAAACGCACCGCAACGCGGCACACACCCGGGCACCGCCAAACCGCGTGCCAACCTACGGTCCGAAACGCACCGCAACGCGGCACACCCCCGGGCACCGCCAAACCGCGTGCCGAGCTGTGGTCCGGGGCACCGCACGTCGGCGCGGGTGTCAGAACAGGTCTGTGGGGCGGGCCAGGTCGATCGCTGACACCAGCTCGGGCGGGGCGGTCAGCACCACCACCTGGCCACGCCGGGCCATCAGCACCTGTTTCAGGCCGACCACGATGTCCCCGACACGGGCCGCGGTGAGCCCGCCGGGCAGCACCGCGTGCACCACCCCGGCGCCGGCCGAACCGCGGATCGCGACCCCGGCACCGACCGCGTCCCGCAGCACATAGCTCATCCCGTGCAGGTCACGGGACCGGACCCGCAGGCGCAACACCACATCGGACCCGCCGAACGGGTAGCGCCCCCACCACTGCGGAGCCGTCTCCCGGATCACCGCCCGCGACCCGAGCCGGCCGGCCAGCCGCCCGGCGCTGACCGTCACCCACGCGGCCGGCCCCTCCAGCAGCAGGGCCAGCGTGCCCTCCCCCTCGCCGGGCAGGTCCATCTCGACCCCGCTGAGCGTGAACTCCTGCGCCACCACGTCGTTGACCACCTCACCGGCCTCGGTCGGGGTGCGCACCGGCCGGACCACCCAGCGGCGGGCCTCGGGCAGTTCCTCGACCGGCAGCAGCGCCGCGGTGATCACCCCGCCGGCGCCCTCCCACCCCTCGTCCAGCGACAGCAGGTGACTGGACGGGTCGACCAGATCGACACGGTGCACCTGCCCGGCCGGTGGGCCGAACCGGTGCCGCAGCGGCCCGGCCTCGTTGACCGCGAGCACCCCGCCGATGGTGGCGCCCGGTGACGGCGGGTCCAGCGGGAGGCGTTTGCCGTGCAGCTCCAGAGCGGCCTGCGCGGCCCCGACCGGGGTGCCGGCCGCGACGACCGCGGTGGAGCCGTCGTGATCCCACAGGCCGTTGAGCCGTGCCGTGTCGATGAGGAGATCGGGGGCCTTCTCACTCGTACCCCAATGGAATTTGCTGCCGGATCCCCGGACCCGGAATCGCAGACCGTGAGCAGCGGCGAGGTTGAGGAGCGCAGCGACCGAACGCGGGGTGGACGGCGCGGCGACCCAGGAGGCCGGGCGGTCATCGGGCCGGGCGGCGCGAGCCGATCCCGGGCCGCAGATCTCGACGAGTTCAGCGAGGATCGTCACTAGCCCCCCAGCGACAAGATGAAAGATCGTCCACTCTGGCACATCGTACACATGTTCGAATGACCGAGGTTCGTGTGTCGCCGAAATTCGGGCGGTAACGTGTTTCCGGTGACGATTGAAGGCCCACCCATCGCCCGCCAGGCGCCCACCGAGCGCACTTTCCACGGCGACACGGTCACCGACGAGTTCGCCTGGCTGATGGCCAAGGACGACCCGGCGACCATCGCCCACCTGGAGGCGGAGAACGCCTGGACCGATCAGGCGACAGCGCACCTGGAGGGCCTGCGCGAGACCGTCTTCCAGGAGATCAAGGCTCGCACCCAGGAGACCGACCTCTCGGTGCCGACCCGCAAGGGCGGGTATTGGTATTACACCCGCACCGAGGAGGGCAAGCAGTACGGCATCCACTGTCGCGTCCCGGTGGCGCCCGGCGAGACGGCCCCGCCGATGGACGCCGAGAAGCCCGGTGAGGAGGTGCTCCTCGACGGCAACGAGCTGGCCGAGGGGCAGGACTTCTTCGCGCTCGGCACCTTCGACGTCAGCCCCGACGGCAACTGGCTGGCCTTCTCCACCGACTTCGACGGCGACGAGCGGTTCACGCTGCGGGTGAAGAACCTGGCGACCGGCGAGGTGCTGGCCGACGAGGTGACCGGCGTCTTCTACGGCAGCGCCTGGTCGTCGGACAACAGCACGCTCTTCTACATCACCGTCGACGAGGCGTGGCGGCCCTACCGGGTGTGGCGGCACACCGTCGGTTCCACCGAGGACACCCTGATCCTGGAGGAGCCGGACGAGCGCTTCTGGGTCGGTGTCGACCTGACCCGCAGCGAGAAGTTCATCGTCATCGACGTACAGAGCAAGATCACGTCGGAGATCCGGGTGATCCCGGCCGATCGGCCGGACGCCGAGCCGGCTCTGATCGCCGAGCGGCAGCAGGGTGTGGAGTATTCGATCGAGCACCACGGCCACCGCTTCCTGATCCTGCACAACCGGGACGCCGAGGACTTCGCGGTGTCCTGGACCTCGGTGGACCACCCCGGCGAGTGGGTCGAGCTGATCCCGCACCAGCCGGGCACCCGCCTGGAGTCGGTCGACGCGTTCGCCCGCCACCTGGTGATCTCGCTGCGGCGCGACGGCCTGACCGGTCTGCGGGTGCTCACCGACGGCAGCACCGCGGCACACGACGTGGAGTTCCCGGAGCCGATCTACAGCGTCGGGCTGGCCGGCAACCCGGAGTACGACACGAGTTCGGTCCGCCTGTCGTACACCTCGCTGGTCACCCCCGACTCGATCTACGACATGGACCTGAACACCCGGGTGATGACGCTGCGCAAGCGCAAGCCGGTGCTCGGCGGATACCAGCCGGACGACTACGAGCAGTTCCGCGAGTGGGCGACGGCCGCCGACGGCACCCGGGTCCCGATCTCGATCGTGGCCCGCAAGGGTGTCCAGCGGGACGGTTCGGCGCCCGCGCTGCTCTACGGGTACGGCTCGTACGAACACTCCATCGACCCGTACTTCTCCATCGCCCGGCTCTCCCTGCTGGACCGGGGCGTGGTCTTCGCGATCGCGCACGTGCGCGGCGGCGGCGAGATGGGCCGGCAGTGGTACGAGCAGGGCAAGATGCTCGCCAAGAAGAACACCTTCACCGACTTCGTGGCGTGTGCCGAGGCCCTGGTCCGCAACCGCTGGACGTCGGCGGCCCGCCTGGTCGCCCGCGGTGGCTCGGCCGGTGGACTGCTGATGGGCGCGGTCGCCAACCTGGCGCCGGAGGCGTTCGCCGGGGTGCTGGCCGAGGTCCCGTTCGTGGACCCACTGACCTCGATTCTCGACCCGTCGCTGCCCCTCACCGTCACCGAGTGGGAGGAGTGGGGCAACCCGCTCGACTCGGCCGAGGTGTACGCGTACATGAAGTCGTACAGTCCGTATGAGAACGTCACCAAGCAGGCCTATCCCCGGATCCTCGCGGTGACCAGCCTCAACGACACCCGGGTGCTCTACCACGAGCCGGCCAAGTGGATCGCCCGGCTGCGGTCGACGGCGCCGGAGGGCACCTATCTGCTGAAGACCGAGATGGGCGCCGGCCACGCCGGTCCGAGCGGCCGCTACGACGCCTGGAAAGAGGAGGCGTTCAACCTGGCCTGGGCGCTGGACGTGCTCGGCCTGAGCTGAATTGAACACCGGGCCGTCGTATCACGGCGGCCCGGTTCCCGCCTTCCTCCCCGCCGGGTCGATACTGTACCGTCCCGATCTATCGGTTTCGAGGATCAGGCACGGGGGCCCACATGTCACGTTCGATCTGGCTGACACGTGCCGGAACAGCGATCCTGATGGCCGGACTGATCGGCGGAACCGCCGCACCCGCACAGGCCGCCGGCACCGGGGTCGTCTCCGTCTACGGGGCCACCAAGGTCAAATACAAGGCCGGCAGCGGCCGCCAGAACCAGGTCGTCGTCACCCGCTCCGGCAACACGATCACCGTCGACGACCGGGTCGCCATCAAAGCCGGCACCGGCTGCAAGGCGGTCAAGGGCGACAAGACCCGGGTCCGCTGTACGACGAAAGCCGCGCCCACCAGGGTGAACATCCGCACGTACGACCGCAATGACTCGATCGTCAACCGCACCAGCCTGGCCATGACAGCCTTCGGCGGCACCGGCAGCGACCGGATCACCGGCGGCCCTCGTGGCGACATCCTTTACGGCGACCTCGGCGGCGACAAGATCTGGGGCCTCGGCGGCAACGACGAGATCTACGGATCCCCCCAGAACGACTTCCTGTACGGCGGCGACGGTGACGACTCGATCGACGACGGCCACGGCCGCGACCTGGTCCGCGGTGGCAACGGCCACGACCGGATCTCCGGCCACGGCGGCAACGACACCTTCTACGGTGACGGCGGCGACGACCGGCTGACGATGCACGAATACCCGGCCGGTCAGACCGTCGACAAGGACCGTCTCTTCGGCGGAACCGGCAACGACACCGTCTTCTACTCGTACCGGTCGGCGGTCAGCCTGGACGCCGACGGCGTCACCGGCGACGACGGCCGCAAAGGCGAAGGCGACACCATCGCCACCGACATCGAGAACCTGGTCGGCGGTTTCGGCAACGACCGGCTCGTCGGCAACGCCGGCCCCAACGTGCTGGAAGGCGTCGGCGGCAACGACACGATCCACGGCCTGGGCGGCAACGACACCCTGTTCGGCGGCCCCGGCAAGGACAAGCTGTACGGCGGCGCCGGCGACGACTGGCTGACCGGCAACGACTGGGGCAACAGCAGAACTGCCGACCTCCTCGACGGCGGCACCAACACCAGCCCCGGAAACGGCGGCGGCGACGTCTGTGAGCGCTGGCCCAACGACAACACCACCGGCTGCGAACACATCACCGCCGCCAACTGACCGAGGAAGCGGTGTTATCCGCTTGACGCCCTCGACATGCCTGCGATCATGGAGCTATGGGAGGGTCCGCGTAGGCTTCAATCGCCTTCACCGGGTAATCTCTCCCCGTGCGGGCTGCTAGCTCAATGGCAGAGCTGTGGACTTTTAATCCATAGGTTCAGGGTTCGAGTCCCTGGCGGCCCACTGGTTGACCTGCGGTTTCGTACCGCAGGTCATTCTTTTGTGGGCAGTGGTAGCTTGCTGGGCGCTCGTTGCCACTCATTGCGATTCGCGGCTTTCATGCCCGACCGCGGCGCCGGTTACGGCGCTGGCCAGCGGTTTTCCGGGCGTTCGGCGGGTTAGCCGGCGTCGGGTTGGTGGATTCGGGCCTTGAACTCAGGCGTCGGCTCTTTCGGGTGATCTTGCCGCGGGCGCGGCGGGCCGTGGTCAGGATGAGCCGGGCGGTGGCTTCGGCGGCCTGGTGGTGGGCGGCGGGGAGCACGCTGGTGTAGGTGTCGGCGGTCAGCACGATGCTGGCGTGCCCGAGTAAGGCCTGGATGGTCTTGAGGTCGGCGCCGGCGGCGTGGGCGAGGCTGGCCGCGCCGTGGCGCAGGTCGTGCAGCCGGACCGGTGGCAGGCCTTCGCGTTCGATGAGGTACGGCAGCCGGTGGGTGAGGTAGTTCGGGTGGTACGGCTGCCCGTCCGGGCGGGTGAACACGTAACCGAACTCGTGCCAGAGCCGGCCGGTGACCAGATAGGTGGCCCGCTGCCGGCGCAGGTGGGCGCGGAGCACGGTGACGGTCTGCCGGTCGAGGGCGATGGTGCGGCGGCTGGCCGCGGACTTGGGCGGCCCTTCGATGATCTGGTAGCCGACGGTGGTGCGCTGGTTGGTGATGGTGAGCTGCCGGTTGTCGAGGTCGATGTCGCACCACCGCAGTCCCGCGGCTTCGCCGCGGCGGAGCCCGCGCAGCGCGATCAGCCACCACAGCGGGTAGAGCGGGTCGTCGGCCACCGCGGTGAGGAACAGGCTGACCTGTTCGGTGGTCCAGACGGCGACGGCGGGCCGGGTGCCGTCGGTCTCCCACTGGGCGACCTGGCCATCGGTCCAGACCACCGCGTGCGGGCGGCGGGCGGGCGGCATCTCCACGTTGCGGGCGGGGTTGGCGGTGACCAGGCCTTCGCGGATGGCGGCGTTGTAGGCGGCACGCAGGGTGGCCCGGATCCGTTGGAGTGTGGAAGGCGAGCGGGGCTGGCCGGTGGGGGTGGTGCCGGCGGCGAGTTCGGTGAACAAGGCGGTGAGGTGGCGGCTGGTCAGGGCGTTGAGCCGGAGGGCGCCGATGCCGGGGATAAGGTAGGCGTCGACGTGGTGGATGTAGACGCGCAGGGTGGTAGGCCGGATCGACCGGCGGGTGGTGAGCCAGTACCGCAGCCACTGCGCGACGGTCCAGGTCCGCCCGGCGTGCTCCTCCTGTGACTCCGACAGGGTCTGGGCTCGTGCCTGGCGCGCGGCGGTCTGCGAGGTGAAACCGCCGCGGCTGATCTGTGTCGGCTTGCCCCACAGGTCACGGACGTAGCAGCGGAAGTACCAGCTGCCATGGCCACGTTCGGTGAGCCGGGCACAGCGGCGCAGCAGCCGCTTCCCGGTGGTGGTGTCCCGGCAGCCGCATTGTTTGAACACTGGCGTCGGCATGATGTCCTCCCGAGTCCTCGTCTTACGGACACGGTCGGCGTCGCGGCGTCGTGATCGCCATCGTCGTGAGGGTGACGACCTGCTGCCGGCTCGTGTAGCCGCCCGCAGGCGCGCTAACGCCCTTGGCTGGTGGGCGCGTGTCGTCCCCGGAGCCGGTTTTACTCCCACCGCTGGAGACACGGCTCCGGGCCCGGCGCGGGCGTCACGGCTTCGTGCCGCCTCGGCAGCAACTGGGCCGTCATCCTGCCGACACCCGCGCCCGTGCACTGGACCGGCAGCCACCACGCTCAAGACACGTTGAGAGGCGGCATACCGCCTCTCAACCCGGCACCCGAGTGAGGGGCGGCCAGCGGCGCAACCATCCGCCCACACCATCGGCGGGAGCAGTGGCGACTTGCTCGAATGCGGCAAGGTCTGGCTGATCCGCAGCACCCACCGCCACCGGGTGCCCGACGATACGCAACATGGGCAGGTCGTTGAGGCGATCTCCAAAGGCCGCGAAGTCGCCGAGCCCGATCCCGGCAGAATCGGCGAACTCGCGTACGACGTTCGCCTTGGTGGCGCCACCGGCGAGGATCTCGACCGGGCCGGGGACGCCCTGAGGGTTGGAGTGCGTGACGGTCAGCCGAGGAAACGCCGCCAGGATCAATCGGACTAGCTCGGCGGTCGGCAGGTCTGTTTTCACCAGTAGCTTCAGTAACGGTCCGGAGCCGGTCAGGAGCGAGAATATCGGCGCCTCGACTGAGTCGGGCCATCGATCGGTCGCTGGCCAGTAGGAGTATCGCGGTTCGTAGCCGAAGTGGGTTCCGTATTCGACGGCGAACGCGGCGTCAGGCAACAGCCGGCGAATGTGCGTAGTGACGTCCAGCGCCTGTGCGGCGGTCAAGGCGTGCCGCACCATGACGCGCCCGTCGGGTGCCACCGCCTCCGCGCCATTGCAGGCGTACGTGCGTTCGAACAGCGCGACCACGTCGGGTACGTCGTCGAGACAGCGTGACGGGCGTCCAGTCACCAGGACGCGCCGGACACCGAGCCGGCCCGCCTCCACCAGTGCCGCCACGTCGGACGGGGCGATCCGCCCTCCGGTAGGCACCAGGGTGCCGTCGAGGTCGCATGCCAGAGCCTGGATCATCTCGTCACCGCCCTGGCCCACCACAGCATCAGGTATCGAGACACCGAGTACGCGGCAACGGCTGGGCCGTCCTGCCGGATGGCGCGACGGCCTATTCGTGCAACCTTACGGAGCTCGTGACGGGCGGTGAACCGAGGGAGAATCCCCAATCGCTCCCCGCGTCGCTGCCCGCCGCCGTAGCTACGGACACTTGCCAGGTCCTGCCGGATCGACAGCGGCTTGTGCACGATCACGCCGTCGGGCTCGAAGACGACCGGTAGCCCTGCTTTGCGGCGCCGCAGCTCGAAGTCACGGTCCTCGCGCCAGGCGAGCCGGTCGTCGAAGTGCCGGCCATCCATGCGGCCCACGATCGCCTTCGGGTAGAGCAACGGCGGGCTGTACGCATTAACCCGCCCAGTGAGCAGCGGATCCTCGCAGCAGCGCCGGGCGCGGGCAGTGAGCCGGGTCTGCCAGCCGGTGCCCTCGAACTCGACGCGACCCTTCACCATCCGCTCGCCGTCGGCGTGCTTGAGCATGGCGGTGAGTGCTCCCTGACGGAACACGCAGTCGGAGTCCATCAGCAGCACCCAGTCGGTGTCAGCGGCGGCGATCCCCGCGTTGTAGGCGGTGCCGATCCCTGGCTGCTCGCACACCACCAGGCGTACGTTGCCGCGGCAGACATGCTCGAGTAAGCGTAGGAACTCCGGTGTGGACCCGTTGGCGACCACCACCGCGGGAATGTCGACATCGATCGAGGCGAGACAGCGGAAGACCAGCGGGTCGTCGCGAACTGGGATGACCACGGTGACGTCAGTGTTCATCGGTAGCCTCCTCGAAGGCGCGGACGAAGATCTCCCGTACAGCGCCGGCGTCAACGTCGGTGATCACGGTGACCTCTGGCACCGGTGGCTCGGCGGGAACCAGACGGCCGAAGTGCGGCGGCTCGGTCAGCGCTTTCAGCCGTAGCGTCCGTGACTGCCGTATCACGTCGGGGCGCAGGTACAGCACTGCGGCCACCACATCCCACATCAGCGAGCGGCCGGTGTAGGCCGCAGCGACCGCCTTGCCGAAAGCAGACCCCGAGGCGGCCAGACGCTCGATCTCCGGCTCGCCGAAGTCGACGGTGGCGGTGACGTCCAGCGGAACCACGGTGACCGAGCGCCAATTGCCCGCCAATGCCACGTTGACCGCCTCGGCATCGGCGAACGCGTTGAATTCGCTGAACGCCGTCATGTTGCCGGTTTCCAGGCTGCCGCCGCAGAAGAGGAGATCGTGCCGGGCGAGGGAGCCAGGTGCGGTGCCGCGGCAGGCCTCCGCCACGTTCGTGAGTGGCCCCAGGGCGAGGACGGTCGCCGCCCGATCACCGGACAGCCGACCGGCGATGTCGGCGGATGCGGGACCCATGTCATGCCGGCTGGCGGCGAACAGTGGCCCGTCGGCGGCCAGGCCGGCCACATAGGCTCCCCTGGGCAGCGCCTCGACTGCGGCTCGCAGAGCGCTGGCGCGGTCGTGTGTCCAGTCGAGCGGCACGGCGGCACCGGGGGAGACTGGTACGGGGAAGTTCTGCCGGCCGAGAGCGGCCGAACGTTGCGGGGTCGTGTTCCCGAAGATGGTCGTCACCAGATCCGGGACGCGGCCCGACGCGAGCAGGAAGTGCAGGGCGAAGGCGTCGTCGTTCAGTTCTTCCAGGTCAGTATCGACAATGAGCATCGGCAAGTCCTCTCGCTTGGCTCAGGGCATCGGCACAGCCTCGCGGGCTGTCGCGCACGGCTTCCAACGCGTCGTCGAAGGGCAGGAACTTCACGGCCGACACCGTCTCCGCCTCCGGCGAACTGTCGGCCGAACCTCGCGGCTGCCCGACCTCATCGATGAGCACGAAGCCCCACAGCCAGGCCTTGAGCGGGAACGGTGCGTAGTCGCGATAGGGCACCCGGTGGTAGCTGAGCCCGACGTGAGCGGCGAACCAGTGCGGCCGGGAGGCGGCCAGCACGCCCGCCTCTTCGGCCAGTTCTCGCAGCAGACATTCCTCGGCCGGCTCGTCACGCTCACGCGTACCGCCAGGGAGCAGCGCCCTCCCGTCGCCGTCGACGCAGACCGCGACCCGGCCGTCGCGGTGGCAGGCAACCGCACGCGTGCCCTGAACCAGTTCGGAAGGCGGCAGCACGGTGGTGAACCGGACGACCGACTGCGCCCAGCTCCAGTGCTGCAATGGCGACTCGCTCATCGTGCGGAGACTCCCAGCGCTCCCGCCAGGTCCAGGCGGTACGGCGTGAACACCTCGGCGGCCGGTACGCCGAATCGTGCGCCGTTGACCATGTCCGCGGCCTGTACGAACTCGATCGATCGCGGGTGCGGAGGCAGACGTAGCTGAAGTGAGTACTTGCGCAACGCCTCGATCTTCCGCTCGTGCACGTCGGTCACCTCGATGAAGGCGGGGGTGACCTTGGGTTGCGCGCGCCACTCGTCCTCGGGACCGTAGAAGCCCAGGACGTTGGGCGGTGTGTGGCTACCGATCCCACGCGGACGGCAGGCAGCCAGCGCTGCGGCGTGTACGACCTGGTGGTCCTGGTGGTAGGCGCCTTCGGCGGGGATCAGCACGGTGTCGGGGCGAACCTTGTCGATAGCGTAGGTGCAGCCACTTTCCAGCAGCGCGACCAGCAGCGCCTGCCGGTCGTGCAGGGTGTGGTGCATCGACGGCTCGAACACCACCTCGGAACCGGTGGCGCCGAGTGCCTTGCACGCCGTGTGGAACTCCTCGGACCTGTTGGCAGGCCGTTGCTCACCCAGATCGCCGGTGTTGGAGCCGTGGCAGACCACCGCGATGATGTAGACCTCGATGGAGGCGGCGGCGAGTGCCGCGATCGTGCCGCCGCAGCCGAGCGTTTCGTCGTCGGGATGGGGTGCGATGACAAGAACGGTCATGACAGTTCCTCCGGGATGTACTGGAAGTCGAGCGGACGGACCAACTTGGCGCCGGCCGCGTACCGGAAGTTCTCGGCCGGCAGCGGCTCGCCGGACACCAGGGCGCGCAAGTAGGTCTGCACCAGCCCACCGCCGCTGAATTGCGAAAGCGCGCAGCCACCACCGAAACGGACGTTCACCTCGGTCAGGCGTGGGCCTTCCGGAGTGAGGAACCCCTGCACACAGCTGGGCCCGGCGAACCGAAGATCACCCAGGACCCGCATGATCGCCTTCTCCAAGTCCGCGTCGGTGAAGGCTTCGGTGACGGTGGACATCCCGGCTCGCGTCCGGTGTCGCAGCCGCAGATGCACCAGCGACGGGCCGTCCGCGTCGGACACGCAATCGGCGGAGAACTCCGGTCCGACCAGGTGCTCCTGCACCAGAGCGTCAGGACACGCCCGCAGCGCCCGCCGCATCTCCTCGGGGGTCCGGCACACCTCGACACCCCGCCCCCCCGCTGCCGGTGCGTGGCTTGACCACGACTCCCGCCGAAGGGAACTCGCCGTCCGAACCAAACCGGCGGGGAGCCAGTTCGGGCACGCGGGCCTCCAGGAACTCGGCGAATCGCTGTTTGTCCAGACAACAGGCAACGATGTCGTCGGCCGGCAACCACACCCGCACCCGTTCGCGTACGGTGGCGGCCGCGGCACAACCCAGCCGGGCGATCTCAGCGTCGACGTTCGGGCTCATGCACGTGATGTCGTGACGGCGGCAAACCTCGTCGAACGCGTCCAGGAAGTCCGGATCCTTGGCGTGCGGCAGAAGCACCGCGCGACTGGGCTCCAGCAGCAGTGCGGGAGTCTGCGGATCGGTGTCGCCCCAGAGTGGGTCGAAGCCCAGGTCTCTGGCCAGGAGCCCAACGGCGTAGCCGGAGGCGCCCCCCATTCCGCTGACCAATAGGCGGCCCAACGTCATTCCTTCCACTCGTGCCGGTCGACGAATTCCAGGACACGCGCGCGGTAGGACGTGTCACGCCCCGGTACCTCGTTGGTGACCTGGCACCCGACCTCTAGGAAGTGCTTGACGCCCCGCCCCGCCAACTGGCCGCGGCGGGTGTGGTTGTCGATCGCGTATTCGGGGATCCGCGGCGAACGCAGCCCTTCGGTCATGACGTGGTGACCCCACATGCACATGTCCTCGGTGGTCATGTCCTTCGGTGACTGGCACAGGTAGCGCACGGCCTGCGCGACGAACAGCCAGCCCTGCTGCTCCGCCCAGGGCTGGCGCAGGCACTGGGCGCGCAACGTCTCGACGATCACGGGAGCCAGGAAGGTCCCATCGTTGACGTCGGCGGAAGCGATGAAGACCAGGCGCTCCCAGAGGTGATGCGCGAGTTCCTCACTGGTCTCGTACATCTCGCGGGCGATCAGCAGGCACTCCTCGGTCTCGCTGCGCCGTACGTACTTCTGCAGAGCGGAGATCAACTCGTCGCAGGCGAGCCCGCGCTTGCTCACCGTCGACGCCCATGGATCGTCCTCATAGCGGCGAACGGGCATGTTCACAGTCCTTTCAACAGCGGCGACAACACGGCATCGAGTACGGTTCTCCCATTGCGCACCGATGATGGATCCAGCGTCCTCAGGCGTTCCGCCCAGCTTCCGGTCTCCCACAAATGAATGCAGTAGGAATCCTTCAGCTCGCCTTCGTCCAGGCCGCCTGCCTCCGGTGGATAGAAAAGGCGCTCACAGCTGGCCCGGCGCCAGTGCACCGGATAGAAATAGTGTGACGGGACCAGGGATACCTCCTCAGGATGCTTCTGTGCGAGGTACTTGGGATAACGGGTGGAAATTTCGCCCCAGAATTCATCGAAACCCTCAGAACGAAAGCCCTGCCATTCCGAGAGTTGCGGGTCGTATCCCTCGATCCACCGTCGGATGAACGGCGCTCGCGGCCGGGACAGGATGACCGCCGGGCACAGCGCCAAAGTGTCTTCGAAACCGAGGATCGTGTCGGCCGGATTGTCCAACAGCTTTGTGAATGGCCGGATGGTGATGACGTCCAGGTCGAGGAAGATGCCCCCCTCACGCTCCAGGGTGTCCAGCCGGATGGCGTCAGCGCGGTGCGCGGGATGGTGGAACGTGCAGTTGAAGGCGGCCTCCGGGGTGGTGGTGACGCGGACCTCGGCGAGTTCGGCTGCGGCATCCCACCAACGGCCGCCAGGCGGCTGCAGGACGTGGATCACCACCCGGTCGGGGTCGCCATAGTGCACCGCACTGGCTACCGCCAGATAGTGCACGAATGAGAACGGCAACTCTGAACTGCCGGTGGAGGTGAATGCGAAGTGGATGACATTCGGTACCACTGAAAGAAACCCTTCCTGTTAGACACGTGGTCAGGCAGGACGGGGCGCGCGATGTCTGGCAGGACCGCTCAGATTGCGGCGAAGATGAGCTGCGCAGATCGCTTCCCCCGTGATCGGCATCGATGTCCACTGTAGCGAGACCCGATCTCGGTGCAACCCCGGCACCGCGTATCCGAGGCTCTTCTGTCGCGCTGAGCAGTACCTCTACAGGTATTTTCCGGAATCCGAAAAAGATCTTTTGTTAGCGTCGTCCTCGACCTGGGTAACAACGGCCAGCTCTGGAGAAGACCAAAGGGGGATTTGATGCCCATCGCATACGGTCAGGTACTACGCATTCCCGGAGCAGCAGCCTTCTTCGCGACCACAGCGTTCGGTAGGCTCGGAGTCTCCATGTATGGCCTGAGCGTGATCCTGGCCGGGGTGGAGGGCTACGGCAGCTACGTGCGCGCCGGCCTGGTCGGCGGAACCTTCGCAGCCAGTGAGGCCATCGGCGGCCCTCTGGTCGGACGCCTCATCGACCGCCGTGGTCAGCGTGTCGCGCTACCAGTCGTCGCCGTACTGCACCTGCTGGCTATGGTCGCCCTGATCATCGCGCTCGCCCGTAGTGCGCATCCCGTCGTGGCTATGCCTGCAGCGGCACTGGCCGGTCTGACCGTTCCGCAACTCGGCGCTCTAGCCGCCGCGCGCTGGAGCCATCTGCTGCACGGCGACCGGCGGATCGAGGCGGCCCTGTCGCTGGAGTCGCTTGCCAACGATGTCGCGTTCATCGTCGGACCGCTCGCCGCCTCGACCGCAGTGGTCGCACTCTCCTCCACCGGCGGCTTGGCAACCGCGTGCACGCTGGTCGTCGTTGCCAGCGTGTTGCTGGTCCTCCAACCGCGGACTATGCCGCCGGTCAACAACCATGACGGTGAACCGCGCGGAAGTCTCTTGTCGGTCAGCCGCGTCCGGACGCTGGTGCTGACCATGGGGCTGGTGAACGTGATCCTCGGCCTGCTCTTCGGCACCACCCAACTGGCCGTGACCGCGCTGGCCAGTGCCGACGACGCGCTTGGTCTCGCTGGCGTCTACTACCTGACGCTGAGCGTCGGCAGCCTGGTCTCCAGTGCCGGCTACGGCATGATCACTTGGTCGGCACCGATCTGGCGTCGCCTCACCGTCTGCGGCCTTCTGGTCGCCACCGGCGGAACCGTAGCCGCCTTGGCCCCGCACCCCGTACTGGACTTCACCGCCCTTTTTGCCGTCGGGCTCGGGGTCGGTCCCGCCATCATCATCACCGGCACCCTCATCGAGAGACACGTCGGCAGCGGCCTACTCACCCAATCATTCGCCCTCATGTCGGCGTTGAGCGCAGCCGGCATCGCCCTGTCCGGCCTGGTCGGCGGCATCGCAGTGCAGACCCATGGGCACATGGGCGGTTTCGCGTTGCTGTTGGTGTACGGGTTGAGCTTGTGCCTGATCGGCGCCGCGGTCCGCCGGCTCGACGTTCGAGAACCGGCCCCGACATCAACCCGGTGACCATCCCCGGACAGCTTCGCGGGTTTAGGTCTGACAATGCGGGCCATACGAGTACTGCCTAGAGTCTTGGCGCCGGGAAAGAGCATGCCCGACGGTCGAGCCCGCAGCAGTTCCAGAAACGATCCACCGGTCGCTCCACGGTCGCTCGGATGTTCCGCACCCCGGTCGGACGTACCCGGACAGGGCCGGATTACGTCAATCTGAAGCCCTTCGAGTCCGCCGAACGTGCCACGGATGAGGCCGGACGTTGCCGGATGGGGCCGGATTGTGCGAGTGTTAAGTCCGATTCTCAACCTGGCTGAAGACTGTGCGCCGCTAGGGACTTTTAATCCATAGGTTCAGGGTTCGAGTCCCTGGCGGCCCACTATTTGACCTGGTCAGTACTGGTTCGCCGGTGCTGGCCGGCTCTATTTCTGGGGCACGACTTCCAGGGGGCATGATGACCGGGCGCGTGATCGCCGAGCGGCTCCTGCTCGTCGACATGGTCGACCGGTGGTTCCACCTGGACGAGCCGACCTTCATCGGGGCCGGGCAGGCGTACTGGGTCGACCGCTCCAACGACGAACTATGCGTGGACCGCGGCGACGGCCGGGTGTCCCGGCACGCCGGCGCGATGTGCCGGTAAATCAGTGATCAAGGCGATGTTCAAGGCTGTGGCGATCGCTGAACATGGCTGATCCTGCCGTTGCGGCTTCCCGATGACTTGAGATCACCGGCAGCGAGTGCCGCCGCTCGGCGCACAACGGCGAGTGGCGCAACAGGCCCCGGATCGGATGACGCGAGGGACCGCGACGGGAATGGCATGGTAACGCCCCTCGTAATGATCGTCCCGTCGCCGGGCACGGGCCTGGCACCGAGTGGATCGCCCGGTGGCACCGCTCGCCGATGCAGTGGATGCGATGAGGGAACTCAGATGTCGAACGTCACCCGGAACCTCGCTACTAAGATCACGCTGTCCGCGGTCGCCTCGGCGGCGATCGTCGGCGTGGGTGTCGCCGCTGTGCAGGCCGTCACCTCCCCGGCGACCGCGACGAGCGACGTCCGCGCCCTGAGCACCGTCGATATGAACAACCCCGGGCCGAACGTGATCGTCTACGGCACCGCGAACAACCCGGGCCCGGATCGTCTCTCCTGAAACTCAAGCATCATGCATTCATCCCCGGCAGAGTGCCGACCTTTCCGCCTCTTGAGAGGAACGCCCAGCATGTCCCGATCGGCGGCGCCCCGACCCGTCGAAGGCCGCCAGTCCGTGGGGTATCGGTGAACGGAGTCGCGCGACAGGGCCTGTCCGTTCAGCTGGTCTCCCGGCCGGAGGGCGTTCTGGAGCGTGGGCACTTCGCGATCGTCGACATGCCGGCACCACATCTGCCGCCGGGATGGGTCCTGGTGCACAACCGATATGTGGCCCTCGACCCGCATCCCGCCGCTCTGGCAGCCCGGCACTGGCCCCTGCACCGAGCCGTCTCGGCCGGCTCGCTGATCGGCGAGGTGGTCGCGTCCCGGAGCGCCGACCTTCCACCCGGTTCTCTGATCGCCCATCGTGGGGGGTGGAGCACCTATTCGGCGCTGCCCCGGGGCGGTCACTCGACGCGGGTGCTCCGGCCGCCGGCCGGGGTGCCGGTCGACGCCTATCTCACCGTTCTCGGCCTGCCGGGACTGGCCGCCCACGTCGGCCTCACCAGTGTTCTGAAACTTGGCCCCGGCGAGTCACTTTTCATCGCCGGGGCGGCTGACCCGGTGGGCACCGCCACCGCCAGGATCGCCCGGATGCTCGGCGCTTCCCGGATCGTCGGCGGGGTGACCTCGCCCGGGGGTGCCGGCATGGCCGCCCAGCAGTCGTGTTTCGACGCCGTCTTCGAATCCCGCCCCGGTCAGGGTGATGGGACCGGATCCCCGTTCCGGCACGCCGGTGTGGACGCCGCGGTCGTGGGAGGTGCCGGAACATCGCTCGCCGACGCCCTGCACTGGGTCCGGGATCTCGGCCGAATCGCCTGGCTGCATGGCTCGCCGGCCCATCCCGGCGATCGTTCCGCCGCGCTCGATCTGTCCCCGGTCCACCGGCGCGGCATCCGGGTCGAGGGCTTCGGTCTGCAGCACCACCTTCACCGTCTCAAGGAGATCGAGCATCAGTACGTCGACGAGCTGAGCGCCGGGCGGCTGCATCCGGGAAAGAGTCTGGAGGTCGATTTCGATCGCCTGGTCGACGTCCTGATCGACGCCACGCGGTCCGGTTTCCAGCCGGCGGACACGTACCGTCTGGTGGGTTGAACAGCCCCGGACGCAGGCTTTTCCCATCCATCGTGGCCTTTCTCCCATCGATGGCGTACCGCTGCCGGGGTCCTGTATAAAAATCTCTGAACCAATCATGACCTGGGCGGAGTCATCACTGCATACGGGTTGCGGTCAGAGCTGACGGAGAACTCAAGTTAGATGACACGCCTGGTCCAACGGGGGACGTGACCAGGGGGAAATCACGTGGATCAAGGGCCGATAGCCTTCGCTACGCGATCGAACGTACGTTTCGCTGTGCTCGGCTCCTTCGAGTGCTGGGCCGACGGAAATCCCATCAACTTACGCGGTCCGCTCCAGGAGCGCCTCGCTGTCTATCTGCTACTCAACCGTGACCGGGTCGTCCCGGTCTCCCGCCTGGTCCCGACGATCTGGGAGGACGGCGGCCCGGACACAGCCGCTCACCAGGTCCGGAAGATGGCCTCCGACCTACGCAAGCGCGTGCCGGGCATGACCGACATGCTGGCCACCTCGGGCGTCGGCTATCGCATGAGAATCCCCGAAGACGCACTTGACCTGGGTATCTTCAACGCGGCACTCAACGATGCCCGCCGCGCCACCGAGGAGGGCGATCTGCGCTCGGCTGCCGCGAAGCTGCGCATCGCTCTGGATCAGTGGCGCGGGCCGGTGCTCGGCGGTGAGGGCGGACCGGCGATCGATGCGATGAGCATCGCGCTGGAGGAACGCCGGCTCACCGCCTTGGAGCAGTTGTTCACGATCCGCCTCGAACTCGGCGAGGCCAGCGGCCTGATCGGCGACCTGCGGGAGACCGTGGACGCCAGCCCGGTCCGGGAATACCTGCGTGGGCAGCTGATGCGAGCCCTGTATCTGTCCGGTCGGCAGGCTGACGCGCTCGCCGAGTTCCAGAGCATTCAACACCTGCTCAGCGACGAGCACGGCATCGAGCCGGGCGCCGAACTCGTCGACCTGCACCAGCGGATTCTGCGCAACGACCCCAGCCTCAGCGTCTCCGGCGAGGGTCGCCGGGAGTCGACGGCGCTGATCTCGGCGCTGCCGCCGAATGCTGAGACACCCGGTGCTCCCACGACACTTCCGTACGACCTGCCCGACTTCACCGGCCGTCAGGAGGCGCTCGACGCCGTCTGTACGGCGGGGCAGCCCACCCGGTTCGGGCCCAGCCGACTGCGCATCGTGTTGATCGACGGGATGGCCGGCAGCGGCAAGACCTCGCTGGCCGTCCACGCCGCGCACTTCCTGCAGGAGTCCCATCCGGACGGCCAGATCTATTTGGACCTGCAGGGTTTCTCTCCGGATCGCAGCGCCGTCGACACCCATCAGGCGCTCGGCGTCCTTCTCGGCCTGATGGGCATCCCCGGCCACGACATCCCGGCCCGGCCGGAGGAACGTGTCGCCCGGTGGCGCGCGGTGACCGTCAACCGGCGGATGCTTCTCGTCCTCGACGACGCGGAGAGCGCCGCGCAGATTCGCGAACTGCTGCCCGGATCATCGGACAGCACCGTGCTGGTCACCAGCCGGATCCGGATCAAGGGAATCGACGGCGCCCGCGCCGTCTCACTGGATGTGCTCTCTCCGTCGGAGAGCCTGGCACTGCTCGAGCGGGTGCTCGGCCGGGAGCGGGTGGCGGCCGAGTCGGAGGCGGCGATGCGCCTCGCGGACCGATGCGGGCATCTTCCGCTGGCGTTGCGGATCAGTGCCGCCCGGCTGCTGAGCCGTGACCACTGGACTATCGCCCGGCTGGCGGATCGGCTCTCCGACGAGTCCAGGAAGCTGGTCGAACTCTCCGTGGAGGACCGCAGTATCCGGGCCTGCATCAACTCCTCGCTGGAAGCACTGCGGCCGGAGGTGCTCCGATCACTGCGTCATCTCTGCCTGCACCCGGGTGACGACATCGAGATCCATGCGGCGGCCGCACTGACCGGCCTCGACGTCTACGGCACCGAGGACATCGTCGAGCTGCTGCTCGACAACCACCTGATGGAGCCTCAGCGAGCCGACCGGTACACCTTTCACAGTTTGGTCCGTACCCATGTGCTGGAGCAGTCGAATGACCCGAAGGGGGAGGCGGCCGCCCTTGAACGCCTGGTGAACTACTACCGGAGCGTGATCGGGCGGGCCGCGGACGCCGCCTTCCCCGGGCGCAGTCGCCTCTCCCTGGTCCTGCCCGAATATCGGGGAGCGCTTCCCGAGCTGACCGACCGTAACCGGGCTCTGGCCTGGATCGATGTCGAATACCGCAACATCCTGCCGGTTCTGGCCGAGGCCGCGCGTCGCGGCATGCACGGCCAGGTCGTCGAGGGCGTCCGCAACCTGATCTACCACCTGCACCTGCGGGGGCGTAACGACGCGTTCATCGATGCGGCCGACCTCGGTGTCAACTCGGCCCGGCAGATCGGCGACCCGACCTCGCTCCGCATGAGCCTGGTCAACCTCGCCGTCGCCTACTGGCACCGCGGTGATCTCCAGGCCGGCCTGGTACGGCTGCACGAGGCCCTGGACGTGGCCACGGAGGCCGGCGACCAGGCGGGGCAGGCGGTGTGCCTGAGCCGTCTCGGCACGTTCTATTCCACCGTGGGCGATTTCCGGCCCGCCGTGGACCACCTCGAGCGCAGCCTCCTGATGCATCAGGAGGCCGGCAACCTCAAGGAGGTGGCGGAGGCCCGGTTCCACCTCAGCTGGATCTTCAATGTTCTCGGCCGCCACGGCGAGGCCGTCACACAGGCCGAGGCGGCCGTCGCCGTCAACCGGGAGCTGAGCGACCCCAGCACCCTCACCATGGCGCTGGTCAACCTCGGCACCGCGCAGACCGGGCTGGGCCTGCCGCAGGAGGGGCTCAAGACGCTCAGCGAGGCGCTGGAGTGGGAGAGCCGGCTCGGTGGGTCGCTGTCCACCGCGATCATTCTCGCCCGCATCGTTGCCGCCTGCCGGGCGACCGGTGCCCACGATGCGGCCGCGCAGTTCGCCCGGGAGGCGGCCGAAGCGATGGAGGCGCCCAACACCTCCCCCATGGATCGCGTCACCGTCCTGGATCTGCTCGGCGATGACGCATTTCGGGAGAACCAGCTCGACACGGCCCGGCAGCTGTTCACCGAGGCCGTCGAACTGAGCCGCAAGCTCGGCCTGCGCTACAACGAGGCCTGGGCCATGGCCGGCCTGGCCGCTGTCTCGGCCGCACTCGGCGAGGTGGAGGCCGCGCGGCAGCTCCGTGACCGGATCGAACCGATTTTCGAGGAGATCAGCTTCCCGGAACAGTTGCGCCGGCGTTTCTGAGGTCGGTGCCGACGCACCGGCTGACCTGCGGGGACCGTACGGGTATCGCCGGGGGAACGCGCCGGGAAGACGAACCGGAAGCATCGACGGAGTCGCACGGCCAACCCTCACCAGGGATCGGCTCCGTCTTGTCGGAGGGAAGACAGTGACCATCCGGGTACTCATCTGTGACGAACTACCAGTCATCGGGGACGGTCTCCGAACCCTGCTCGACGCGGTCCCGGACATCGATGTCATCGGTACGACCGACAACGGCATGGAAGCCATCGTTCTCGTACGCACTCAGCGGCCGGATGTCGTGGTCACCGACCTCAACCTGCGTACGATCTCCGGTCTCGAGATGATCCGCCGGGTCGCCAAGGAGGACACTCCGCCGAACATCGTGGTGTTCACCGAGTCGGACGCGGACAGGACCGTGAGCGATGTGCTGCACGCCGGCGTGAGCTGCCTGCTCGGTAAGGACGCCCGGCCGCAGGAACTCATCACCGCCATCCAGGCGGCCGCCGCCGGGCAGACCGTGCTGGCACCGAGCATCGCGCAGCGCCTGGTCCACTGGTTCCGGGCCCAGCCGCAGCCGCAGGAGGCGCTGACGCACCCGGGCGCGGACGAGCTGACCACCCGGGAGCGGGAGGTGGTCCGGATGGTGGCGCGGGGCATGTCCACCGAGGAGGTGGCTCGCGAACTCGTCATCGGCGAGGCCACGGTCCGGACCCACGTCTACCGGGTGCGCACCAAGCTCGGCGTCCGCGATCGCGCCGAGCTGGTGTCCTTGGCCTACCGCACCGGGCTCATCCAGGAGGATGAGCCCTTCGGCGGCGACCGCGTCCTGGCACCGGCGGGGGCGCGAACCCGGTGATCCGCTACGCCCTCGCCATCGCCGCGGCCGGAAGCCCCGGGCCGACGGCGGTGGCCCGGGCCGCCCGGACATACTCGGCGCCGACGATTCGCCACAGCGCCGCGGGATCGCCGTACCGGGATGACTCGGCGGCGGCCAGCCGGAAGTAGCGGTGCAGACCCAGTTCCGCGGTCATCGCGCGGACCCCACAGCTCTGCATGCTCAGCCGTACCACCTCCCGTGCCGTTTCCGCGGCCATCGCCAGCGCCATGATCGGCTCGGTACCGACGGTGCCCGGCTCGTTGTCGGCCATCCAGGCGCTCCGGTATACCGCCGCCCTTGTCGCGCGTACCGCCACCATGGCCCTGGCCAGCGGGAACGAGACTGCGGGCAGGTCTCTCAGCCGCACGTCGAACTGTCGGCGGAAGCCGGTGTACCGCACCGCGATCCGATGCGCGCCGTCGGCGATTCCCAGCAGGTAGCCGGCCTGCCGCAGCCGGGCCCGGGCCAGCGCCCCGGCGGCCAAGTGGTCCAGCTCGCCGACCACGTCCGCCGGGGCGACCGGGGTGGCCGCGAACCGGGCGACCGGCGGCCAGCACTCGGCGTGCACGGTGACCCCGGGCGCCTCTCTCGGGACCGCGACGAGAACCGGTCCGCCGAAGCCTTCGGCAACCGCCACCAGCAGCAGTACGGCCGCCGGATCGTCGACGGTGACCGCGCCGGTCAGCTCCCAGCCGTCCGTGGACGCTTCCGCGGCGACGCCGTGCCCGGTCCCGAGCGTTTCCAGTCCGGCCAGGCCGACGCCGACGCGATGGCAGCCCACATCGGCTGCCATCGCGTCGGCCCGGTACGGGTTCCCGCACGCCGCCCGGCCGAGTTCCTCGCTGACCAGAACACCCGCCGTCAGGCCGAGGTCGAGTCCACCGGCGAAAGCGGGCCGTTCGAAGTCTGCGACACCCAGCTCGTCGAGCACTGCCCGGGCGGGGCCGGATCGGCCGTCGAACACCGGCGCGCCGTGCACCTCCGGCCGCACGGGGACCGCCGCGAGCGCCGTACCCAGCGCCTTGCGGACCTCGATGAGCAGGGGGTCAGGGGTCAGGTCCATGTCAGTGCTTCTCCTCTCCGACGGAGTCGAGCGCGGCGGCCATGATCTGCAGCATCACTTCCGAGGTCCCCGCCGACAGCGTCAACCCGGGGGCCTCCCGGTAGGCCGAGTCGAGGGTCACCGCTGCCGGGGTACGGCTCGCCCGCTGCGCGGGACTCGGGATGTCGACGGCCCACCCGGCGATGCTCTGCGCGAGCTCGCTGCTGTGGTACTTGGCGACGGCGGCGGCCACCGGATCGACCCGGCCGGTCTCGATCCCGGTCAGCACCTCCCAGGCGAGGGTGTGGTCGGCCGCGAGAGCCCCCTGGAAGCGGCCGATCGTCTCCAGATGGGCGTCGCACGTGGTGTTCGAACCATCGGTCAGCGCCGCCAGCGCGGCCGTCAGCCAATGCTCGCCCTTGAGGAAGTAGTCGAGGCCGGTGCGTTCGATGGTGAGGGCCTCGTTGAGCAGCGGCCATCCCTCGTCGCGCGGCCCGATCAGGTCCGCATCGGGCACGTACACCGAATCCAGTTCCACCTCGTGGAAGTGCTCGTCGTTGATGCCCGGGATCACCGACACCCGCACACCCGGAGCGTGCATGTCGACCAGGAACAGACTGATGCCGTGGTACTTCCCGGCGCCGGTGGACGTGCGGGCCGCGCAGAGCCCCAGGTCGACGAACCGGGTCTTGAGGCTGAACACCTTGGTGCCGGTGATCCGGTACCCGCCGTCGACCGGCTCGGCCACGGTCCGCAGCGCGCCGAGATCCGAACCGGCGTCCGGCTCGGTGTAGAGCACCGACGCGAAGCCCTCGCCCCGGGCCAGCCCGGGCAGGTGCCGGCGCTTCTGTTCCGCGTCGCCCGCCATCAGGATGAACTGGCCGACGATCTGAATGGTGTTGACGTGCAGGGTGTCCGGCACTCCGGCGCGTACCAACTCCTCGGCGACAATGGCGGCGTCGCTCAGGGACCGGGCCTGCCCGCCGAATTCGACCGGCCAGTGCGTGGCGAGGAGTCCCCGTTCGCCGAGCAGGCGATAGAGCGGGCGGCCGTCCGGCTCGACACCGTCCGCGCCGGTGGCAGCGACCGCCGCGGCACGCACCTGCTCGGAGCGCAGCGCCTTTCGTACGCTCGCCCGGAACCGCTGTTGATCCTCGGTGAATCCGAACCGCATGGAGGTCTCCTCAGGAGGCGAGCGACTCTTCGATCGCCGCGACGACCCGGCTCAGTGCCGGTTCCGCGAAAAGGGTGTAGTGGTCGCCGGGCACGCTCTCCACCCGGAACCGGCCGGTGCACACGCCGCGCCACTTCTCGGCCAGGGCGGTGTCCGGCCCGGCGGCCAGCACGGTGACTGGCCCGCCGTACGGCCCCGGAGGGCGGTAGGCCTGCATCGACTGGGCACAGGCCCGGAAGGTCTCGTAGCGGGCGGCCAGCTCCGGCTCGGTGAGCGCCAGCTCGACACCGAGCGCCCGCAGTGTCTCGCCGGCCTCGGTACGGCCCGCGGCCGGATCCTCCGGGACCGTGCGCACCGCCGCATCGTCATGTCCGGCCAGCCGGGCGACGTCGTGGACGAACCGTCGACGTGTCGTCGGCTCGTCGATCGGGTGGGTGTCCTCGTCGGGGTCGGCGTCCAGCAGCACCAACGACGGTCGGCTTCCGGTCAGCTCCTCGATCTGCCGGGCGACCTCGAAGGCCAGCACGCCGCCGTACGACCAGCCGGCCAGGCACCACGATTCCGGCGGGCCGGCGGCGATCAGCGCCCGTACGATCCGGCCGGCGGTCGTCACCATGGCGTCCGCGGGGTCCACGGCGGCGTCGGCCGGGTCGGCGGCGAACCCCACGACCTCGACGCCGGAACGCAACGCCCTGATCACCGGCATGTAGCAGAAAAGTTCGCCGCCGGACGGATGCAGCAGCACCAGGCGCGCCGGGCCGCCCGCGCGCATCACCACCGATGCCCGGGCGTCCTCGCCGCCGGTGAGGCCGCGCAGCGTGTCGACCGACTCGCCGTCGGCATGCCGGGTGGCCCGGGCGGCGTCGACGGTCGCGGCCAGGTGGGCGACGGTGGGCGAGACGAAGAAGTCGCCGAGCGAGATCTCCACCCGGAACCGCCGCTTGATCGCCGACATCAGCTGGACGGCCTGCAGACTGTTGCCGCCGGCCAGGAAGAAATCGTCGTGCACGCCGAGCCGGCCGGTCCGCAGCAGCGGAGTGAGCAGGTCGTGCAGGAGAACTCTCTCGGTCCCGGTGCGGGCCTCGCCGGCCGGACCGGCGCCGCTGTCGGTCCGGTCAGGCGCCGGCAGCCGGCGGTGGTCGACCTTGCCGCTGCCGGTGAGCGGCAGTTCGTCCAGAACCACGAAATACGACGGGATCATGTACGACGGCAGGAGCGCCCGCAGATGCTCGCGGATCGTCGGCACCCGCTCCACCGTGACGCCGGTCAGGTAGCAGACCAGGTGCTTGTCCCCGCTGTCGTCGGCCCATGCCCGTACGCTGACCGGCCCCACGCCGTCGAAGGTGGCCAGTGCCGACTCCACCTCACCCAGTTCGATGCGCAGGCCCCGGATCTTGACCTGCTGATCGATCCGGCCGAGGAAGACGAGCCGTCCGTCCGGCAGCCGTTTCACCAGATCGCCGGTCCGGTACAGGCGGCCGCCGGGCGCGGTGCCGAACGGATCGGGGATGAACTTCTCCGCGGTCAGCTCGTCCCGGTTGAGATAACCGCGGGCCAGGCCGGCCCCGCCGATCACCAGTTCCCCCGGCACCCCGACCGGCACCTGACGCAGCTCGCGGTCCAGCACATGGGCTACGTGGTTGGCCATCGGCAGACCGATCGGTGGTGAGGTGTCCCAGGTGCCCGAGCACTCCTCCACGATCATCGTGACCGTGCACTCGGTCGGTCCGTACCCGTTGAACAGGCGCCGGCCCGGGTTCCACCGGTTCACCAGCTCACCGCTGAACGCCTCGCCGCCGACGAACGCGATCCGCAGGTCGGTGAACCGCTCGGGGGTGAGCAGCGGCATCACGGTCGGCGGCAGGTCGATGACGGTGATGCCGGATCGCTCCATCAGCGCCTGGATCCGGTCCACGGACAGGCGTTCGTCCTCGGTGGCGAGGTACAGGCGCGCACCGGTCAACAGCGCGGAGAAGATCTCGAAGACCGAGACGTCGAAGGTCACCGACGCGAACCCGAGGATCCGGTCCTTCGGCGTCATCTCGAACAGTTCCCGGGTGGAGTCGGTGAAGGCCACCACTCCGCGGTGCTCGATCAGCACACCCTTCGGTTTTCCGGTGCTGCCGGAGGTGTAGATGACGTACGCGACGTCGCCGGGCTTCGCCAGGGGCGCGGGATCGTGGTCCGGCATTCCGGCGAGTTCCGCTCGCACGTCGTCCAGCGTCAGGACGGGCACGCGCACCTGGCTCACCGCCGCGGCCACCTCGGCGTGCGCGAGTACCGTGCACAGGCCCGCGTCGGCGGCGATCTCCGCGACCCGGCCCGCGGGATGCGTCGTGTCGAGCGGCACGTAGGCGACGCCGGTCTTGAGGATCGCGAGGATGGCGACGATCAGGTCGAGGTTCCGGCGCAGGCACAGACCGGCCCGGGCGCCCGGCGTCACGCCGCGCTCGCGCAACAGGGCGGCGAGCCGGTTGGCGCGGGCGTTGAGCTCGGCATAGCTGGTCTCGACGCCGGCGACGACGACCGCCACGGCGTCCGGCGTCTCTCGTACGCATGCCTCGAATTGTTCGACGATGGTGGTGTCCCGGACCGGGCGTGCCCGGCCGTGGGCGGACTCGGCAAGGAGCCGCCGGTCGGCGGGGCTCAGCATCTCCGCCGCTGACAGCGGGTCGTCCGGTGCCGCGGTCAGGGTCCGCAGCAGTCCGTCGTAGTGACGGACAAGTCGGGCGATGCTTTCCGCGTCGAACAGTGCGGTGTCGAAGTCGACGGCGAGTGTCGCGCTACCGCCGAGGACATCCGGCCCGGTCAGGCGCCAGCTCATGTCGAACCGGGAGACACCGCCGTGGATCGTTTCGAGCGATGTGACGAGTCCGGGCAGCGTCGGCACGGGAGCCGGGGCCCGTACGTCGAACAGGATCGGGAAGACCGGTGGGCGGGACGGGTCGGCAGCGGCGTCGATCGCCTCGACGAGCCTGCCGAACGGCAGGGCGTGGTGCTCGGACGCCTCTTCCGACACCCGCCCGACCCGCCGGACGAGTTCGCGGAAGGTGGGGTCGCCCGAGACGTCCACCCGCAGGGGCATCAGGTTGGTGAACTGCCCGGCGACCGCGGACAGCGACTCGTGCCGGCGGCTCGTCACCGGGTATCCGATGACCAGGTCGTCAAGGCCGGAATAGCGCCGCAGCAGGACGAGGAACACAGCCCGGAGGACATCGGCCGGGGTAGTGCCCTCCTCCCGTGCCAGCCTGCCCGCCTGGTCCAGGCCGTCGGCCCCGAGCGTGAAATCGGCACCCGCACCGAGCCCGTTCCCGATGTCACCGCGAGGGCGGTCGGTCGGGAACTCCAGCGTCTCGGCGCCCGCCAGCGTGGCACGCCAGTAGTCGACCTGATCGTCCAGTTCTCCGCTGTCGGACCCGTCCTTCCGCCAGAGCGCGTAGTCGGGGTACTGAACGACGCGCTCCGGTGAACGCGCGGCGCCTCCGGTGAGGGCGGACCGGTAGAAGTCCGCGAGATCCCGCGCGAGCACCCCCAGCGACCAGTCATCGCAGACCATCCGGGATACGTCGAGCAGGAACAGGTGATCGTCGGGGCTGACCCGGATCAGGGCCACCCACCAGGCCGGTGCCCGCCCCGGATCGGGCGGCGTACGGACCAGCCGTTCGGCGAGAGCCCTGGCCGCGCTGAGCCGCTGCTCGTGGTCGGCGCCGTCGACATCGGTCAACGGCAGCTCGACCGGAATCTCGGCGGCGACCACCTGTACCGGTACGCCCTCCCGCCGTACGATCGTGGTCCGCAGCGCGTCGTGCCTGGCCACCACCGCGGTCAGTGCCGACCGCAGGGCCTCCACATCGAGGTCTCCCCGGAGCCGGACGCACAGCGGCTCGCCCGGCACGGAGCCGTCTCCGGCCCGCTCATCCAGAAAGCGGAGGGTCTGCTGTTCCGTCGACAGCGGTACCGGGCCCGTGTCCCGGCGTGGTGTGGGACCCCGTCCGGCCGCGGCTTGCGCCTGGGCCCGGAGCCGGGCGAGGAAATCCGCGCGGCGTGACGCGGGCAGTGCGGCCAAGCGCTGGCTCATATCGGTCACCTGCCGGCTCCCTTCGGTTGCGGTATCGCGTTCAGAGGTGGCCCGAGCGGACGGGCAGGTGCGCCAGTTCCGAGATGGCGATCGTCAACACGTCGATGCCGCGCTTGAAGTCCGACAGCATGATGTGCTCCTCATCGGAGTGATCGAGACTGCTGTCGCCCGGCCCATAGGTGGCCATCGGGACGTCCCAGACCTCGGCCAGGGTGTTCATGTCCGACGTGCCCGTCTTGACGACCAGGCGAGGCTGCGCGTGCAACCGCCGGATACCCGAGGCCAGGGCGCGGACCACCGGATCGGCGCGCCCCACCCGGCAGGCCGTGACCGCGTTCAGCACCTGTAGTTCACCGGCCGGCAGCCGCTCGCGCAGCCCGAGGAGCAGATCCTCGACATCGAACCCCGGCGGAATGCGGACGCTGAGGTCCACCGTCGCCGTGGTCAGGTCGGCGTTGATCTGGCACAGGGTCGCGCCCGGCTGGTCGAAGGCGCCGTGGCCGGCGTCCGGCCCGAGCAGCTCGGTCAGCGCGTTCCAGCAGACCACGGCCAGCTCGGAGGCTTTCGGAGCCGGGTTGCTCGGATGCGTGGCCGGGCACCGGACGGTGTAGCGCAGATCGAGCTTCCCCTTGTAGCCCAGTACCACGCTCGACCAGCCGCTCGGTTCGCCGACGACCAGCGCGTCCGGCCGCTCGAAGGTGTCCCGGATCTCCATCGCGCCGCGGGATCGAGGCGTCTCCTCCTCGACGACGCCGATCACCACGAGCCGGCCGCGGAAGTCCACCGCACCGGCCGCGGCACAGATCATCGCCGCCAGCGGGCCCTTGGCGTCCACCGCGCCGCGGCCGTAGAGCCGGCCGTCGAGCGGGCGGACCGGAAGCACGCCGGGCACGGTGTCCATGTGCCCGAGGAGCATCACCGTCGGGCCGGCACCGCGTTCGATGACGCCGACGACGTTGCCCACGCCGTCGATGTGCGCCCGGAATCCCAGGTCGGTCATCGCGGCGACGAGATAGTCGGCCAGGTCGCGCTCGTGATACGAGACGGAGGGAATCTCCAGCATGTTGCGCAGCAACCCGATGGCGTACGTCTCGGTGACGCTGCCGGAAGACGTGAACGCCCAGTTCATCGTTGCGCCCGTTCCAGTAGGTGATCGACGATGTGACCCGCGACGTCCACCTCGGAGGCGAGCGCGGATTGGAATCCGGTGAACTCGACCCGGTGGTTGACCTCCAACACCAGGAGCCGGCCGTCCCGGTCCTCGATCAGGTCCACTCCGGCGATGTCGGCCCCGACCGCGGCGGCGGCATCGATCGAGAACTTGTTGATCTCCGGGGTCACCTCGCACGGCCGGGTCTTCCCGCCGAGCGCGACATTGGTGCGCAGCGCCTCCCCGGTCCGGTAGACGGCGCCCAGCACCTGGCCACCCACCACGACGGCCCGGATGTCCCGGCCCGGTTTGTCGATCAGCTCCTGCACATACCCGAGGTGTGACTGCGGGCCGGGCAGTGCGGCCAGGTACTCCAGAACTCCCTCGGCGCTGACGCGGTCGGGCAGGTGTGCGACGAGGCGGCCCCAGGAGCCGACCAGTGGCTTGATCAACGCCGGGTATCCGATGGCTTCCAAGGCGTCGAGGGTGGCCTGGGGTGTGAGAGCGAGCGCGGTGCGCGGAGTCGGCACCGCGGCCGCTTCCAGTGCCGTCGTGGTGCGCCATTTGTCTCCGCACACCTCGGTGGCGTCCACGCTGTTGACCACCTCGACGCCCGCCGAGGCGAGACAGCGGGCCGCGTACGCCGCCCGAACCTGCCCGATCTCCCGGTTCAGCGCGACGTCCCAGGGCAGACCGCCCGGTCCCGCCCGGAACCACAGCCGGCGGGTGTCGACGTGTTCGAACGGAACTCCGCGCCGGTCGAGAGCGTCGAACAGCCGTTTCTCGTCTGCGCCGACCCTGCTGGCGAGCACCGCGATCCGGCTCTCGCCTGGGCGCTGGGATGTCGCTGACACGTCGTCTCCGTTCCTGGGCACTGGGCATTACCGCGACCTTGCCTGGAAACGAAACTACGACGCGTTCAGCGCCCCGAGCGTCCTCGAATAAATCATTCACGGGGACACGTGGCGTTTACTTCCGGCCAATGTGATCACCAATTCTGATTACCCCCTCAGGCCTGGCCGTATGCCACTCTGGATGCGATTCGAATGCCCTCCGTAATGGTTCTGCATCGCCTAGGAGAAGGAGAAGAACGTGGGGAACCTGCCGGTACGGATACCGGTGCTCGCGCTGTGGAGCGCACCCCGGTCACGCTCCACCGCATTCGCCAGGATGATGACCGAGAGAGGCGATCACACCGTTGTGCACGAGCCGTTCTCCCAGGTGGTCGACTTCGGTACCGCGCAGGTCGGCGACCGGGTCGCGCACAGCGAGCGGGACGTGCTCACGGCGCTACCGGCCGTCGCGGCGCAACGGCCGGTGTTCTTCAAGGACACCACCGACTTCCACTACCCGGAGCTGCTCGCCGACCGGGAGTTCCTCGCGTCCGCGACGCACACCTTCATCATCCGCGATCCGGCAGCGGCCATCGCGTCGCATCATGCGCTCAAGCCCGGCCTGGGGCGCGACGAGATCGGGATCGCCCGGCTGTACGAGATCTTCGCGGCCACGCAGGCCGCCACCGGCGTCACGCCCGTCGTCATCGAGTCCGACGATCTGCTCGACCGGCCGGCCGACACCGTGCGGGCGTACTGCTCCGCGGTGGGGATCCCCTTCCTGCCGCGAGCGCTGAGCTGGGAGCCGGGCATGCGGCCGGAATGGCGGGCGACCAGCCGGTGGCACACGTCGACCAGCCGGACCGCCGGTTTCCGGCGCGGCACCGGCAGTGGGGTCGCGACGGTGGCGGCGGACCCGGTGCTGCGCGCCTACCGCGACTACCACCAGCCCTACTACGAGAAGCTGCGCGCCGTCGCACTCCGGCCGTGAGGCGCGCGCCCCGGCGGTTCAACGCCGGGATAAACGTGGTGCTGACGAAAAACGCTTTCCGCCGGACTAGGTTGAAATTATTGGACGGAAATTAAGGTGAGGTGTATCACGTGACGGACATTTCATTGGCGTCCGTCAAAGCGGGGCTGTGTGATCCGGTCGACGTATCCGGTCATCGCAACAATACGGCCATCTCCGCTGCGACGGACACCCGGGCGGCAGCATTCAATGTGTGGGGCAACTCGTTCGCGGCCGAATACCTGCCGGCGGGCGGAAGCCTCGTCCACGTGGACGGCGTGCCATTCGCGTTCCCGCCGGTCTGCGACGGACCGGACAACATCCGCGCGGCCGGGCAGTTCATCGACGTCGCACCGGGCCGCTACGACTGGATCCATGTTCTGGCCGCGGCCGAACGCCGCTGTGAGGACACCGTCGAGTTGAGCTTCGCCGACGGATCGGTCGATGCCGAGCCGCTGCGGATCTCCGACTTCTGGGCGGCACCGGCCTGGTTCGGCGAGGTCAAGGCGTTCGAAAGCCTGGTCATGCACTACCCGCACCACGTGCAACGGGGAGTCCCCGCACTGATGTGGGCGCAGCGGGTGCCCGTCACCCGGCGTGCCGACCTGACCGGCTTCCTGATGCCCCGCAACGTCGCGTTGCACGTCTTCGCGGTGACCGTCCAGCGCGGAGGACTCTGACATGACCATCGACGTCACGGCACGGACCTACATGATCGTCGGGCCGGAGCCCGAGTGGTGGTACCGCGACCTGGTCAGCTGCCTGCAGGCCACGTTCGGCACGGTGCTCGCCCGGGCGGGCGCCGATCCGCTGACGGTGCTCGGGGTGGGCTGGCGCTTCCTGCACCTGCCCGGCGACGTCCGCTCCGAGGAGTTCTACTACCCCGCCCTGCCGGGCGAGGACGGCGAGATCGACCTGGGCGCCGCCATCGCACCGCACCACGAGCTGCACTCCCGCTGGTGGCAGCCGGCCGACGAGGACGACGTCTGGCGCGAGGTGCGCGCCACCCTGGCCGACGACCGGCTGGTCATCGCCGCCGTAGACAACTTCCACCTGCCGTTCCGGCCCGCGTACGGCGATGTCCACGCCGCGCACCTCGTCGTGATCTACGGCTTGGACGAGACCCGCGGTCTGGTGTACGTCTCCGACGCGATGCCTCCCGCGTTCCGCGGGGCCGTCCCGATCGAGGAGTTCCTGCGCAGCTGGGGTTCGGCGAATCCGACCGACGTCCAGGACGCGTTCTTCAGCAACTCGCGGATCGGGCGGCGCTGTCTGGATGTACGCCTGGACGCCGACCCGGCGCCGTTGACCCCGGAACTGCTGGGCGGCTTCCTGCGCTCCGACGTCGAGGCGTTCACCACGGTCACGTCGGCCCGTAGCGGCCTGGCCGGCTACGACGCCTTCGCCGCGGAACTCACCGAGCGCTGCCGGGCCGGGGACAGCGACGCGCTGCGCGAGCTGTATCCGTTCGGCTGGGGCATGCAGGCGCAGGCCTCGCTGCACGGTGAACTGCTGCGCAGGTGCGGCCGCGAGTGGCAGGACCCGGCGCTCGCCGGCGCGGGCCGGGCGGTGGAGGCGGTCGCACACGCGTGGACCGGTCTGCGACTCACCGGCGCCCACGGTTTGGCGAACCCTCGCGCCGCAGCGTCCGACATCGCACACCACGCCACGGTGCTGCGCGGCAAGTACGCGCGGGCGATCGACGCCGTCGGTGCCACGGCGGCACGTCTCTGACCCTCACGGCCTCATCGCCGTGACCTCGTAAGGGAGACTGATGAGCAAGCTGGCAGCATTCGGCGGCACAGCGGCCGTGCCACAGGAGTGGCGCCGTGTGGAGTGGCCGCTGGTCGAGGACGACGACCGGAAAGCCGTGATCGACGCCCTGGACAGCGCGCGCCTGGTGTCCGACACCGACGGCGAGAATCCGGTTTCCGTCCTGGAGGAGCGCTGGGCCCGCCGGTTCGGATTCGAGCACTGCGTCGCGGTGTCCAACGGCACCGCGGCCCTGTCCCTGGCACTTTCCGCTCTCGGCATCGGGCCGGGGGACGAGGTGATCGTGCCGGCGCTCAGCTTCATCGCGACCGGGCTCGCCCCACTGCATCAGATGGCCGTACCGGTATTCGCCGACATCGACCCGGTGACCTTCAACATCGACCCGGACGACATCGAGCGCCGCATCACCGGCCGGACCGCGGCGATCATCCCGGTGCACCTGCACGGCGCCCCGGCCGACATGGACCGGATCATGGCGATCGCGGCACGGCACGGCATCCCGGTCATCGAGGACGCCGCGCAGGCGCCCGGGGCCACCCACCGCGGCCGGCCGGTCGGCGGGATCGGGGCCGCCGGCTCCTTCAGTCTCCAGGTCAGCAAGAACATCCCGACCTGCGGCGAAGGCGGGTTGCTGGTGACCGGCGACGCCGAACTGGCGCGTGCCATGCGACGCGGCAGGCAGTTCGGCGAGGTCATCGAAGGCGGCCGGGAGCGCGACTACATCTCGTACGGCCTGGGCTGGAACCACAAGATGAACGGCCTGCAGGCCGCTTTCACCACCGCACAGCTCGCCAGATTCGACGAGTACGAGAGCGCCCGGCAGCGCAACGTCACCGCGTTCCTCGCACGCCTGGCGGAGCTGCCCGGACTGCGGGTGCCGACCGCGCTGCCGGAGACCACCCATGTCTGGCACATCCTCCGGTTCCGGTTCGACCCGGCCGCGTTCGGGTTGGACGGGGTACGTCCGGAGGCGTTGCGCTCGGCCCTTCGCCGGCTGCTGCGCGCGGAGGGCGTGCCGATGTCGCAGTACCAGCTCATGCCGCTGCCCGATCAGAAGGTGTTCGTCGACCGGATCGGCTTCGGCTCGAACTACCCCTGGGCCGTGACGGGTGCCCCCGGCACCGTCGCCGGAGCCGGCTACCCGGTGACCCGTGCCGTCATCGCCGACTCCCTGACCCTCCAGAAGCGGCACCTCAGTCCCGCGTCCGGCGACCTGCTCATCCGGTACGCCGACGCCTTCGAGAAGGTGTGGGCGAACCCGGACGTGGTGGCCGCGCTGGCGAAGGCGACGTCATGACGGTCACCCGGCTGCTCGAGCGCGACACCCTGGACATGGTGGCCGCCCGTATCCGAGCCCACGTCGTCGACATGTGTGCGGGGCCGGAGGGCGGTCACCTGGGCGGTGCGCTGTCGTGCGCCGACGTGCTGGCCGCGCTGTACTTCTCGGTGCTCGACGTGGACCCGGACCGGCCGGACGACCCGGACCGCGACCGCTTTCTCCTGAGCAAGGGGCACGCCGCGATCGGGCTCTACGCGGCGCTGGCCGAACGGGGCTTCTTCCCGGTGGCCGAACTGGCCGGGTTCGGCCGGCCCGGCAGCCGGCTGATGGGCCACCCGGTGCGCGCCGTACCGGGGGTGGAACTGCCGACCGGGTCGCTCGGTCACGGGCTGGCGCTGGCCTGCGGATTCGCCCTGGCCGCCCGGCAGGCCGGCCGGACCGCCCGCAGCTTCGTGCTGATGGGCGACGGCGAGCTCCAGGAGGGCTCGGTATGGGAGGCGGCCATCGCAGCCGCGTCCCTGCGCCTGGACCGCCTGGTCGCCGTGGTGGACCGCAACGGGCTGCAGCTGACCGGGCCGACGGAGGCCGTCGCGCCGATGGAACCGCTGGCCGACCGTTGGCGCGGTTTCGGCTGGGCGGTGCGCGAGGTGGCGGGACACGACCCGGATCTGCTGGCCGGCCATCTCGCCGCCGCCCCGTGGGAACCGGGCCGTCCCAGCGTGCTGATCGCCCGGACCGTCAAGGGGCATGGGCTGCCGTTCCTGGCCGGCCGCAGTGCCAGCCACTACGTGACACTGTCCGCGCGCAACCACGCGCGGGCCGTCGGCGCCCTGCGCGCGGGGGGAGTTCGCGAATGAGCCGCGCGACGCGTGAGGCCTACCGGGACAGCCTGCTCCCTCTCCTGAAACGGCACCCCGAACTGATGTGCCTGGACTCCGATACCGGACTGTTCGGTGCCGAGCACGCGGCAGCGGCCGGTGCGCAGTACCTCAACCTCGGGATCGCCGAGCAGAACCTGATGGGCATGGCGGCCGGGATGGCGGCGTGCGGGCGGGTTCCCTTCGTCAACACGATGGCGGCCTTCGCCGCCTCCCGGGCATTGGAAGCGGTCAAGATCGACATTGCCTACAACCGGTTGCCGGTTCGCATCATGGCGACCCATGGCGGCCTGGCCGCGGGCCATCTCGGACCGACACATCAGGCGCTGGAGGATCTCGCCGTCATGCGGGTCCTTCCGGGAATGACGGTGGTGGTGCCCGCCGACGCCGCCGGCACGGAGGCGGTCGTCGAACAGAGCCTGACCCTGAGCGGGCCGCTCTACGTCAGGCTCGGCCGCAAGCCGACGCCACCGATCCCCTCCTCCGCGCCGCCGCCGGTCATCGGACAGGCACAGACCCTGCGCGGCGGCGGAGACGTGGTCCTGGTGAGCTGCGGGCCGTACCCGGTGCTCGCCTGTCTCGCCGCGGCCGAGGTGCTCGCCGGGCAGGGCATCGAGGCCACCGTGCTGAACATGCACACGTTGCGGCCGTTCGACACCGAGACCCTGATCGCCGCGGTACGCCCGGCCGACCTCGTGGTCACCCTGGAGGAGCACTGGCGCGCCGGTGGTCTCGGCGGCGCGGTGGCCGAGGCGGTGGCCGAGGCCGCGCCCACCCGCGTGCTGCGGCTGGGCGTACCTGACCGATTCGTCGACGAGGTGGGCAACCAGGAGCACCTCGTCGCGCACTACGACCTCACCGCGGACCGGGTGGTCAGGGCGGTCCGTACCGCCCTCGACACGACGACACGGTCCGTACGAACCGATCGGAAGGAACACATCTCATGATCACGACCATCGCCCAGGCATGTCCGGAATGCGAGGAACCCGTGACCGTCGCCGACTCGGCGCGGCTCAGCGAAATCCTGGAGTGCGGGGGCTGCCGGAGCGAGCTGGAGATCGTGGCGCTGGACCCGGTGCTGCTCGCCCTGGCGCCGGAGATCGAAGAGGACTGGGGTGAGTAGCCCATCCCTGCCGACCCCCACCGGGCGATCCGGCCCGGTGGGCACTCCGACAGCAGAGGAAGAGCCGGTGCACGAATTCTCCGGTCTGGTCGCGATCGTCACCGGCGGGACCGGGGCGATCGGCCTGGCCACGGCGGAACTCCTGAGAAGCGGGGGCGCCGAGGTCGCAGTCCTGGCCCGTCATACCGACGGCGTACCGGACGGGATCCTCGGCATTGAAACGGACGTCACCGACGACGACTCGGTGCGGTCCGCCGTGGACGCCGTGGCCGGGCGGTTCGGCCGGCTGGACCTGGTGATCAACAACGTCGGGATCCCCGCGTACGGCGACGTCACCGGCAACAGCGACGACGAGTGGCTGACGGTCCTGAACGTCAACGTGGTCGGTATGGTCCGGGTCGCCCGGCACGCGCTGCCGCATCTACGGCGATCGCCGGCCGCCGCGGTCGTCAACGTCGGATCGATCGTCGGATCGGCCGGAATGGCGCAGCGTGCCCTCTACTCGGCCACCAAGGGTGCGGTACACGCGCTGACGCTGGCCATGGCCGCGGACCACGTGCGCGAGGGCATCCGGGTCAACTCTGTCGCTCCCGGGGCCACGGACACCCCGTGGGTGAGCCGGCAGCTCGCGGCGGCGGACGACCCGGTGGCCGCGCGGGCCGAATACTTCGCCTTCCAGCCCGCCGGGCGACTGGTGTCCACCGACGAGGTGGCGGGTGCGATCGCCTATCTGGCGAGTCCGCTGTCCGCCGGGACGACCGGCACGCTGCTGGCCGTCGACGGCGGGATGCACGGCGTACGGCTGCGCCCGCCGGCCGCTGCCGCGGCGGCTCGAACGTGACCGGAAACGAGGGAGAGAAAGTGATGAAGGACTTCACCGGATTGACCGCCGTCGTGACCGGCGGGGCATCGGGTATCGGCCTGGCCACGGCGAAGCTGCTGCGGAGCAGGGGTGCCGACGTAGCGGTGTTCGACCGCAAGCCGGACGGATTGCCGGACGGCATCCTGGGCGTCGAGGCCGACGTCACCGACGACGCACAGGTCCGGTTGGCCGTGGACACCGTCGTGGAGCGGTTCGGCCGTCTGGACGTGGTGGTCAACAACGCCGGCATCCCGGCGATCGGCGACGTCGCGGCGAACAGCGACACCGAGTGGCTCCACGTTCTGGACGTCAACGTGGTCGGCATGGTCCGGGTCGCCCGGCATGCCCTGCCGCACCTGCGGCGGTCACCGTCCGCGGCGATCGTCAACACGTGCTCGATCGTCGCGTGGGCGGGACTGCAGCAGCGGGTGCTCTACTCGGCCAGCAAGGGCGCCGTCTACGCGCTGACGCTGGCCATGGCGGCGGATCACCTGCGCGAGGGCATCCGGGTCAACTGCGTCGCCCCGGGCACCGCCGACACACCATGGGTGGACCGGCAGCTCGAGCAGATGCCCGACCCGGCGGCGGCCCGCGCCGCGATCAACGCATTCCAGCCGGCCGGCCGGCTGGTGACGGCGGACGAGGTGGCGGGCGCGATCGCCTACCTGGCGAGCCCGTTGTCGGGAGGCACCGCGGGCACCGTGCTGGCCGTCGACGGCGGCATGCACGGCCTGCGCCTGCGGTCACCCGCCCGGCCGTAAGGAGCAGGACCCGGCGTGGATCCACCGATCACCTCGGGAAATCCACGCCGGCTTCCCGCCTCGAACCGTACATCCGTAGTGAAGGAGTCGAATCTCATGGAGCCCGAGTCCCCCACCGCCGGCGCTGGGACGGCGACCGTGGTGCGTTCACCGTTCACCGTCCTGGACGACCCGACCGCCTATGCGGCGGCCGTCGACGCGTTCCTCACGTCGTCGTCCGCCACCGTCCCGGTCTGGACCGCCGGGCGAGCCGATCTCGTGGCCTCGGTCGACCGAGCCGCCTCCCTTTACGGAGATGTCAGCCGGCCGGTGGCCCGCACCCATGGCGTCGTGCTGAAGCCCGAGGGCCTGCCGGCCGGGCTCCGCGCGCTTCTGGCACCGCTGGCCGGCACCTGGCTCGACGAGACCGCGATCAGCCCCGACCTGATCACCTCGCCCAGCGCGCCGGGCGAGATCCGGTCGGTGCTGATCGCGGGCCTCTACGAGCATTTCACCGCGGATCTCATCTGGCCTCTGGTGCGGGCCACCGCGCACCGGCCGGACATCCGCCTCACCTTCCTGACCGGCCGTGACGCCGCGTCCCTCGCCTGGTTCACCGCCAAGCAGTACGTGCACACCGCCCCCGACGTTCGGGAGCTGGGCCTCTACACCGCCGTGGATCGTGGGCTCACCCGCAACGGGGCCATCCGGTTGCGTGACGAGCGCGGCGTAGAACGCGCCGACGTCATGTCGGAGCTGCTGGGCACCCGCTGGCGGCGGCTCTTTCTGCAGGGGCACGGGCGGGACGACTCGATCAACCTCGCCGAGTTCACGATCTGCGGCCGCAACGACGCCGTCGAGCGGGACCCGGCCCTGGTCGCACCGATCTGTGCCTTCGGGTCGGGGTGCTACAAACCCGATGACAAGGTGATCCAGCTGCGCGAGGTGCCGGCCGCGGAGATCGTGATGAGCTCCTGCAACAACAGCCCCTTCGCCGATGCGGCGGCATACGACCCCAAGTTCCAGCTGACGCTCAGCGCGATCGACGGGGTCGCCAAGGACATCGTGGGCGCGATCACGGTTCACGACTCGGGCCGGGCGGAGAACCTCGCCTGGGCCGAAGCGGCTCTCGCGCACGCCTCGTCGGTCACCGCTCTCAACTCCAGCATCCGCGCCACGGAACCTTTCCCGGCGTACGTCCACTTCGGCATCGGTGACGACGCGGGGGTGGCGCCGGAGCCTCCGGTCGTGACGCCGGAGCCGCTGCTGTTGACCACCGCGGCGCGACTCAACGCCTACCTGTCCGGTGGGTTGCTGTCAGCGGCCAACCCGTTGCGCCCACGCCTCGGCAAACTCGCCGCCAAGGTCGAGAACCAGGTGTCCAAGCGGGACCTGGCGGTCAATCAGGACCGGGCCCGGACCGTCCGGAGCCTGATGGACGACCTGCAGTCACTCGACATGGCCATCGCCACACAGTTCGTCAAGGACCCGGACAACGAGCTGAGCAACTGCTTCGCGCACTTCGGCGACCGCAGCAGCATCGACTTCTCGACCTTGACCCATGTGCGCTGCCAGTGCGGGCGGCCCGCGGAACGCTATGTACGCCGTGCCCTGGTACCCACCGCCCTGGACACCGAGGGTGTCATCTGCACGCGGTGCGGTGATGTCGCCTTCCGGCTGCCCGGGTCCCCGTCCCTGATGATCCACACCGAGGAACAGGCCGAGCAGGGCAGCTCGGTCGCGGTACGCGTGGTGGTGGGCGACGCCCGGCCCGGCACGGTGCGCGTCGGGCTCTTCTTCGCCAGTTACGGCCGCGCCGGCTGCACGATCACGCCGGAACTCCGCAAGGTCCGGATCGGGGCGACCGGCGCTGGTGAGACCGAGTTCACCCTGGCCCTTGCCGAGGAGATCCCGCCGCACAACTACTACATGACCGCCTACGCCGTACAGGATCTCGCCGTGACGATCGCACGCCGCAACTTCGGCATCATGCCCGCGATCGCCTCGTAGCGGGTCACCGAACGACCGGACACGATGAGGACCTCCCGGGCCGGGAGGTCCTCATCGTCATGTCACCAGGGGACGCGGTCAGCTGGGGGCGAGGACACAGAACTCGTTGCCCTCCGGGTCGGCGAGAACGGTCCACGACACATCCGGTTCCAGGTCGACGGCGGTCGCTCCGAGCGCGCACAACCGGGCCACCTCGGTCGCGGGGTCGTCCCCCGGGTACGGGCGGACGTCGAGATGCACGCGGTTCCAGACGGTCTTCGCCTCGGGCACCCGGACGAACCGCAGGTAGGGGCCGACCTCCTTGGCGGACCGCAACACCGCCTCGTGATCGGTCACCTGATGCACGGACCAGTCCGTGGCTTCCCCCCAGAAGGCGGCCATGGCCCGCGGGTCCGCACAGTCGACCACCACTGCGGCGATCGGCCCGGTCTCCGCGGGCGGGGTGTCCGACACGCAGAACTCGTTGCCCTCCGGGTCGGCCATGACCGTCCAGGGGACGTCGCCCTGGCCCACGTCGACGGGTGTGGCGCCGAGCCGCATCAGACGGGCGACGAGCTCAGCCCGGTCACCGCCGGCGGCCAGGTCGACGTGCACCCGGTTCTTGACCGTCTTGGGTTCCGCCGACACGATGAGGTCGAGGCAGACGGCGACCGGATCGGGATAGACGAAACCCACCGGTTCGAGGTTCGTCACGCCGGGGCCCTCACTGGAGATCTCCCAGCCGAGCAGCGACGCCCAGAATCCGCCCAGCGCCGCGTCGTCCCGTGCCTTCATGTTGAGCTGCACCAGCCGCGTCGCCATGCCGACGATGATAGGTCCTGTTCGGATTCGCCCGGGACGGCAGCCGGTGCCGCCGCGGGTGCACGCCGACGACACGCCGCCGGGC